>CAIOTD010000018.1 GCA_903861115.1 uncultured Burkholderiales bacterium
AGACTTTCATCGGCCTCTAGCCAAGTCATGACTTGCTTCGCCCGCAACTGCATGGGTATCGATGCAGGGGATGCGCCGGGTGTGAGCAACTGCGAATCAGTTGACATGTGCGACCCCTTTTGAAGCGGCTTGGCTTTTGTTCTTTAATGCCTCAAGCGCAACGCCCTGATCTGAAAATGCGCGCCTCACGCCCTGGATCTCTTGGTAGCTCTCATGCCCCTTGCCAGCAATTAAAATCACATCGTTGATCGAAGCCTCTTCAATGGCTTGCACGATGGCCTCTGATCGATCAACTCGAACCATCGGTGTCAGCTTCTTTTGAAAGCCCTCTTTGATTTGAGCAATGATGCGCACGGGGTCCTCGCTTCGAGGATTGTCTGAGGTCAGCATCACACGATCGGCCAACGCCTCCACTTTCGCACCCATCAAAGCGCGCTTGCTTGGGTCTCGATCGCCACCACAGCCCATCACACACCACAACTGTCCACCCAATTCGTGGGTCAGGGTCTTCAAAGACAGGAGCGCTTTTTCAATGGCATCTGGCGTGTGCGCATAATCGATGACCACCATCGGGGCGTGTGCAAGATCCAAGGTCTGCATGCGCCCTGGGGGTGGCGTGAGTTTGGCACAGGCGTTCATGGCGGCCTCAAGCGGATGTCCAAGTGCGAGCAAACTGCCAAGGACGGCCAAGAAGTTGCTCACATTGAAATCCCCAAGCACCCCCAAAACAAAGGCGTGCGAGCGGCCTTGGTACACCACATCAAATGACAAGGCGGCTTTTGAGAACACGTCGCCCAGAAGCGCTTGTCGGCCTGTTACTGTGCGGATGTTTCTCGCGCCAAGGTCTGCATCCTTGTGGCGCTTGACGTCGCAGCTGTAACCCAGCACGCCTTTGCGGCTCTCTTTGTGCCTTGCATACAAAGCCCGCCCTCTTTCGTCGTCCAAGTTGATCACACTGACCCTTGGCCGCATGCGATCAAACAAGATCTCTTTGGCGGCCCAATACGCATCCATGGTCATGTGATAGTCCAAATGGTCTTGCGTGAAATTGGTGAACACCGCCACTTCAATATGGGTGCCCTGCATGCGTCCTTCTTGCAAACCAATGGAAGAGGCCTCTATGCACAAGTGCGTGACCCCATGATCGGCCCAAGCTCGCAAATGCTGTTGAAGCTCCACGGCTTCCATCGTTGTGAGGGGAGAAGATGCGGCCTTCAAGGACTCGACGGGTTCAATCGTTTGGCTCGCGAGCTTGAACACCCCTTGCCCCAAGGTACCGGCCATTGCGCTTTTACAGCCCAGTTGAGCCAAAGCCTGGGTCAACCACCAAGCGCAGGTGGTCTTTCCGTTCGTGCCCGTGATGGCCGAGACCTTGATGTGCTCACTGGGGCACTCATAGTAAGCACTTGCAAGAAGGCCGCGCTCAGCCTTTAAATGGGGGTACAGGGCCACCCGGGGGTCCTTGCCCCAAGCGCTCATCCACATGGCGTTGCTGGAGACTGCGTCGTCGTCCCCCTGGACCAAGCAAGCACGCGCACCCTGGTCCAAAACAGTCTGGACGAATTGGCGCGCATCGTGCGACTTGCCAGGATAGGCCATGAAGACATCGCCCGCTTGGACTTGACGGCTATCGGTGCGCAATTGACCACGGGTGCTTTCACCCGTGCGCTGCTCATTTGAGAAAGTTGAAATCTCTTCAAGCCATTGCTTGACATCAAGTGGGGTATGAAGTCTTTTCATCAAAAGGACTCCACTTCCGCTTTGGCCACCACTTGAGGCTTGACAGACATGTCGGGTTGAATGCCCATCACCCGCAAGGTTTGTTGCACCGTTTGACTGAACACGGGGGCCGCCACATCGCCCCCAAAATAGCGTCCATTGGTGGGCTCATCGATCATGACCGCCACCACAATGCGAGGCTTCTCAATGGGTGCGATGCCCACAAAAAATCCCCTGTATTTGTGACCCGCGTAACCGGCACCTTCCACCTTGTGTGCGGTGCCCGTTTTACCACCGACGGAGTAGCCCATGGTCTGTGCTTTGGGGGCTGTGCCACCCGGCCCCGTGACCATGTGCAGCATGCTTCGAATTTCGTCCGAATATTGCGCACCGATGACTTTGACACCCTCGACGCGCTCTTCTTTCTTCAACAAAGAAACGGGAATGAGTTGCCCCTCTCTTGCAAAGATGGTGTAGGCATGCGCCAACTGAAACAAACTCACCGACAAACCATAGCCATAGGACATGGTGGCTTGCTCAATGGGTCGCCACGTTTTGTAGGCCCTCAACTTTCCACTGACGGCGCCAGGAAATGGCACCTGTGGTTTTTGACCAAAGCCGACTTGCGTGAAAATCTCCCACAAATCCTTGGGTTGCATTTGCAATGAGATTTTGACCGTTCCAATGTTGCTTGATTTTTGAATCACCTCATTGACACTGATCGCACCGTGTGCGGAGGAGTCACTGATGGTGTGCCCATACAAGTTGTACTTGCCGCCGCCCGTTTGTATGATGGTCTCAGGGTGCACAATACCGCGCTCTAAGGCCAAGCCCACCACGAAAGGCTTCATGGTGGACCCCGGCTCAAACGTATCGGTCAAGGCTCGGTTTCTGAGTTGTCCACCGTTCAAATTGACACGGTTGTTGGGCACAAAGCTTGGATAATTTCCAAGGGCCAACACCTCTCCCGTGTTCACATCCAAGACCACCACACTGCCTGCACTCGCCTTGTTGTCAATCACCGCTTCTTTGAGTTTTTGGTAGGCAAAGTACTGAATCTTGCTGTCAATGCTCAACTGCAGGTCCTGGCCATCCACGGGCGCTCTGATCTCGCCCATGTCTTCCACCGCTTGACCCAAGCGGTTATTGATCACGCGCCTGGATCCATTTCTTCCCGTCAACTCTTTCTCGAAGGTGAGCTCCACACCTTCTTGGCCCTCATTTTCAATGTTGGTGAACCCCACGACATGCGCCACAGCCTCACCCTCTGGGTAGATGCGCTTGTACTCTTTGCGAACCCCAACCCCTTTGATCTTTAAATCTCTGACTTGTTGCTCAACCGACTCATCCACCATTCTTTTGAGCCAAACAAAGCCTTTTTCTTCATTCTTGATTTTTGCCTGCAACTCTGCAAGCGGCATGTCAACCGCTTTGGCCAAGGCTTTTATTTTGACCGGATCGCGATCAATTTCCTCGGGGCTTGCAAAGATGCTGGGCATGGACACACTGGACGCCAAAATGGCCCCATTGCGATCCAATATCTTGCCTCGATCTGCGGGGATGTCCACGGAGCGGACAAATCGCACCGTGCCTTGTCGTTTGAAGAATGCGTTGTCAATGACCTGCACGTAAGCGGCTCGAACCACCAAGCCCAAAAACCCAAGCGCAATGGCAGCCACAATGAACTGACTGCGCCAGATGGGCGTCTTGCTCGCAAGCAAGGGGCTAGAGGTGTACTGAACGCTTCGTCGGCTCATGGCGTTGCAGCTCCTGCAATGTTTTGCGAGGGCGCGCCAAGACCAGCGTCTACTTTGTTTTGAATTTTGTTGCCTTCATGGGCTCGCATGTCCAACTTGGCCTCTTGCACCTTGACGTCTTGCAACTCCACGGGGTTCAACACATACTGCGTGATGGCGGGCGTGACACTTTTCATGTGCAACTGCTCTTTGGCCACTTTTTCCACACGAAGGGACGTTCCTTGGGAGCGCCTCTCGACCTCCAAACGCTCTTTTTCCAAATCGATCTTCCTGGCCTCTGAGCGCGCGTGATCAAACTCGGTGTACAAACGCCTTGAGTCGTATTGCGTTCGAACCAAGTAAAAGGCCGTGAACATCACCATCGACAAAAGCAAGACATTCAAACGGGTCATGGCGACACCTCGGCGCTTGAACCCAGGCGTTGAGCGACACGCATGATGGCACTGCGACTTCTTGGATTTTTGAAGATCTCATCTTCTGAGGGCTTGACGCGGGCAATGCTTTTGAAGGCCATCTCTTGGGGACGCGCAAAAGGAGCACGTCGATCAAACTGCTCCTTTGAGTGCTTGGCAATGAATTGCTTCACTATCCTGTCCTCCAAAGAATGAAAACTGATGACCACCAAATGACCCCCGGGTTGAAGCACTTCTAAACTGGCCTCTAGCGCTTGTTGCAACTCTTCAAGCTCACGATTGATGAAAATCCGAAAAGCCTGAAATGTGCGCGTTGCAGGGTCCTGGCCCGACTCGCGGGTTTTGACCGCGCCAGCCACGAGTTGGGCCAATTCTGTGGTGGTTTGAGGAACGCCGCGTTCTTGTCGGCGAGCAACAATCGCCTTTGCAATCGATAAAGCAAACCGTTCTTCTCCATACTCTTTTATGACCTCTTTGATTTCTTGTTCATCTGCCCTTGCCAACCAGTCCTTCACCGATTCGCCTTTGCTTGGGTCCATGCGCATGTCCAAGGGGCCAGAGGCCCGAAAGGAGAATCCTCTGGCGGGGTTGTCGATCTGAGGGGAACTGATGCCGAGGTCCATCAAGACCCCTGCTGCGCTTTGCCTGGGCAAGTCGCCAATGTGTGTAAAGCCTTGGTGGCGGATGCTGAAACGCTCGTCTTGAATCGCTTGCGCGGCCGTCACCGCCTCCGGATCTTTGTCGAACGCGATGAGGCGCCCCTGGGGGTGAAGTTGATTCAATATCCGTCTTGAATGCCCCCCACGACCAAAGGTTGCATCCACATAGCAACCGGGCCCATCTTGAAGCAGCGCGTTGACGGCCTCTTGCAGTAAAACCGTGGTGTGCGTCCATTCTGTGTCTTCCATTTTTCTTCAGAATGAAAATTCTTTGAACACATCGGGCATGTCTTTTTGCATCTCAAGCGCCTCTTGCGTTTCGTAGGCCGCTTTGTCCCAAATTTCAAAATGGTTGCCCATGCCAAGCATCATGATTTCTTTTTGCAAACCCGCAGCCGCTCTGAGCTCAGGCGACAAGAGCACCCTGGCGGTGCCATCCATGTCGACGTCCATGGCGTTGCCCAATAGAATTCTCTTCCACCACTGCGCGCTCATGGGCAGTTGGGCAATGCGCTGCCTAAAGTGCTCCCACTCGGGGCGCTCAAACATCATCAAGCAGCCATGCGGATGCCTTGTGATGGTCAGTTGACCCTTTGCATTCGCCAGCAAAACGTCCCTGTACCTTGTCGGAACAGACAAGCGACCTTTGCCGTCAAGCGTTAATGAAGAAGCACCTTGAAACACAAAAAATATCCTTGATGACGAACACGCGTGGGCATGCAAAAAGCAGCGGTCAAAAGATTGCACTTTTTACCACTATTTTGCACTTAATTGCACTGTATCAGGATTTTTGCGTTGCGCAAGCGCTAGAGTCAAGTTTTTTCAATGAAATCAATGACTTAGGCGTCTTTTGGAGATTATTTTTAAGCTAATTATTGTCAAAAATCAAAGACTTAGCCAACTATCTGAAGGTGACGCCTTAACTTAAACTTTTTTTTACATATTTTTTTGCCGGACTGCTTGGCAAAAAGATTTTCACCGTTCAAACCAGGCCAATCGCACCCAAGGGCTGTGTGAGCGCGTTGCTTTGCCAAGCATGGGCACAGGACAAACATCGCTCACGCAGGCTTTGAAAGGGTGCGCTCAACATGCCGGCCCACGTTGTTTGATTCAAGGATTTGAAACTTCAACGATTTCAAACACAGGGTGCGCCCACGCATTGAGGAGGGGTGTGCGCCTGAGCGCTCTGTCGGCAAAGCTTGTCAGGGCCCTGCATGAAAAAAAGGCCTTGAACCCATCGGTCACAAGGCCTAGAGAAGCGAGCGGGCCAGACAAAACACCGGGCCACAGTGCAAACCATCAGTCACCAAACATCTTTTGTTTGAGTTCGCGACGTTGCTGCGCCTCCAAAGAAAGCGTTGCCGTGGGTCGTGCGAGCAAGCGACCGACACCGATGGCTTCCCCAGTTTCATCGCAGTAACCATAGTCACCCCCATCGATGCGGTGAATGGATTGCTCAATCTTTTTGAGCAGTTTTCTCTCGCGGTCACGGGTTCTGAGTTCGAGCGCATGCTCCTCTTCAATCGTGGCACGGTCGGCGGGGTCGGGCACAACCACCGTTTCCTCGCGCAAATTCTCAGTCGTTTGGCCTGCATTGGCCAAAATATCTTTTTTCAAGCCCACCAATTTGAGCCTAAAGAACGCCATCTGCGTGTCATTCATGTACTCGGTGTCTGGCATGGACAAAATTTCTGCGTCGCTCAATTGATCGACGGGTTTGTTTTTCCAATTGTTGGCCAATTTACTGTCTTTTTTAGGGGTCACGGGTATCACCGAAGGAAGGGAAGGTGTGGTGGATGGCCCAAAGCTGGACTTGGCAGCGTTGTTGGACACCACCGCCACTGGGGGAGGAGGAACCATGGAGGCGGCTTTTGCGCCTCGGGAAGATTTTTTCGATTGCGGTTGCGCAATGGATTGCCCAGCCACAACCGGTTGATGGTTTTCGTGCTTTTTTTGCAAGAGCGCTTGAGCGGCCAATGCGTGGGCATCGGGCTTGGCGAGCTCTTTCAAAGGGGCGGTCTGAGGTGCCTTGGCCACCGATTTGGCAGGTGCTTTCACCGAGGCGTTGACGGGGGCTTTTGGAGCTGCTTTTGGAGCTGCTTTTGGAGCTGCTTTTGGAGCTGCTTTTGGAGCTGCTTTTGGGGCTGCTTTTGGGGCTGCTTTGGCCACAACCTTGACAGGCACTTTAACGGGCGTTTTTTGGGCCGCGGCTTTGACAGCGGCCTTGATGGGTTTTTGCGCTTTGGGCGCAGCCTTGACCGGCAAGGCCTTTTTAGCGGGTGCTTTTACAGCAGATTTGACGGGTGCCTTGACGGGTTTTTTAGCCGCCTTTTGGACCACTTTTTGACTGGCAACAGGCTTGGCCTTGACAGCGGGTTTTGTGGGCTTTTTAACGGCCGCTTTGGGAGTTGTTTTGATCGGAGCTTTCGAGGTGGGTTTTGAGGGGGCTTTGGGCTTTGCTTTTGCCGCAACTTTGACGGCTTTTTTAGCGACCGGCTGGGGGGCTTTCACCCCTTTTTTGACGGCCTGGGCTGGCACTGCTTTTTTAGCAGGCGCCGCCTTCACAGGGGTTGAGCGAGCCTTGGGTTTTGCACTAGATTTTTTCATATTGTCTCCTCAAAGAGGTGGCCAAAGGCAACTTGGCCTTGGCGCCACCGACTCTTATCATCCGAACAAAATTACCTGAACAAAACCTTTGATCCTGGCGCCCAGTGCGTCCCCAGGAAAGTTCTGCTTTGCGCGCGGATTGTACTCATACTAAGCACTGTTCTAAGCCTTGGAGGAAAATATCTCTGGGCAAATCGATCCCAATAAAGACCATTTTGTTGTTTTTAACCTCGTCTTTGCCCCATTGAGGTCCCAAATCACTGCCCATCAACTGATGCACGCCCTGGAAGATCACCTTGCGATCGGTCCCCTTCATGTTCAAAACGCCTTTGTAGCGCAACATTTTGGGGCCATAAATATTGACAATGGCACCCAAGAAGTCCTCAAGCTTCGCGGGATCAAACGCGCGATTGGATTTAAAGACAAAACTCTTGACGTCATCGTCGTGATGGTGGTGGTGGCCGTGATGGTGTGAGGGATGGTCACAGTGCTCACCATGCTCGTGGTCATGGTGTGCGTGTTCCTCTTCGTGACTGGCGTGTTGATGCGAGGGGTGATCGCAATGCTCGCCGTGCTCGTGGTGCGCATGATCGTTGTCGCTCAAGAAATCCGGATCAATGTCCAACTTGGCGTTCAAGTTGAACCCCTTCAAATCAAACACCTCATCAATGGACACCTCGCCAAAGTGAACCGCCTTTTGCGGCGCTCTTGGATTCATGTGCTTTAAGCGGTGCTGCAAGGCATCGAGCGACTCAGGCGTCACCAAATCGGTTTTGCTGATGAAGATTTGATCTGCAAAGCCCACTTGTCGACGAGCCTCTTGACGGTCGTTGAGTTGTTGGGCCGCGTGTTTGGCGTCCACCAAGGTCAAAATCGAGTCGAGCAAATAACTCTCAGCAATTTGGTCGTCCATGAAGAACGTTTGCGCAACGGGACCGGGATCGGCCAGTCCCGTGGTCTCAATGACCACGCGATCAAAATTGAGCTCTCCCTTTCTTTTCTTTTCTGCCAGCTCCGTCAAAGTCGTTCTCAAATCTTCTCGAATCGTGCAACACACGCAGCCGTTGCTCATTTGAATGATTTGCTCTTCGCTCTCAAGCACCAAAATATCGTTGTCAATGTTTTCTTCACCAAACTCGTTTTCAATCACCGCAATCTTTTGTCCATGGGCCTCGGACAAGACACGTTTTAACAAAGTCGTTTTACCTGAACCCAAAAAGCCGGTCAGGATGGTTGCTGGAATTAACATGGGAGACATACTTTCTACAAAATATCAAAAAAATCAAATGGGGGCGTTGGAGGGCAAATTCAATGCCAAAGCTGAACTTTTCTCGCTAGAAACAGCAGAAAAACGCCCAAGCATATCACTTTCGAATGACGACCAAACCTTTTAAGTAATCCCCTTCGGGGAAGTTCAAGGTCATGGGATGATCCATGGCCCCTTGAAGCCGCTCGGCGATAAAGCCGTCCACGTGGGCGTCCGCTCCCGCTGAGGCCACTATTTTATGAAACAATTCCGCTGAAACACCCCCCGAGCAGCTGAAGGTGAACAACACACCGCCAGGTCGCAAGAGCTGCAGCGCCAAGCGGTTGATGTCTTTGTATGCTCGCGCCGCGCGCTCCACGTGGGCTTGGGACGGCGCAAATTTGGGGGGGTCGAGCACGATCGCATCAAACTGTCTTTGTTCTTGTAGAAAACTTCTCAAAGACTGATTCACATCGGCGTCCATCATGGTGTAGTGAGCCGCATCAAACCCATTGTCACGCAGATTGCTCTGGGCCATCTCAAGCGCACTGGCTGAAGAATCGATGCTCAAGACATGTCCCGCCTTGGGCAACACGCCTGCGCTTCTCATGCCGGTCAGCGCCGCCACACTGAAGCCGCCCGTGTAACTAAAACAGTTGAGCACCTCTTCAAAGGCCATGCGCTGCGCGTAATCGGCAAATCGCCTTCTGGACGCTCTTTGATCCAAATAAAAGCCCGTCTTGTGCCCTTGCTCAATATCTAAATTAAGCACCCACTGGTGCTCACTGATTTGAAGACGGGTCTTTTTTTCTGCGTTCGGGTGTTCAAGCCATCCCGTGCTGGGTGGCAAGCCCTCCAAGGTCCTGGCCTGGGTGTCCGATCTCTCAAAGACGCGCTCCACACCCGTGTGCTTCATCAAGGACTTGACCAACACGGACTTGAAGCGCTCGACCCCACAACTGAGCACTTGCAGCACGAGGGTGTCGCCATACTGGTCCACAATGAAACCGGGCAAACCATCCGACTCCCCATGCACGAGTCTCACACCACTCGATTCAATCTGAAAAAGAAGTCGGCTTTGAACCGCTTTTTGAACCAAGCCATCGAGGAAGTCCTCGTCAATTCTTTGCGACTCATCAAAACTCCATACGCGCGCTTTGATTTTTGAAGCAGGACTGAACGCCGCCCAGGCCAAGAACGCCCCTTGTGACGACTCCACGCGCACGGTCTCCCCAGCGTCCGCCCCCCCTTTGGCAATGGCCGAGTCAAATAGCCAAGGGTGTCCTCGAAGCAAAGATCTCTCTTTGCCCTCTCTAAGTCTGAGTGTTTTCATAAGGGGTGTCGCAAAAGGGTTCGGTGCCAAAGAGCTTCAAATTCGCGCCCTGGAGAGCGCTTACTTGGGATCTTTTCGTTTGGCGCGCGGGTGCGCTTGATCGTAAATTTTTGAAAGATGCTGGTAGTCCAAACGAGTATATACCTGAGTGGTGCTGATGTTGGCATGCCCGAGAAGCTCTTGCACGCCTCGCAAGTCGCCACTCGATTGGAGCAAATGGCTTGCAAAAGAGTGCCTGAGCATATGGGGATGCACGGGCGTTTGTAGCCCCGCTTGCTGCGCACGAAAGCGCAAGCGCTGCCAAATGGCTTGCGCCGACAAACGCGTTGCGTTGCGACCCAACAGCAAGGCCGGCGGTTCGGTTGCACCGGCCTTTAAATACCGGGTTCGCACCCTTAACCATGCAGCAAGCGCATTCAAAGCACTTTGTCCCACGGGCGTGCTCCTGCGCTTGCTGCCCTTGCCCAGAACAAAGGCCATGCTTTCTTGCGCATCGATCCACCCTCGCGCGGCATCTGTCGCTTGAACATCCAGCCCCACCAACTCCCCAACGCGAAGACCACTGCCATACAAAAGCTCCACCACCAAGGCGTCTCTGGCCTCCAACCACTGCGCTTCGGCTTTTGCGCCCTCACGCAGGCTTGCATGGCCAACCCCCTTGAAGTCGGCCAACTGGACCGCTTGGTCCACATTCAAGGCCTTGGGGAGCGGTTTAGGTGACTTGGGCGCCCTGATGCCGAGCACTGGGTTGGCGATCAAGTGTCCTTCACGACAACACCAAGCAAAAAAGCCTCGCCAGCCCGACAAGATCAAGGCGATCCCTCGACCGCTCCTGTGCTGCTGGTGCATGCCCGCAATCCACAGGCGAATGTGGTGCGACTGTATGCCCGCCCAAGTCAAGCCAAGGCCCTCGGCAAGGCTTGCCAATTTGGTCAAATCCAACGCGTACAAGGCACAAGTTCTTTGGGCCAAGCGCTTTTCAAACCGCACATGGTCCAAATAGGCCTTGAGCCACGGGTCCGCCATCAAAGGCGAGTGCACTTTTTCAGTTGGGGACGGGTCTAGTGAAGCCACAATTGCATCAAAGCAGCGCTGGCCAATTCACCAATGCGCTCCAAGAAGTCGGTGCCCATCCCTGCGTGGTAACGCTGGGGGTCTGGAGAAGCGAGCACCAAGAGCCCATACGATTCGATCCGTGGCTCCTCACGGCTCAATGACACAGACGTCATGGGCACAGAAGGGTCCGAAGGGATGGCGTCTTGGCCCGTCTGGCCAACAGGAGGGGCATGATGGCCCGCCATTTTCAGGGGCCTTAAATTGACCATGGCAATGGATTGAACCGCTTTGGCGTCTTCGAGCCACGAAATGGCCTCAAAACCCGAATTGGGGCCGCAATAGGGTTGCTTGAGTGTGCATGCAAAATCTTTCACACTGGCGCTGACCCCTTGAGCAAACGGCAACTCAGCAAACTCTTCTCTCACATGCCACAATTTCATGGCGACTTGCGGGACCATGAACTGCTGCTGTATTTCCATCAAAATGGTTTGCGGCAAAGCCACAGGATGGGTCACCATCAACAAGTTTTTGGCCCACCGGTGAAGTCGGTCTGTCAGAATTAAATTCTCATTGCCGTTTCGAATCATCTCCATGAGACGGGTCTCAAGCGCTCTGATTTTTTCTCTGAGCATGTCGGCCTGGCGCTCTTGCAAACTGACTGCACGTTGACCATGCGGGCTCACAATTCTCACCTGGGCGAGCACCTCAGCGTGGCGCAAAAAGAAGTCTGGTGTATTGACCAAAAAGTTGGCAATATCGTCCTCCGTGATGGGTGTGATGGGGTTGATCTGTGTCATTGAATATCCAATTCGCCTTTGAAAACGGTCTGCGCAGGACCGGTTAAAACCACATCGCTTGCCAAGCCTTTGCTGGCATCCCTATAGGAGCCGTCCCACTCAATCTCCAAGCGACCCCCTCTTGCGTGAACCGTGACGGGGGACGCCAGCAAACCCCTTGCAATGCCACTGACCACTGCGGCACAAGCCCCTGTGCCACAGGCCAATGTTTCCCCCGAGCCGCGCTCAAACACCCTGAGCTTGATTTCGTGTTGAGAGAGCACTTGCATGAAACCCACATTCACCCTTTGAGGGAAAGAGGCGTGGTGCTCAATCGCAGGGCCCATCTCTATCAGTGGCAATGCGTCCACATCTTGCACCACACACACCGCGTGTGGGTTGCCCATCGAGACCACCGAGAAATCAAAATGCGCCAAAGGCATTGTATTTTTTTGTCGCTCGGCCCACTCAATTCTTCGAATTTCGAATCCATCTTTGGCGGCCAACAACGAAGAGAATTGAGGATCGAAAGGCACGCGAGGCGCATCAAACACAGGGGTCCCCATGTGAACGCTGACCCACCCCTCTTGCGTGTCGGTCAACTCGATGATGCCTTTTTTAACTTTGACCACCAAAGGGCTTTTCTGGCTCAAACCCTCTTCGCGCACAAAGCGCAAGAAGCATCTCGCGCCATTGCCACAGTGTTCAACCTCGGAGCCGTCGGCGTTGTGAATGACGTATTCAAAATCGATGCCCGCCTCAAGGGACGAGCGAACACTTAAGATTTGATCGGCGCCGACACCAAAATGTCGGTCCGCCAAAAATTGATAATCTTTGGTTTGCAGGCCATAAAGCGTTTGTGTTTCATTGATGACCACAAAATCGTTGCCTGTGCCGTGCATTTTTGTAAAAGGGATCCGCATGGGCGACATTATCGTTTTTTTTAACTCGAAATTGCGTGCCAAGTCAGACTTCAGGTAAAAATGCCCGTCGTCCTTAGATTCACCCACGCGCGCGGCTCAGCGGCTTTTGCAAAGCGGGGCGACTGACCCCTGCACCGCTGCGCTTTACAATGGAACGCGAAATGCACGCCCACCCACCTTGCGCGCGAGGTCTTCGCAGGCCAAACGCACGCCTGTGGGCGGCAAGCACCCTGTCCTTCATCTTTTTAAAAGGCTCGGCCCCTATGCGCATTCCAGCTTGGACACCAGAACTCAAACCCCAACCCAAAGACCTCGTGGACGCCATCAAGGCCAGGCGGGGCGGCGACTTCATCAACTTGGACTTGACGCTCTTGTGGAGCGAACCCGTCGCCAGAGGTTGGAACACCTTTTTGAAAGAGGTGCGCACAGGCCTTGGCACGAGTCGCAAACTCAGAGAGATTGGCATCTGCACGGTGGCCCTGCTCACAGGTGCACAGTACGAATACAAGCACCATGCACCGGACTTCTTGACAGCAGGCGGCACGCAAGCCGAACTCGACGCACTGGCCCGCGTGGTGGCCAAAGATGCAAGGCGAGAGGTGAAGGACCCAGCCCTGGACGCCACCATGAGCTTGGTGATTCAATACGCGGCCCAACTCACCCTGGATGTCAAAATTGAAGACCCTTTGTTTGAGGAAATGAAAAAGTGCTTTGACACGACTCAAATCGTCGAACTCACCACCGCCATTGCCACCTACAACATGGTCGCTCGCGTTTTGATGGCCCTAGAGGTCAACCCCGAGGCCTAAGTCGCCGCTTTGGCGCATAACACCCATCAAAAGAACAAAAAAGGGGGACCGTTCACATGGACGGTCCCCCCTTTTTTTTCTACGCCGCAATCAAAACCCACGCATCAATCGGCTTTGATGTTGTTGTCCCTCACCACTTTGGACCAAATGTCCATTTGGTTTTCAATGAAGCCTTTGGCACGCTCCACACTGCCCCCGACAATGTCAATGCCTTGCGCGTCCAGTTTGGCAGCGATCTCTGGGTTCTTCAACGCTTTGTTGAGCTCCTCGTTCATCCGCTTCACAATCTCGGGGGGGGTTTTGGCAGAAGCCAACACCGCCCACCAAGCTGGCGCCTCAAAGCCTGGGAAGCCATTTTCTGCAATGGTGGGGACATCGGGCAAATCGGCCGCACGCTTTGAACTCGTGACCGCCAAGGGGCGCATTCTCTTGGTGTCGATGTGAGGCTTGGTCACAAAGACAGAACCGATGGACAAAGGCACATGACCGGCGATGGCGTCGTTCATCAACGGGCCACCTCCTTTGTAGGGAATGTGGGTGAATTCAACTTGCGCATTTTTTCCAAGCAAAGACATGGCCAAATGGCCCAAGCTGCCGTTGCCGATGGTGCCGTAACTGACATTTTTCTTGGCTTTTGCGGCCATCATCACGTCTTGAAACGTTTTGAATTCAGAGCCCACATGGGAGGCAATGACCATCGGTGAAGTCCCCACCAACACCAAGGGGATCAAATCCTTCTTGCTGTCATAGGGCAAGGACGGGATCAAACTGGGGTTCACACCGTGCGTATCAAACACCACCGCAAAGGTGTAGCCATCGGCGGGCGCGTTGATCACCTGCGCCGTGCCCAGCGTACCGGAGGCCCCGCCTTTGTTCTCCACGATCACCGATTGACCCAACTGTTGACCCAAAGGTTGCGCCAAAATTCTGGCAACCTGATCGACCGAGCCGCCTGGCGGAAACACCGCCACCAGTTTGATCGCTTGCTTGCTCGGCCAGGCCTGAGCCCATCCATGCTGGGGTGCCATCCACACCGCACAGGCCACCATGCCCCAAAACGCAACGTTGATCCATCGACGCTTGTCCATGCGCAGCATGTCTTGCAGGTGTGTCCCACCCCTTGAATTGTTCACCATCTTTTGTCCACCTTGAAAGTCTGTTTTTTTATAAGCATGAAGGGCGCAGCTTTTGCAGCGCTGGTTCTTTTTTTGCGCCCACGCCATCCATTATGGTTGCATTCTGTGGGGTTTTTAAAATCCCGCATTTTGTCCCCACGCTTGAATGGTTTTTTTTAGCATAATAGGGCATGAGCAGACCCATCCACCACCTTTATGCCCCGCCTCTCAACGCTCAAGCCACCAAGGCCGCGACCTTGATCTGGGCACGCACCCACCACAACCCCGATCAATCCACCCGCCTTGAAGTCTTGCTCACCAAGAGGTCTGAAGAGGCCAGCTTCGCACCAGGCGCCTACGTCTTTCCTGGCGGCAAAATTGCCCCGGACGACGAAACCCACGCGACCCACTATTTGGCCCTGCACCCCCATTGCCCCTTGAGCCTTCTTCAGGCGAGTCAAATTTGCGCTGCCCTTCGCGAAAGCTTTGAAGAGCTGGGTCTGGTCTTGATCCAAGACGAATCGGGTGCACATCTGTCCTTGGCTCAAATCGAAACACTCAAACGACACGAAGACCTCTACCCTCAGCTCTCGCGCTTGAAGTGGACCTTGTGCATCGAAAGCCCCCACTTGCTTTGTCACTGGATCACCGACCGTGACTTGCCCATTCGGTTTGACGTGCCCTTTTTTGTGGCGCAGTGCCCCGATGATTTGCACCCCACGGCAGATGAGAAGGAACAGTTTGACCCCACCTGGTTGTCCCCATCTGAAGCCCTCCTAAGGCACCAGGCGGGACAACTGCATTTGGTCTACCCCACCATCAAGACGCTTGAACGCTTGCACGGCATTCACAGCGTCCATGCACTGCTCAACGCGACCAAGCACAATGCCCCTTGGTTTTCAAGTTGTCCAAGGGCGGGGTTTTTGGGGGGCAAGAAACACCGCTACATGGAGCACGAGAGCGCCTTTGGAGAGCTCGCCCTCGTGTGTCCTGAAGGACAAGTGCAGCACCACTTGGACTGGCAAAGCGAGCGTGCGGTGGCCCTTTTAAAAAATGTGGCCCGACTCACCGCGCCCAACCCGGGTCTCATGACGGGTCCGGGCACCAACACCTACATCGTCGGCACCCCTGAGAGTGGCTTCATCGTCATCGACCCGGGGCCTGCATTGGCAGAACACTTGGAGCGGATTTGCCACGCCACTGCGGGCGACATTCGTCACATCATCTGCACACACTCCCACGCAGACCATTCTCCTGGCGCCAAACCTCTGCAAGCCATGTGCAAGCACACCTCGCCCACCATTTGGGGTCTGCCCTCGGCCCCAACAGCCAGAGCCAACAGCGTCTTTGTGCCCGATCAAGCCTGCACCGATGGGCTCACCTGGGTCTTGACGGATGAGCGCGCCAAAATCGATCACACCCTGCGCGTGGTCTTCACACCAGGACACGCCGCCAATCACATTTGTTTGGTGCTCGAAGAAGAAGGTCTTTTCTTCAGCGGTGACCACATCTTGAACGGCAGCACCACCGTGGTCGATCCACCAGACGGCAACATGAATGCGTACTTGGCGTCCTTGGATCGGCTCAGAGCGCTTTGTGTGCGTGAAAAAATTGAATTCATCTTGCCCGCCCACGGCCATGTGCTCGGCAACTCGTTTGGCGCGCCTTTTGATCCCGTGCATCTCATTGACAACTTGAAAGCGCACCGTTTAAAGCGAGAAGCAAAGATCAAAGAAGTGTTGCGCTTAGACCCCCAAGGGGACCTCACCACGTGGGTCAAAAGGGCCTATGACGATGTGCCTGAGCGGGTGTGGCCCGCCGCCTTGAGGTCCTTGAGCGCCCATGTCGAGCGACTGCTCGAGATGGGTCTGGGGTTTGAGTTGTCTTTGACAGCACAAGAGCAACTCAAACACCCAAGCAAAGTGCTTGAGTTGTAAGGACCTACAAAAAAGTGTGAAGTTTGCCGATACGCCGGATTTTGTGCACAAAGCTTTCGCCTTGCGTGACCGTCATTAATCTGGGCCAAGGGTCGCCCACTTGGCTCGGTGCTACCTACCCGCCTACAGAACTCGCGGAACCACAAGCAAAGCGTCCTAAAACGCCTTTGTAGGCCTACTTGGTATTGCTGCGCGAAGAGATTGCCCGTTTCACCCGCATGGTGTAAACACCTTGCGACTCGTCTCTGTTGCTCTGATCCTCACCTCACGGTGGAGAGGTGTTACCTCCTTCGCCGTCCTATGCAGTCCGGACGTTCCTCCAGCGCAGTGTTTCCACTCTCGCGCCAGCGACGGCCTAGCAAACTTCACAGGCGTATTATCTCGCGTCGCACAGACATTTGTGGCCCCAACCGCGTTTTGATGCGTTGAGGGCTTCTTTTTCTGTGCTCAAAACCGCAAAAACAACGTCCTTGAGAGGGGTCTCGGCATGCAACGCCCTGTTGAGGCGCCAACAAAAAAACAAGGGCGCATGAACGTCCCTCAAAACCTTTCGTGCTATTCTCATGCCCACCGTTTTGCCTGATCACCACTGGCCACATTCACATGTTAAGAATTTCAGAACTCAAACTTCCCCTTGAGCGTCTCTTTGAGCACCCGGGCTCGGCCCAAATTTGGAGCCGAGATGCGCAAAACTTGAACACCTCCGAGTGGCTCTCTGACTCGGCACAAGCGGCGCATTCTGCGCCGTGCATGCCCCAGGAAGGACAAGACACAACACAGGCGGTTCACGCCTTGGACCCCAATGCCCCAGCGGTCCTGATTGAGCACCTCCTCAGCACACTCAAGATCGCAGCAAAAGACATTGCGCAATTGATCGTTTTCAAACGCAGCTTTGATGCGCGCAAAACCCCCTTGCAAGTCGTCTACATCGTGGACTTGAAGCTCAAAGACGCGGCACTTGAGGCGCAGTTGCTGCAACAACAGTTCCCCATCCTTCAAGTCCTCCCTTGCCCCGATATGACTTGGTCGCCCAAGATCGACCATGCGCTGGCCGACCTTGCCCCAAAGACCTCCACCGAAAAGCTCGCGCCACCCAACACGCTTGAAACCACGCACTGGCTGCCTGGCGCGTTTGATGATGCAAAAAAAATAGACCTGCTTCAGCGGGCCTTTGCCAAGCAACGGACTTCTCACGCTCACGCCACTCAGGGTGCATCACCCCCTCCCCGTCCTGTGGTCGTGGGCTTTGGCCCTTGCGGCATCTTTGCGGCCCTGATCTTGGCGCAACTGGGCCTCAAACCCATCGTCATCGAACGCGGTAAAAAAGTGCGTGAGCGCACCAAAGACACTTGGGGCCTGTGGCGCAAAGGTGTGCTGCAAACCAGCAGCAATGTGCAGTTTGGCGAGGGGGGGGCTGGCACATTCTCCGACGGAAAACTCTACTCTCAAAGCAAGGACCCCAGATTCTTGGGTCGCAAAGTGATGCAAGAGTTTGTCAAAGCGGGGGCGCCAGAAGAAATCTTGTTTGCCGCTCACCCTCACATTGGCACGTTCAAACTCGTGAAGGTGGTGGAGAGTTTGCGCGAGCAAATCATTGCCCTGGGGGGCGAGATTCGCTTTGGTCAGCAAATGGTGGACTTGGGCATTGAAGCCACTCAAGTCTTCAAATCCAAAACCATGCCGCCTGGCCAAACGCGTCAACTCAAAAGCGCGCTGATCTTTGATGAAAACACCCAAAGCACTTACACATTGCCTTGCCACCATCTCGTCTTGGCCTTGGGACACAGTGCACGCGAAACCTTTGCCAGGCTCTACGACCATCAAGTCCCCATGCTGGCCAAGCCTTTTTCTGTGGGCTTTCGCATTGAGCACCCACAAGGGCTCATTGACCGAGCCCGATGGGGCAAACACGCGGGACACCCTTTGCTTGGGGCGGCCGACTACAAACTGGTTCATCACGCGAAGAATCAACGCTCGGTCTACAGTTTTTGCATGTGCCCAGGCGGCACGGTGGTGGCCGCCACGTCTGAAAACAATCGGGTGGTCACCAACGGCATGAGTCAATACTCGCGCAACGAGAGAAACGCCAATGCGGCCATCGTGGTCGGCATTGAGCCCGCGGACTTTCAAGCCCAGCAAGATCAAATCGAAGACACCTTTCAAGAGGAACTCAGTCGTCGCTTGCCAGGCACCCAGCCCCTGGCGCTCAAGCCCCGTGCCTCGCCTGGTGGCGCAAGCCTTGACCCCTCGTGGGTCCATCCTTTGAGTGGCGTGGTGCTTCAAAGGCAACTGGAGTCCAGGGCTTTTGTGATGGGCGGCCACAACTACCACGCGCCAGCGCAATTGGTGGGCGACTTTTTAAAGGACCACGCATCAAGCGCATTCGATCAAGTGCTGCCCTCCTACAAACCCGGCGTGCATTTAACGAATCTCTCGACAGCGCTGCCAAGCTACGCCATCGAGGCCATTCGAGAAGCCTTGCCTGAGTTTGGTAAAAAAGTCGCGGGCTTTGATTTGCCCGGCGCACTCTTGACGGGCGTTGAGACCCGCACCTCTTCTCCATTGAGAATTTTGCGTGACGACAGCTTTCAAAGCACTGACGTGCACGGCTTGTACCCCGCTGGCGAAGGCGCGGGATTTGCCGGTGGGATTTTGACCGCTGCGATCGATGGCATCAAGGTGGCCGAGGCCTTGGCCAACCAGGTGCTGCAGGCACCCCCAACCGTTGAGCAAGGCAAGGCTTGAGTTCAGGCCCCCGAGCACCCCGCTCCAGCGAACGTCTCAACTGGGTTTGAGCCCAGACTTTGCGGGCCGAAAAACACCCACATCTTCGTAAAACTTTTTTTCCTCGTTGTCGCTGAACCATCCCGGCACCCCCAAAACGGGCAAGGCCTGAAAGGGCTTTCGGCTCAAGTTGAGCGACTTTAAAGTGCTGAGCATCGCCGCATCCAACTGCGCATCCGAGCCCACGAGCAACGCAGGTGCACCTTTGAGGGCGTGGGCGGTGATGGCCTTGTAGGGCGTGCACAATTTCTCAAGCAACGCGTGGCCAAAAAGTTCAACGCGCACCTGCGACCACTTTGCACGTTGATGCCAAAATGCATCCATCCAGTGGTGGGCTTGAAGTGAATGCCACACCGGGTCTTCACACCAGACAAAGCAAGCGTTCTCATCCAAGAGGGTCAAAGCATCTCTCAATGAACCCCTTGCAGTGAGCAGCCCATCGCGCTCAATCGTCTGCGCTTGCTCGGCATTCAGGTACGACTTGGTCTTTGGAAAGCGAAACCAACACAAGGCGTTGAAGAAGTCGTGCAAATTCTCCCTCGTCGGCACACAGTGGGTGTTGTAGATAAAACTCTCGTACGCTTCGCCCACGGGCAACTGCGCTTGCGGGACAAAGATGGGCACGCCCGACACCTCACCCGGTGCGTGGGTGTGCACTGCATCAGACGCCCAAGCACACGGGTCCAGTGCAAGCCCCCACGCTTTGGCACATTGATTCAAAGCGACGCACAGCTTGCCCCTTTGCTGCCAGGCTTGCATGACGGCTTGGCCCTGAACTTTAAAGCCCTGCAACCAAGCTGCGCTCCAATCGATCTCAAACATGACCGCCTTTGTCACAAGCGATCCCCATGCCGCGTGATGGCCCCAACGCCCTTAAAGTGCTTGGCGCTTGGCGACACGGTCAGATCAGCTGAGCGGACCACTCGAGCGTTTCGCCAGCAAAAAGTGGCTTCAACTCGCCCAGACCGTAGGGGTAAGCGGCTTGAACCTGGTGGGTGGATTTCGTCAAGCGCAATTGAGCGCTGTTGTTTGGCAAACCATAAAAGGCGGGACCGTTCAGACTGGCAAAGCGCTCCAGTTGATCGAGTTGGCCCACCGCATCAAACGCACTGGCATAGAGCGACATGGCCACAGGGGCCGTGTAACAACCCGCGCAGGCACTGGCATGTTCTTTAAGGCTTGCCAAGTGCGGCGCGCTGTCGGTGCCCAAGAAAAACCTTGCATCTCCACTGGTGGCGGCCTCGAGGAGCGCCAAGCGGTGCGTCTCACGCTTTAAGACCGGCAGGCAATAATAATGCGGTCTCAAGCCGCCCTTGAAAATCGCATTCCTGTTCAAAAGCAAATGATGCGCCGTGAGCGTGGCGGCCAGTCCACTGTCCACACTTTTGACATAGTCACGGGCCTCTTGGGTCGTGATGTGCTCAAAGACGATCTTTAGACCCGGGAAATCTCGTCTCAGGGGGGCCAATTGGCGATCAATGAACACCGCCTCGCGGTCAAACACATCGATGGCGGGATCGGTCACCTCACCGTGCACGAGAAGCAACAAGCCGTGCTTTTGCATTTCTTCTAAAACGGGATAGATGTGCGACAACTTGGTGACCCCCAAGTCGCTGTTGGTGGTCGCCCCGGCTGGATACAACTTCAAGGCCACGATGCCATTCGCTTTGGCCACCGCCATCTCGCTGGGCTTGATGTGATCGGTCAAATAAAGGGTCATCAAGGGCTCAAAAGTCATGTGAGAGGGCACGCTTTTTAAGATTCTTTCCTTGTACGCCAAGGCCATCTGCGTGGTGGTGATCGGCTCCTTTAAATTGGGCATGATCACAGCACGGGCGAAGTGCTGAGCGGTGTGGGGGACCACGGTCTTTAAAAAATCGCCGTCGCGCACATGCAAATGCCAGTCATCGGGTTGGGTAATGTCTAAATGATCCATGGCATTTTTTCAAAAAGGAGAGGAAAAAAAGGGGCGCAGACTTAAGGGGCTGCTTGGCGCTCTTTAGGAAAGTCGCGCTTGTGGCCAAGCGCAACTGCGCACCTCAGTGTTGAAGAATTTTACTTAAAAATTCCTTGGTTCTAGGGGCTCTTCTCTCTGGGTGATTGAAGAATTCATCCTTGGAGCAGTCTTCTAAAATGACGCCGCCCACGTCCATAAAAATCACCCGATCGCACACCTCTTTGGCAAACCCCATCTCATGCGTCACACACATCATGGTCATGCCTTCGTGGGCCAAATTGACCATCACTTCCAGCACTTCACCCACCATCTCTGGGTCAAGTGCCGAGGTGGGCTCATCAAAGAGCATGACTTTGGGGTCCATGGACAAAGCGCGGGCAATGGCCACGCGCTGTTGCTGTCCACCTGAGAGTTGACCAGGATGCTTGTCTTTGTGCGCGATCAAACCCACACGCTCCAAGTACTTCAGACCCTGCGCTTGGGCCTGACTTGGGCTGCGCCCCAGGACCTTGACTTGGGCCAAACTTAAATTCTCCATCACCGACAAATGGGGAAAGAGTTCAAAGTGCTGGAACACCATACCGACTTGACTTCTGAGCTTGGGCAGATCGGTCTCTTTGCCATGAACGGGCACGCCGTTCACAAAAATTTCACCTTGCTCAAAGGGCTCCAAGGCGTTGATGGTCTTGATCAAGGTGGACTTGCCAGACCCTGAAGGCCCACAAATGACCACCACCTCGCCTTGGGCGATGTGTGTTGTGCAGTGGCTGAGCACTTGCGTGGACCCATACCATTTCGAGACGTCTTTTAATTCAATCATGATGGGGAGTCTTACAAAAAAATGTGTTTGCTGTGCGCGCGTTTGATCAAGTCAAGCGCATCGACTTTTGCAGTTGTTTGACAAAGCTGGACAAGCCAAAGCACAACGCGAAATACACCAAAGCGGCCAAGATGTACACCTCTTCAGGCCGACCGTAGATTCTGCCCGCCGTCACAAAGCCTTTGAGCAAGTCGTAAGCGCCAATGGCGTAGACGAGAGACGTGTCTTGAAACAGCACAATGGTTTGCGTGAGCAACACCGGCACCATGTTGCGAAAAGCCTGCGGCAAAACAATCCACCGCATGCTTTGTGTGTAGGTCATCCCCAAAGCCTGTGCAGCCATGCGCTGCCCCCGTGGGATGGACTCAATGCCGGCTCGCATGATTTCACAAAAGAACGCCGCCTCAAACGCGATGAAGGTGATAAAGGCCGACCATTCGGCACCGATCGATTTGCCGATCAAGACAGGGATCAACAAATAAAACCACAAAATCACCATCACCAAAGGAATGGACCGCATGCCGTTGACATAGGCGCCCGACAGGGCCTTGAGCACCCTCGAATTTGACAGTCGCATGAGCGCCAAAAGGGTTCCAAAAACAAGGCCCCCCAGGGCGGCCACGGCCGTTAATTCAAGACTGAAGACCAAGCCCTTCAAGATGAATTTGCTAAACAAATCCCAGCTTAAAAATGACACGTCCAAATTGAGCATCTCAGTGCCCCGCATTCAACGTTGCGCGCTTGGCGCTTGCCTGACCCGGGATTTGCAAGCTTTTCTCCAGGCCGTGCAAGAGTCGGTTCACGCTGAGGGCCGAGATCACATACAAGAGTGTCACGGCCAGATAAATCTCGATGCCCCTGGAGGTCTCCTCTTGCGCTTGCATGGCAAACATGGTGAGCTCGGTGATGGAGACGGCAAAAGCGACCGATGAGTTTTTAAGTAAATTCATCGACTCGCTGGTCAAGGGGGGCATGATCACTCTGAGCGCGCCAGGCAGCAAGACGTACCAGTAGACCTGCCAGGTCTTCATGCCAAGCGCCATGGCGGCGTAGCGTTGCCCTTTGGGCAGGGACTCAATGCCCGCTCTGAACTGCTCGGCGATTCTGGCCGATGTGAACAAACCCAATGCGAACACCACCAAGCAAAAGGAGGAGAACTGCTGCATCACAGGAAAGATTTTGGGCAACACAAAGTACCACAAAAAGATTTGAACGAGCAAGGGGATGTTGCGAAAGAGCTCCACCCAGATGTGTCCAATGCGGGACAAAAGAGGAGCGCCTTGCAA
Organism: uncultured Burkholderiales bacterium; assembly: GCA_903861115.1. Taxonomy (GTDB): domain Bacteria; phylum Pseudomonadota; class Gammaproteobacteria; order Burkholderiales; family Burkholderiaceae_C; genus Limnohabitans. The sequence continues at coordinate 23,198 of CAIOTD010000018.1, forward strand.
GGTTCTCATGACACCGATCACCGCCCCGCAGGGTATGGCCACACACCACGCAGCCACGGCAACCCCCAAGGTCCAGCCCCACGCCTGAAGCAACCACTCCAAATAAGTTCTCCCGCCCCCGTCGTCGTTCAAGAAGACTTGCCACTCAAGTGTCATGCATCAGCACCTTTTAAAAAAATGAACGTTTCAGATGAACAAAAGGGCACGCCTTTGGGTCGGCATGCCCCTTGATCACCCCATGGACGCAGAGGTCCAAACATTATTTTTTTGCATAATCTTCCATGGGCTTGTCATTGAGATTGACCCACGCGGCGCGCGTGGTCTCGCTCGCTGGCAAACCCACACGTGTATTTTTAGGTGGAATGGGTTGAACAAACCACTTGTCATAGGACTTGGCCAATTCGCCCGACTTGGCCATCTCACGGATGGTGTCGTCGGCCACCTTCTTGAAGGCCGGGTCGTCTTTTCTGAGCATGATGGCAATGGGCTCGACCGAGAGCACTTCGCCAACAATTTTGTAATCCGCAGGGCTCTTTGACAAAGCGATGTTGCCTGCCAAAATTTGGCCATCCATCACAAAGGCATCGGCACGACCTGACTCCAAGAGCAGAAAGCTTTCTGCATGGTCCTTGCCATACACTTCCTTGAAGTCCACACCTGCAGCGCGTTCGTGTTTGCGCAAAATTTGAACAGAGGTGGTGCCCGTGGTGGTGGCCACATTTTTACCGTTGAGCTGATTGATGCTGGTGATCCCTGAGTTGGCTTTCACCGCAATTCTCACCTCTTCCACATAGGTGGTGAGTGCAAAGGCAACGTCCTTTTGACGCGCAGCGTTGTTGGTGGTGGAGCCACACTCGATGTCCACCGTTCCGTTTTGCACCAAGGGAATTCTGTTTTGCGAGGTGACAGCAACGTACTTGGTGTCGAGTTTTTTGCCGACGGCTTTCTCGACATTGGCCACTATTTTTTGGCACACATCAATGTGAAAGCCCACATATTTGCCGTCTCCCAAGGTGTATGAAAGCGCACCAGAGGAGTCCCGCACGCCCATGGTGATCTCACCCGTCGCTTTGACTTTGGCCAAGGTGTCGTTGCTTTGGGCCAGGGCGGCGCCAGTGCTTGCCATGAAGCTCAAGGCCACAGCGACTGCGCAGAAATTGAAAGTTGATTTTTTAACGTTACGCATGTTCTCTCATCTCCAAGGATAAAAACAAAATGTTCCAAACTTCAGTTTAAACAGGTTTGACTCATTTTTTGTGAAAAAGACGCAAATCTTCGGCTTCCCCCCACCCTTTGGGCGATGCAAACCCTTCAAAAAGACCTCAAAAGCGTCCTTGAAGGGTCTAGTGCTCAGGTTTTAAACGGTTTGGATGCCCAGTTTTGCAAAAAGCGCCTGATCACGCTCCCATTCAGGGTTGCCCGTGGTCAAGAGTTTGTCGCCATAGAAGATGGAATTGGCGCCGGCCAAGAAACACATGGCCTGCACCGCTTCGCCCATTTCTTGTCGTCCGGCAGACAGTCTCACATGCGCCTTTGGCATGGTGATTCTTGCCACCGCAATGGTTCTCACAAACTCCAAGGGGTCCAGCGCTTGGGTGTTGGCCAAGGGCGTTCCCTCCACATGAACCAAGTGATTGATGGGCACGGAGTCTGGATAGGGTCCCAGATTGGCCAATTGGTGAATGAGTCCAGCCCTTTGCGCTCTCGACTCGCCCATGCCAACAATACCGCCACTGCACACATTCATGCCGGCCGAGCGAACGCTTGCCAAGGTTTTCAGGCGGTCTTCGTACACGCGCGTCGAAATGATGTCCCCATAAATCTCGGGCGCCGTGTCCAAGTTGTGGTTGTAGTAATCAAGGCCTGCGCCTTTGAGGGCTTTGGCCTGGTCTTGGCTGAGCATGCCAAGCGTGCAACAGGTCTCAAGCTCCATGGCCTTCACGGCCGAAATCAGCTTGGCCACTTTCTCCACATCTCGGTCATTGAGTTCACGCCAAGCCGCGCCCATACAAAAGCGACTTGCCCCATTTTTCTTGGCTTCTAGGGCCGCCGCCGTGACGGCCTCGACGTCGAGCAACTTGGACGCTTCGACGCCTGTGTCGTAATGCGCAGACTGCGGACAGTAGCCACAATCCTCTGGGCATCCACCCGTTTTAATGGACAAGAGGCTAGAGAGTTGAACCTCGTTGGGTGAAAAATGTTCACGGTGCACGCCTTGCGCTTTGAACATCAAATCGTTGAAAGGCAAATTGAACAAGTGCTCAATCGATGGAAGCGACCAGCTCTGCACTTGCGTCGAGGGGGCAAGGGGCTCAAACGCGGCTTTGGGCTGAAAACTCATGCGCACTTCGGTGGGCTTTTGAGTCACAGTGCGGTCAGTGCGGTCGGTCTTGGTGGTGTTCATGTTGGCGGCAATGAGAAAGGTTCGGGACCCGCGACTTTGAACTTTGCGGCTCAAAGGGGCTGTCCAGTTTAAGGAAGTTTCTGGCTAAAATTCACGCTCAAGGAGCCGTGCGTTTTGAAAAATTCGCCTCCTTGCAAGAGGCCTTTTCGGTAGTATATGGCGAATGCAGGGGGATAATGATGATTTTGTCACCCTTCTTGCCTTTTTAGGGCTCTGGGGTGACTGCGCAACAAACCCAACCTCCCAGCAAGCACGCTCGTGAAGCACCCCATTCAAACCCCATGACGCTCAACACCCCGCCCAACGACTGGATCGCTAGAACGCTCAGTGCCGTTTGGCACCCTTGCACGCAGATGAAGCAGCACGAACGCTTCCCACCGGTTTGCATATCTCGCGGCCAAGGGCCTTGGCTGTATTCGGACAAAGAGGAGGCCTACCTTGACTGCATCAGTTCTTGGTGGACCAATCTGTTTGGGCATGCCAACGCGCGCATCAACCAAGCGTTGATCGATCAATTGGGCAAAATTGAGCACGTCATGCTCGCGGGCTTGACCCACCCCAATGTGGTGGAACTCTCCGAGTCGCTTAGGGACCTCACGCAGGGTCACCTTGGACACAGCTTTTATGCCTCCGATGGTGCCTCGGCGGTGGAAATCGCCCTCAAAATGAGCCACCACTACTGGAGGATTCAAGGGCAGGCTGAAAAAAAAGAATTCATTTGCTTGGCCAATGGCTACCACGGAGAGACCTTGGGGGCCTTGAGCGTGACGGATGTGCCGCTGTTTCGACAAGCTTACGCGCCCCTCATCCAAGGGGTGCACATCGCGCCCAGTCCAGATCATCGTCTGGCGCCCGAGGGCGTGGATGCCAAAACGTGGGCCAAAACGGCCGCAGCTGAGCTCGAGCGCCTCTTGAACACGCACCAAGGGCGCATTGCCGCCTTGATTTTGGAGCCCTTGGTTCAATGCGCTGGACAAATGGGCATGTACGACCCGCTGTATTTGCAATTGGCCAGACAACTGTGTGACCGCTATGAGGTGCACTTGATTTGCGATGAAATCGCCGTCGGGTGTGGTCGCACGGGGCGCTTTTTTGCAAGCGAGCACGCCAACATTTGGCCCGATTTCCTGACCCTGTCCAAAGGCATCAGCGCGGGCTACTTGCCCCTGTCTTTGAGCATGACCACCGACAAGATTTACCAAGCCTTTTATGCCGACACCCTGGCTGAGGGCTTTCTTCACTCCCACTCCTACACGGGCAACCCCTTGGCCTGTGCGGCAGCACTTGCGAGCTTGCAAATTTTCAAGGACGATGAGGTGCTGAAGGAAAACACGCACAAAGCGCGTGCTTTGAAAGACGCTTTCTCATGGGTTCAAGACGATGAGCGCTTGGTTCATTTTAGGCAGCAAGGCATGATTCTCGCGTTTGACTTGAATGCAAAAACTCAGGCCTTGCATCCAACGTTTGCAAGCGAATTTTTCAAGAACGCATTGAGCCATCAACTCCTTTTGAGACCCATCGGATCGACCGTCTATGTGATGCCGCCCTATGTGCTGGACGAAGAGCAAATCAAGTGGATGGGTGCACAAACCCGAAAAGTCCTCCATGCAACCCTTTGAACCTTGTTGATGCGCGGACATGGATAAAACGCACCCCTTGTAAAAACGATGAACACCTCACCTTCAAAAGCCTTTAACGCCCTGCATGAGGCCGAGCGAGGCTTGCAACGCCTTCAAGAACAAGGTCTTTTTCGCACGCAACGGTTGGCTCAATCGGCCTGCGACGCCGAGCAAATGTTCAATGGTCGAACCTACAAAACCTTTTGCTCCAATGACTACTTGGGGCTGGCCAATCACCCAGGTGTCATTCAAGCGGCGCAAGAGGCACTGCGTCTCGTTGGCGTGGGCAGTGGCGCATCTCACCTCATCAGTGGCCACCACCAAGTCCATGAACATTTGGCCGATCGCCTCAGCGCCTTTCAAGCC
>CAIOTD010000019.1 GCA_903861115.1 uncultured Burkholderiales bacterium
CGCCGACACATGACCTTGCGGGGTCTGTTCGAGTTCAAGATCGACCCGAGCAAAGCCATCTCGATTGATAGCGTCGAGCCCGCCAGCGAAATCGTCAAACGGTTTGCAACCGGTGCAATGTCGCTTGGCTCCATTTCTACGGAAGCACATGCCACGTTGGCCGTGGCCATGAACCGCATTGGCGGCAAAAGCAACACGGGTGAAGGTGGCGAGGATCCCGCACGTTATCGCCAAGAGCTCAAAGGCATCCCCATCAAAGTGGGAGAAAGCTTAAAGAGCGTCATTGGTGACTCGCAAATTGAGGTGGACATGCCCTTGCAAGCGGGGGACTCCTTGCGCTCCAAAATCAAGCAAGTCGCCTCCGGTCGATTTGGCGTGACGGCAGAGTACTTGAGCTCGGCCGATCAAATTCAAATCAAAATGGCGCAAGGTGCCAAGCCTGGTGAGGGGGGTCAGTTGCCTGGGGGCAAAGTCTCCGAGTACATCGGCAAGTTGCGCTACAGCGTGCCCGGTGTGGGCTTGATTTCTCCACCCCCCCACCACGATATTTATTCGATCGAGGACTTGGCGCAGCTGATCCATGATCTTAAAAATGTGGCGCCCCATGCCTCGATCAGTGTGAAGCTGGTCTCTGAGATTGGTGTGGGCACCATCGCTGCGGGGGTTGCCAAATGCAAGAGCGACCACGTGGTGATCGCCGGTCACGACGGCGGCACAGGCGCCTCTCCTTGGTCCTCGATCAAGCACGCGGGCAGTCCTTGGGAAATTGGTTTGGCCGAAACGCAGCAAACCTTGGTGATGAATGGTTTGAGAGACCGCATCCGCGTGCAAGCCGATGGTCAAATGAAGACCGGTCGAGACGTGGCGATCGCTGCCTTGCTGGGCGCCGATGAGTTTGGTTTTGCGACCGCTCCCTTGGTGGTCGAAGGCTGCATCATGATGCGCAAATGCCATCTGAACACCTGCCCTGTGGGTGTTGCGACACAAGACCCGGTGCTTCGTCGCAAGTTCTCTGGCAAGCCCGAGCACGTGGTGAACTACTTCTTCTTCATCGCTGAAGAGTTGCGTCAAATCATGGCCCAACTGGGCTTTCAAACCCTCCAAGACATGGTCGGTCAAGCGCACCTCTTGGACATGAAAAAAGGCATCGAGCATTGGAAGGCCACGGGCTTGGACTTCACACGACTGCTCTTTAGCCCAGAGGTGCCCGCCGACGTGCCCCGCTACCATGCACAAAACCAAGACCACGGTTTGGACAAGGCGCTCGATCACCGCTTGATTGAGAAATCCAAGGCCGCGATCGAGAAGGGCGAGAAAGTCCAGTTCATGGAGGTCACTCGAAACGTCAACCGCTCCGTGGGCGCGATGCTCTCCGGTGCATTGACCAAGGTGAGACCCGAGGGCTTGCCAGACGACACCTTGAGAATCCAATTGGAGGGCACAGGCGGTCAATCCTTTGGCGCCTTCTTGGCCAAGGGCATCACGCTTTACTTGATTGGAGACGCCAACGACTACACCGGCAAAGGCTTGTCGGGTGGACGTGTGGTGGTGAGACCGAGCTTGGATTTCAGAGGGGTCTCCACCGACAACATCATTGTGGGCAACACGGTGATGTACGGAGCGACCTCTGGCGAGGCTTACTTCAGTGGGGTGGCGGGCGAGCGCTTTGCCGTTCGTTTGTCAGGCGCCACGGCCGTTGTGGAGGGCACGGGCGACCATGGCTGTGAATACATGACCGGCGGCACCGTGGCCGTTCTCGGTAAAACGGGTCGCAATTTTGCAGCCGGCATGAGTGGTGGCATTGCCTACGTCTTTGACGAAGACGGTCAATTTGCTGCCAAGGCCAACACCGCGATGGTGAGTTTGGAGCCCGTCTTGAGTGCGCAAGAGCAAGAGGCCAGTGTGCCCAAGGCGACTTGGCACTTGGGTCAAAGCGATGAAGTCAATCTCAAAAAGCTCCTGGAAGACCACCACCGCTGGACGGGTTCCAAGAGAGCGCGTGAGCTCTTGGATCAGTGGAGCGAGTCCAGAAAACGCTTTGTGAAAGTCTTCCCCAACGAGTACAAGCGTGCTTTGGGCGAGATGGCCGCCAAGGCCCAGGCGTCCTCTGAGGAACCCGCTGCTAAGGCGCCCAAGGCCAGCAAGGCCGCAGCGTCTAGCAAGGCCAAAGCCCATTGAGCGTGTGCCAGGCACATCAGCGGACTTCATCAACAGAGCTTCATTGAACAAATGACCACACCCCAAGCCAAGCGTGCTTGGGGTGTTTTAAGAGGATCAGATCATGGGAAAAATCACCGGTTTTTTAGAAATTGAACGTCTCGAAGAGGGTTACAAACCCGTTGCCGATCGCGTTAAAAATTACAAAGAGTTCGTCATCACTTTGGACGACGCGAGTGCCAAGCTGCAAAGCGCGCGCTGCATGGATTGCGGCACACCCTTTTGCAACAATGGCTGCCCAGTCAACAACATCATTCCCGACTTCAATGAGCTCGTGTACCAAGGCGACTGGCAAAACGCCATCGAGGTCTTGCACTCGACCAACAACTTTCCGGAATTCACCGGCAGAATTTGTCCCGCACCGTGTGAGGCCGCTTGCACATTGAACGTCAACGACGACGCTGTGGGGATCAAATCCATTGAGCACGCGATCATCGACAAAGCGTGGAGCGAAGGCTGGGTCAAGCCCCAAGTGGCGCCCACCAAGACGGGAAAGAAAGTCGCTGTGGTGGGCTCAGGCCCCGCGGGGTTGGCCGCGGCCCAACAATTGGCCCGCGTGGGTCATGCGGTGACGGTGTTTGAAAAGAACGACCGTGTGGGCGGCTTGCTGCGCTATGGCATCCCAGACTTCAAGATGGAGAAAACGCACATCGATCGCCGCGTCGAGCAAATGAAGGCCGAAGGCGTGGTCTTTAAAACCGGCGTGTTGGTGGGTGCATGGCCCAAAGATTCCAAAGTGACCAATTGGTCCAAGGAGCACATCAGCGCCGAGCAACTTCAAAAAGACTTCGATGCGGTGCTCGTGTGCGCGGGCTCTGAGCAGTCCAGAGACTTGCCCATCCCAGGGCGCGAGTTGGACGGCGTTCACTTTGCCATGGAGTTCTTGCCCCAGCAAAACAAGGTCAATGCGGGCGACACGCTCAAAGAGCAGTTGCGCGCAGACGGCAAGCACGTGATCGTGATTGGCGGGGGCGACACGGGCAGTGACTGTGTCGGCACGAGCAACCGTCACGGCGCGTTGTCGGTGACACAGTTCGAGGTGATGCCCGAGCCGCCCGTGGAGGAGAACCGTCCCTTGACATGGCCTTACTGGCCGCTAAAGCTCAGAACGAGCTCCAGCCACGATGAAGGCTGCGAGCGGGTGTTCTCCGTCTCCACCAAAGCCTTCATCGGCGAGAAGGGGCATGTGAAGAGTTTGCAAACCGTTGAAGTTCAATGGAAAGACGGCAAGATGCAAGAAGTGCCTGGCAGCGAAAAAACCTTGCAAGCCGACCTGGTCTTGCTCGCCATGGGCTTTGTCAATCCTGTGGGCACGGTGCTTGACGCCTTTGGGGTTGAAAAAGACCCCCGTGGCAACGCCAAAGCAAGCACGGAGAACGAGCAGGCCTATTTCACCAATGTGAGCAAGGTGTTTGCTGCTGGCGATGTGCGCCGTGGTCAGTCCTTGGTGGTCTGGGCCATTCGCGAAGGCCGACAAGCGGCCAAGGCGGTGGACACGTTTCTCATGGGCGCGTCCACGCTGCCCAGATAAGCACTGTGCAAACGCTTTGGTGCGTCAAGTGGCGGTGCTCAGGTTTGCTTTGCTTTAGACCGGTCGATGGATGGGTTGATTTCTTTTGCCAATTGCGCTCCCGTGCTGGGCCCCACGGCCAGGCGAAGGCGGGAGGGCAGGGGGTCGAAGCCCCTTCCATCGACAGGGTGAACGTGTCGTGAGCCCGGTGAGGCCTCAAACGAGGGGTCCATTGGCGATAAAAAGACAAAAAAACGTTAAAAATCAAGGCTCAAATAAATCAAATGAGATTTGACGAATAAAAAGACAGCCCTGTGAGGTGGCACAGGTGCGCAGGACGCATCTCCTCTTGCCCAACTCCCGACCCGGGGGCCAAGCTGAAAAGTTTCAGGCTTTCGTAAAGTGAGGGCAAGTGTTGCGATTTCTTCACAAGGTCCATCAAGCCTTTACAATGGGCCTTCACCATCTCTGTTTTCTCCACTTGGAACGCTCTCCACCCGTGAACACTTCTGCACAACCCGCTTTGGTTGAATTTAAAAGCGTTCGCTTTGGATACGGCGAGCGCTTGATTTTGGACGACGTGTCCTTTCAGATTCCAAAAGGCAAAGTGACCGCCTTGATGGGGGCCTCGGGTGGGGGCAAGACCACGGTGCTTCGTTTGATTGGTGGGCAGTACTTTGCACAGTCGGGCGCATGCTTGTGGCAATCCCAAGAAATTTCAAACTTCACCCCTGAGCAACTCTATGCGGCCAGGCGCGAGATGGGCATGCTCTACCAGTTCGGGGCCTTGTTCACCGACCTGAGCGTGTTTGACAACGTGGCCTTTCCTTTGCGAGAGCACACGCCGTTGAGCGAAGCTTTGATCAAAGACATCGTGCTCATGAAACTGCAGTCGGTGGGTTTGAGGGGCGCCAAGCATTTGTTCCCCAGCGAAATTTCCGGTGGCATGGCCAGGCGCGTCGCTTTGGCCAGGGCCATTGCACTCGATCCGCAACTGGTCATGTACGACGAGCCCTTTGCGGGTTTGGATCCCATTTCTTTGGGCACCGCGGCCAGACTCATTCGGCAACTCAATGACAATTTGGGCTTGACCAGTGTCATCGTCTCGCACGACTTGGATGAGACCTTTCACATTGCCGATCAGGTCATCATTTTGGCCAATGGACGCATCGTGGCACAAGGCACCCCACAAGAGGTGCGTCAAAGCACCGATCCTTTGGTGCACCAGTTTGTCACGGCGTCTCCCGAAGGCCCCGTTCAGTTTCATTATCCGAGCGTGAGCTTGCAAGAGGACTTTGGTGCCAGTTCGCGACCCGCCTCACCCCGCAGCAAAGGAGGGGTGTGATGCAAACGCTCATCCACCGTTTGGCGCAATTGGGGGCTTGGGTCAAAACCTTCTTCAAAGAAGTGGGTTATGCCTTCACCTTGTTCTTTCGCTTGCTGTTGACCTTCAAGGCCAGTTTCAAGCGCTCGATCTTGATTCGGGACCAAATTCATTTTCTGGGCAACTATTCCTTGGCCATCATTTCGGTCTCTGGCCTCTTTGTGGGCTTTGTGCTGGGGCTGCAGGGCTACTACACCTTGCAGCGTTATGGCTCGTCCTCGGCCCTGGGTTTGTTGGTCGCTTTGAGTTTGGTGCGAGAGCTCGGTCCTGTGGTGAGTGCGCTGCTTTTTGCGGGTCGTGCGGGCACGTCTCTCACGGCCGAGATTGGGCTCATGAAAGCGGGCGAGCAGTTGAGCGCCATGGACATGATGGCGGTCGACCCCATTCAACGCATTTTGGCGCCACGCTTTTGGGCCGGGGTGATCACCATGCCCATTTTGGCGGCGGTCTTCAGTGCGGTCGGTATTCTGGGCGGATGGGTGGTCGGTGTCGTCATGATCGGCGTCGACTCGGGTTCGTTTTGGGGGCAAATGCAAGGCGGTGTCGATGTCTGGAAGGACGTGGGCAATGGGGTGATCAAGAGTTTGGTGTTTGGCGTGACCGTGACGTTTGTCGCCTTGTTCCAAGGCTATGAGGCACAGGCCACGCCCGAAGGGGTTTCAAGAGCAACCACCCGCACGGTGGTGATGGCGTCCTTAAGCGTGTTGGGCTTGGATTTCATCTTGACCGCTTTGATGTTCAATATTTAAGCTGCGCAGAAAGTACACAATGCAAAAATCTAAAAACGATGTCTGGGTGGGCCTGTTTGTGGTGATTGGTCTGGTGGCCCTGCTTTTTTTGTCGCTCCAGTCGGCCAATTTGATGAGTGTGAACTGGCAAAAGAGTTACACCATCTCGGCCAATTTTGACAACATTGGGGGCCTTAAAAAACAAGCCGCGGTCAAAAGTGCGGGTGTGGTTGTGGGGCGTGTGGAGAGCATCACCTTTGATGACAAAGCCTTTCAAGCACGGGTGAACATGGCGCTGGATGAGCGCTTTGCCTTTCCCAAAGACAGCTCGCTTAAAATCCTCACGAGCGGACTCTTGGGCGAGCAGTACATTGGCATTGAAGCCGGTGCGGAGGCCGACAATTTAAAAGCCGGCGACAAGGTGCAATCGACACAGTCGGCGGTGGTGCTGGAAAACTTGATCAGTCAGTTCCTCTACAGCAAAGCGTCCGACCCCACGGACACCAAAAAATAACACCCAGCAGCCTCGCCGGTCCCACCGATCCGCGAGCGCTTTCAACCTCCACAAGGACCCTTTCATGCAGCCGACCCGATACAGACCCAGACCTCTAAAAGGCCATGAGCGCAAGTGGCGTTGGGTCGCGTGCAGCGTGTTGGCCCTGGCCTTCAATGCCCTGGCCACGCCCGTCTGGGCTGAAAACGCCCAAGAAGAGCCGGCCTTGCATCCTCGACAAGCCAATCCCAAGGATCCTTGGGAGGGGTTTAATCGTTCTGTCTTTCAATTGAACGACAAAATTGATCAAAATGTGACCAAACCCATTGCGCAGGCCTATGTCGATGTCACGCCCAATTTTGTGCGCACGGGCGTGCGCAATTTCTTTGGCAACATCTC
>CAIOTD010000020.1 GCA_903861115.1 uncultured Burkholderiales bacterium
CATTGAAGCCTCTGACATGTTGCTCATGCCCGATGCAAACACAGCATTCCTTGATCCTTTCTTCCAAGAGCCTACTTTGGTTCTCTCTTGCGATGTTTTGGAGCCAGGCGACGGCAAGTCTTACGACCGCGACCCACGCTCCATCGCTAAAAGAGCTGAAGCTTATTTGAAGGCCAGCGGCATTGGCGACACAGCATACTTTGGACCAGAGCCTGAGTTCTTTATTTTTGACGACGTTCGTTGGGGCAACGACATGTCTGGCTCTTTCTTTCACATTGATGAATACGAAGCGCCTTGGAATTCAGGCAAGCAAATCGAAGGTGGCAACAAAGGTCACCGTCCTACAGTCAAGGGCGGTTATTTCCCAGTTCCTCCAGTCGATAGCACGCAAGATATGCGCGCTGAAATGGTCTCCATCCTTGAAGAGATTGGTATTCCTGTTGAGGTCTTCCACCACGAAGTGGCTGGTGCGGGTCAAAACGAGATTGGCACCAAATTCTCTACTTTGGTTGAGAGAGCCGATTGGACTCAAAAATTGAAATACATCGTTTGGAACGTTGCGCATGCATATGGCAAAACAGCCACTTTCATGCCCAAGCCCATCGTTGGCGACAACGGTTCAGGCATGCACGTTCACCAATCCATTTGGAAAGACGGTAAAAACTTGTTCGCAGGTTCTGGCTATGCGGGTTTGAGCGACACAGCGCTTTACTACATCGGCGGCGTGATCAAACACGCTCGTGCCTTGAATGCTATTACAAATCCAACGACCAACAGCTACAAGCGTTTGGTCCCTGGTTTTGAAGCGCCAGTTAAATTGGCTTACTCTAGCCGCAACCGCTCTGCGTCCATTCGCATTCCTTTTGTTGCCAGTGACAAAGGTCGTCGCATCGAGGCGCGTTTCCCCGATCCCATGTCCAACCCTTACCTTTGCTTTGCGGCATTGATGATGGCTGGTCTTGATGGTATCGAAAACAAGATCCACCCCGGTGAGGCTGCTACAAAAGATTTGTACCATTTGCCCCCAGAGGAAGATGCATTGGTCCCAACCGTTTGCCACAGCTTGGATCAAGCGTTGGAATATTTGGACAAAGACCGTGCGTTCTTGACAAAAGGTGGCGTGTTCACAGACAGCATGATCGATGCGTACATTGAGCTCAAAATGGGCGAAGTGACTCGTTTCCGTCAAGCAACCCATCCCATTGAGTTCGATATGTATTACTCACTGTAATACCTGATCGTCCTCAACTCAGAGGGTTCAAAAGGGGACGGTGATACCGTCCCCTTTTTTGTGAGCAGTAAATAAAGCGTGCCAGCTCCTGCATCGACGAAGTCTGGCTCAAACAAGCACGTCGTCTTGGCACATCAATAAAAGATGGAGGGTTCAACAATGGCAAATGCAAAAGGCAAGTCAAACCATATCAAGGAGTCGACAAAGACGTCGTCGCTTGATGTACTGGACTTGCTGGCGACCTTGGTGTTATTGGTCAGTGCAAAGGGGGAGGTCTTGTATGCCAATTCGGCAACACAAGAGATTTTGGGTCTTCCTCGAAAGTTGATCGAGGGCAACTTACTCAGCGACTTCTTTGTTGAATACAAAACCATCATCTCTTGCATCAATTCTGCGCAAAAGGAGCACTTCTCTGCCTTGAGGTTTGATGCAACGATCAAACGCGCTGGAGCGGAGAACATGCCTGTGCATGTCATTTTGGCCTCGGCCGACACAGAGGGCCAAGTCTTTGTGGAGTTGTTGCCCTTGGAGCAGCAAGCCAAACAAGACCGCGAGGAGCGGATCATCGATCAAGCCTTGGCCAACAAGGAGTTGATCCGAAACTTGGCCCATGAAATTAAAAATCCCTTGGGTGGTATTCGAGGTGCAGCACAGTTGTTGCAAATGGAAATCGAATCCAAAGATTTGGTGGAGTACACGCAAGTCATCATCCGAGAGGCCGACCGGCTTCAAACCTTGGTCGATCGACTGTTGGCGCCACATCGCAAGCCCCACACGGTCAGAGAGGTCAATATTCATGAAGTTTGCGAGCGGGTCAGGTCATTGATTTTGGCTGAATTCCCCAAGGGCTTGAAGGTCAAAAGAGATTACGACACATCCATTCCCTTCATTCAAGGCGATGTTGAGCAATTGATACAAGCCGTATTGAATGTCACCCACAATGCCGCCCAAGCACTGAGTGAGCGCATTCCCGTCGGGGATGCACAAATCACCTTTAAAACAAGAATTGCTCGCCAAGTGACTTTAACCAAACAAAGGCATAAATTGGCATTGGAATTGCATGTGATAGATAACGGTCCTGGCGTGCCAGAAGCGATCAAAGACCGACTGTTTTCACCCTTGGTTTCAGGGCGCGATGGCGGTTCGGGTTTGGGGTTGAATTTGGCACAAACATTTATCCAACAGCATCACGGATTGATTGAGTTTGAAAGTGTGCCGGGTCGAACAGATTTTAAGATTTTGATACCTCTGAAATGATCAAAAAAGCATTGCAATTAGTCAACTTTAAGGCGTGATATAAAAATGAATCCGATTTGGATCGTAGACGATGATCAATCCATCCGTTTTGTGTTGGAAAAGGCCTTGCTTCGTGAGGAGTTGCCAACACGCAGTTTTACGAATCCTCGGGATGTCTTAAAGGCTTTGGATGAAACCCCCACCGAGCAGTACCCTCAGGTCTTGCTCAGTGACATTCGAATGCCTGGAGGTTCGGGCTTGGAGTTGCTGTCTGAGATCAAACTCAAGCACCCAGGGATTTCGGTCATTATCATGACCGCTTTCTCTGATCTTGACAGTGCCGTCTCCTCTTTTCAAGGGGGTGCCTTTGAGTATTTGCCCAAGCCTTTCGATGTGCCCAAAGCCGTTGATTTGGTCAAGCGTGCATTAGAGGAGGTCAATGCAAACAGCGTGGGTGTCTCCTCGACGCAAGAGACGCCAGAAATGCTGGGGCAAGCGCCCGCCATGCAAGATGTTTTCCGAGTGATTGGTCGCTTGAGTCAAAGCAACGTGACGGTGTTGATCACCGGTGAGTCGGGTTCAGGCAAGGAGTTGGTGGCCAGAGCACTTCATAAGCATTCGCAACGCTCAAATGGGACATTTGTGGCGATCAACACGGCAGCCATTCCTAAAGATTTGCTTGAAAGCGAGCTCTTTGGTCATGAAAGAGGCGCTTTCACAGGCGCTCAAACGATGCGACGCGGTCGCTTTGAACAAGCCGAGGGCGGCACCTTGTTCTTGGATGAAATCGGAGACATGCCCTTTGATTTGCAAACCCGTTTGCTGCGTGTTTTAAGCGATGGAAATTATTACCGCGTGGGTGGACACACCAGCATCAAAGCCAATGTCAGAGTGATTGCAGCGACACACCAAGATCTTGAGCAACGCGTCAAGGACGGCGCCTTCAGGGAAGACTTGTTTCACCGGCTCAATGTGATTCGCTTGCGACTGCCGGCCCTGAGAGAAAGAAAGGAAGACATCCCTGTCTTGACCCATTTCTTTTTGAAACAAAGTGCCGTGCAACTGGGCGTGGATCCCAAACGCATTTCGGCTGCAGCGGTGTCCGTTTTGACCGACTTCCCGTTTCCTGGGAATGTCAGACAGCTTGAAAATATTTGTCACTGGTTGAGTGTGATGACACCCTCTCATGTGATTGAACCCAAAGACTTGCCGCCTGAGGTTTTGGAATTTTATGCTCAGCACAAAGGGTCAATTCATGCGGCGGAGATCGGTGCGGGCTTGCCTCAGATCAGCAGCGAAGACGTTTCTCTAACGGCCCATGTGGCGTCTCAAAAGGCAAGTGCCTTGGCCTTGCCGGAGTCTTCAAGCGATGTTGTCCCCTCAGCCTTCCCCGCAGCCTTGCATTTGAGCCGTGTTGCCGAGCGAGACCAGGGCTTGGGGTCAGGTCCATTTTCAAGTGCATCCTTGCACAATGGAGACGCTTTGGCTCACAACGAGTATGCTGGGTTTGAGGGCGGTCATGTCAATACCACTTGGGAGCACTCCTTGGAGCTGGAGGCGCAAGCCTTGCTCACCTCAGGACACAACGATGTGTGGGATATATTAAGCCGCAAATTTGAGGCCAAGTTGATTCAAACGGCCCTCTCCAACACCAAGGGGAGAAGAATAGAGGCGGCCTTAAAGCTTGGGATTGGTAGAAACACAATCACCCGCAAAATTCAAGAGTTGGGCATAGAGGACTGATTGGCACAGGGCTTTGCAAGCACAAGCAAGTGCGTTCGCGAAGCCCTTGTCTCTTAGCCGTTGATGTCCAATTGGACCCACACTGGGGCATGGTCACTGGGGCGTTCTTTTTTCCGAGCGTCTTTGTCAATTTCGCAGGCTTGGACCTGGTCCTTGAGGGCCGTGCTCAACAAGATGTGATCGATGCGCAAACCTTTGTTTCTTCTAAAGGCCGCTTCTCTGTAGTCCCACCAAGAGAACTTTTTCTCCGTGGGGTGCAGTTGTCTGAACGCATCAAACAAGCCGATGTCGAGTAAATTTTTAAAATGGGCTCTTTCTTCATCCGTGCAATGGATCGACCCAGCGAGTTCCACCGGATCCCATACATCCAAATCATCCCAAGTGATGTTGAAGTCTCCCATGAGGGCGATCGGTTCGCTCTGAGCAGACAGCGCCCTCACCCAATGGGTGAGTGCTTCAAGCCACCTCATTTTGTAGGCAAATTTATCGCTCTCGGGGGATTGTCCATTGGGGAAATAGGCGCCAATCACTCGAATGCCCAAAACGCTTGCGCTGATCACACGGGCCATGTCGTCTTCAAAGCCCACGATATTTTTATGCACGTCCAGCAAAGGGTGCTTGGAGATGATGGCCACACCGTTGTAAGTCTTTTGACCAAAAAAAGCGATCTCATAGCCCAGGTCCAGGAAGGCTTGAGCGGGAAACTTGTCATCGGTGAGCTTGGTCTCTTGCAAGACCAAGACGTCAATTTCGTCCCCCGCAGCTTGAGCCTGCAGCCACTCCAAAACGTGAGGCAGCCTCACGTTCAACGAGTTGACGTTCCAAGTGGCTAATTTCATGGTCTTTTAGATGTGCATGGCGGCCAGACCACCCAAAACAAGTCCCACGCCACCCATGACCATCATCCCTTTTTGCAGCCAACTTTTGCGTGTCAGCAAAGCAATGGCAGCCAAGGCAATGGAGATTTGAAGCGCTGTGGTGGCTTGGGCCCAGCGATGGTGTTGATGCATTTCTTCATCTGACTTTTCGTCCCACGCTTGGCTTTCGTGCTCAAGGGCCTCGGCATTCTTTTTGATCTCCGCTTTTTCTGACTTGTAGCGTTGGATCTCCTCTTCGTAGTGGTCTTTTTTGCTGGGCGCAATCTCCATGGCCAATTCACTCAAGTTTTGCTTGCCGCTTTTGGCCTGGTAATAATTCCACTGGTTAGAGGCTTCAGTTTTCTTGATCGCCGCATTGTTCTTGTACAAGCCGGCGTTGGCTTGTGTTGCACCCCCCATGTAACCAAAAATCGCACCGATGGTGGCGATGATGGCTGTGTACATGGCGATTTGGCTGGTCATTGATTTGGAGCTGCCATGCTCTGCCGCATGTTCAAGTTCGTGGTCATGGGGGCCGTGTACTTCGAATCCTTCTTCCATTTGTGTCTTCCTTTAAAAACGTTTGAATGTCAAAAACCTAAAACGCACACCTTGGTTCGATGTGTGTTCCTCACGATGGATCTCTCTCCATTCTTGTCCCAAGACTGGCGCATACGCATCACCAGGCACATCCAGATCAATTTGTGTCATCTCAACCGTGGTGGCCAGAGGCACGGATTGGGCGTAAATTTGAGCGCCTCCAATGATCCAAATGGCTGGAGCAGATGATAGCGGTTCTTGGCTGTGTTTGGCGTGATGTGCCTCATGGTACTCACACGCCTTCTCCAGCGTGTGAACGGCCACAGCACCAGGTGCGCTCCAATCCGATTGCCGGGTTAACACCAGGTTGAGTCTGTTGGGCAGAGGTTTAAAAGCTTTTGGCAAAGAGTCCCATGTTTTTCGCCCCATCAAGACCGTCTGTGCGGAGGTGAGCTTTTTAAAGTGAGCCAAATCCTCTGGCAGATGCCAAGGCAGTTGGTTGTCCATGCCAATGACCCCCTTGTTGGCACAGGCAAAAATCAAATTCAATGTGGTCATGGTTCGGGTCAATTCATCAAACGGCAACGGGTGCTTTGATCGCGCCGTGGCATTGATAGTTCACCACTTCAAAATCCTCGTACTCGTATTCAAAGATGCTTGCTGGTTTTCGTTTGATGTTCAATTTCGGATAAGCAAAAGGCGCGCGCGAGAGTTGGAGCTCAACTTGTTCAAAATGATTGGTGTAGATGTGACAGTCGCCACCCGTCCAAATGAATTCGCCAACGTCCAAATCGCACTGCTGAGCCACCATGTGGGTGAGCAGTGCGTAACTCGCGATGTTAAAGGGCACGCCCAAGAAAATATCCGCACTTCTTTGATAAAGTTGGCAACTCAAGCGAGCCTTGGGGTGCTCTTGGGTGCCTGGTGCAACATAAAACTGAAAAAAAGCGTGACAGGGCATCAACGCCATCTTTGATAAATCAGCCACATTCCAAGCGCTCACGATGATGCGCCTAGAGTCGGGGTTGCTCTTGAGCGTTTGAATGACCTGTGCAATTTGGTCGATGTGCTCTCCATTGGCGGCGGGCCAACTGCGCCACTGAACGCCATAAACGGGGCCCAAGTCTCCATCTTCCTTGGCCCATTCGTCCCAAATGGAGACGCCCCTGTCTTTGAGCCAATTGTTGTTGCTCGATCCAGTGAGAAACCAAAGGAGTTCTTGAATGATGGAGCGCAGATGAACTTTTTTTGTGGTCACCAATGGAAAGCCTGCATTCAGATCAAAGCGCATTTGATGGCCAAAAACGCTCAGCGTTCCTGTTCCCGTGCGGTCTTCCTTGCGCACACCCTGGGTGTACACGTGGCGCATAAAGTCTTCGTATTGGCTCAATGGGGTGGGCGTTGAATTCATATGGATGCAGTATCGAAGGGGGTGGATGCAATCATTTTTTTAAAGCGGTGCGTTAAAGCGCTGAGGGACTTGACTCATGCGAGCAACACGACACGGTTGGGATTCATGGTGTTCAAGGGGTCTAGGCTTGTTTTAATTTGTCTCATCAACTTCAAAGCAATCGGGTCTTTGTAATGCGGCAAGGTATGAACCTTTAAGCTGCCAATCCCATGTTCGGCGGAAATGGAGCCCTTGAATGCCTTGACCTTTTGATACACCAAGGTGTTGACCTGCTCTTCAAATTCAAGCAAAAAATCACTCGCTGGCATGCCCGCGGGTGCTTGAACGTTGTAGTGCAAGTTGCCGTCCCCCAGGTGGCCAAAATTCACAAGTTGGATGCCGCTCAGCATCTCTTTCAAAGCCTGGTCCGTTGCGCGAACAAACTCGGTGATGCTTGAGACGGGCAAGGAGATGTCATTTTTGATGTTCAGCCCTTCCATGGCCTGCGCCATGGTGATGCTCTCCCTGATGTGCCACAGGTGCTTGGCCTTTTGCAAACTGTCAGCAATGATGGCGTCGTTGACCACGTCATGCGCCATCGCCTGCGACAGCAGCTCTTCAAGTTGCGCGCTTGCATGGCTCTCTGACTCGCTGTCAGAGACTTCCAAAAGCACGCACCAAGCAGCACTTGGGAATGGGCAGGCCAGTTGAGGGATGTGTTTGCTCACCAAGGACATGGAGAATTGATTCATCACTTCAAAGCCCGTCAATTGCGCACTCAGGGCTTGGTGTGCTCTGGCGAGCAAGTTCACACAACACTCTAAGTCATTGACGGCAACAAAGGCGGTGAGTGTGGCTTTGGGCTTGGGGTAAAGCTTCATGGTGGCGCGCGTGATGATCCCGAGGGTCCCCTCTGCACCAATGAAGAGGTTTTTTAAGTCATAGCCCGTGTTGTCTTTTCGAAGGCCACTCAGTCCTGAGTAAATCTCACCACTTGCGCTCACCACCTCCAGGCCAAGACACAGATCCCGGGTGTTGCCATACCTGAGCACCTGCGTGCCGCCGGCATTGGTCGATAAATTGCCACCAATGGTGCAACTGCCCTCAGAGCCCAGGCTCAATGGAAACAAAAGATCCACATGGTTGGCCGCCTCTTGAATCTCTTGTAGAACGCATCCGGCTTGCACGGTGATGCTTAGATTGTCCGTGTCAATGGCCTCAATCGAGCGCATTCGTTTGAGCGAGAGGAGCACTTGCTGGCCGCTCTCGTCTGGAATGGAGCCCACCACCAAACCCGTGTTGCCACCCTGAGGCACGATGCTGGTTTGATGGGCGGCGCAGGCTTTGATCACTTGTGCCACTTCTTCTGTGCTGGAGGGACTGACCACGCACAAAGCACGCCCCTTGGAGCGTTTTCGCCAATCTTGCTCAAAGGCGCTCAAGTCGCCTTCGATCAAAACATGTGTGGGGCCAACGATGGATTCAAGCGCATTGATGAGGGACATGGTGTGACCAAGAAAAGTGGGGCGGGTCATAAAAAGTGCGGACAGTTTGAATTTTAAGCGCTCTGAGCAGCAGCGGCTTGAAAGCGGTATTTCACATGCAGCGCACAACTGACAAACAACACCAAACACAAGGACAACTCCACTTGGGCCAACGCAAAAGACGGCCAAGGATCTGAATAGGCGCGCACCACCCCTTCAATAAAATACAGCCAAATGACCAAACTCACCCATCTAAAGGTGTACAAACGGCGCTTTAAAAAGCCACCCAAGGGCAGCGCCAAGGGCAGTGCTTTAACCGCAAGCCAAGAGCCGCCTGGCTTGATCGGGGCCAAGAACAGTTCCCATGAAACGCAAAGCACCATCAACAAAAGCAAGCTGACAACGGCCACCCGTTGGGTCATTAAAACACCCGTTGAGGCCGCCATGCCCGTCGAAGGTGCGATCTCTTGAGGACTCTTTGATTGAAAATTTTCAGGCATACACTTTGTTTTGATGGGACCGTATAAGGGGCCGTTTAAGAGACCGTTTAAGGGGGCGGGTACGTGAGGCCCATGCTCAAAAAAAAGACGGCACGCCCAAATTGCACCTTGCCAAGCCGAGTGCGAAGCACCAGCGTGTGATGCAGGGATCAGCGTCTTTCAGCGTTCGAAGGGCTTGAGCGGGACTCGTTCAGATGCAAACAATTGCACAACCCTACCCGATTGTGACTTATTTTTGGACTTTTTTTGTACCCAGCACATCGCGCTTGAGGCAAAGTCCTGTCAAAATACACATACTTTATGACTAACTTTATTGCACCTCGATCTTCTTTCCTCCCTGGACCCTTTCCATGGCGGCACATGCTCAACGTGCTTGCCGAGCGGTTCAAGCAAGAAAGGCTCGCCCAGACCGCTGGCAGTCTAACCTTTACGACCACCATGGCCTTGGTGCCGTGTCTGACGGTGGTCTTGGCTGTTTTTACGGCTTTTCCCCTTTTCAATCAGTTTCAAAGCGTGCTGCAAACTTGGTTGATTCAAAGCTTGATTCCTGAGAGCATTGCCAGGCAGGTGCTTGGTTACTTGACGCAGTTCTCAAGCAAAGCCAGTCGAGTGGGGTTTTTTGGCTTTGTGGTCCTTTTTGTCTCTACTTTTTCATTGGTTTACACCATCGATCGAACGCTCAACGCCATTTGGCGCGTGAAGAAGCGGCGAGCTTTGAGTCAGCGAATTTTGTTGTACTGGTCGGTCATGAGCCTGGGGCCCATGGTGCTCAGTCTGGGCGTGGTTTGCTTGTACTACATCTCCAACGCCTCCAAGGACTGGATGGGCTCGGAGACGGCCTTCGTCAAGCTCATGCTCTCGGGGCTGGAGTTTTTGCTCTGGGTTTTGGGGGTCAGTGCGCTTTATCGCTACATTCCCAATGTCTCGGTCCCCTACAGGCATGCTTTGCTTGGGGGTCTTTGGGTCACCAGTGCCATCGAGTTTGCAAGACATTGGGTCACCCTTTACTTGACCAAAATCCCAACGGTCTCCATGATTTATGGTGCTTTTGCGACCTTGCCGATTTTATTGTTGTGGATTTATGTGGCCTGGGGGATCATTTTGGTGGGGGCGGTTTTCGTAAGCGCGCTGCCAAGCGTTCTCAATGGGCGGTGGCGCTCAACCGATGGGGTGGGCATGGCCTTTGATTTGGCGCTGGAGAGTTTAAAGGCGCTTCAAAGGGCTTCACAAACGCAAGTCAAGGGCTACGGGCTCAATGCCTTGTCTTCCAAGTTGGGCGTGGATCCGGTGGAGTTGGAATCGGTGATGGAGGGTTTGGTGGAGTTGGACTGGGTGGGCTTGTTGTCCGAGGAGGAGAGCCGCACCCCTAGGTTTGTCCTCTTGATCAATCCACAAGAAGCGAACATCATGGCTTTGGTGGACCACTTTTTGTTGCCCGAGGAGCGCCTGCCCCTGGTTTTGAAAGCGTCTTGGCGGGACGCTCAACTGGCACAGGTTTTGGACAGCTTTAAGCCATCTGAGAAGCCTTGAAGCACTTCGGATCAGTTAAGATCAGAGACACCGCTCAAGGCCCAAGTCGAGTCCACTTCACCGGGCACAAAGCTTTGACGGTTTGATTTACACAACACGCATTTGAAGGCGGGTTGGCTCATAAAGAAAGAGGAGTGGGTCATGAAAGTCAGTGATATTTTGCGCGTCAAAGGTGGGACGGTTTTCACGGTTGACGTTCAAGAACCTTTGTCCGTGGCCGTTGAGACCATGTCGCAAAAGGACATCGGTTCATTGGTGGTCATTGAGCACGGCGATGTGGTGGGCATGCTCACCTTTAGAGAAGTGATTCAATGGGTGGTCAAAAACCAAGGCAGCACGGGCACCACCATTGTGCGAACGGCCATGGACGATGCGCCTTTGACTTGCACGCCTGAGACCGATCTTGATGAGGTGAGGCGCATGATGCTTGAGCGACACGCTCGGTACATGCCGGTCATGAGCAAAAGAATGCTCATGGGGGTGGTGAGCTTTTACGATGTGGCCAAGGCGGTCGTGGACAGTCAAAATTTTGAGAACAAAATGCTCAAAGCCTACATCAGGGACTGGCCCACAGAGCAAGAGGCCGACAGCGCCCAAGCGGACAAATAAGTAGACGTCTCGTCGCTGAATTCAAAAGCCTCAAAGCTTTGCTTTTTTAATTGAACGGCAACGCCAAGTTGCCAGAGCGTGGATAATAGAGGGCTATGAGCGGTAATACATTTGGTCATTTATTCACGGTCACCAATTTTGGTGAGTCCCACGGCAAAGCCATTGGTTGTGTCATTGATGGCTGTCCCCCGGGACTGCCCTTGAGCGAGGAAGATATCCAACCCGACTTGGATCGACGCCGTCCTGGAACCAGTCGCTTCGTCACGCAACGCCAAGAGAGCGATCAGGTTCAAATCCTCTCGGGCGTCTATGAGGGCGTCACCACCGGCACCCCGATTGCCTTGTTGATCCCCAACACGGACCAGCGAAGCAAAGACTACTCCGAGCTTCTCCAAACCTTCAGGCCTGGTCATGCCGACTACACCTACACGCAAAAGTATGGACTGAGAGATCCAAGGGGCGGCGGGCGCTCATCGGCACGAATGACCGCTCCGATGGTGGCGGCGGGCGCCGTTGCTAAGAAATGGTTGAAGGCCGCCTATGGCACCGTCTTTCAAGCATGCATGGTTCAAATCGGTGAACAAGAGATTGGTTTTGAAGATTGGTCCCATGTGCACGAGAACCCCTTTTTCGCGCCCACCAAGGATGTCAGTCCTTTGGAGTCCTACATGGACACCTTGAGAAAATCGGGCGACTCTTGTGGGGCCAAAATTCGCGTGATGGCCCAAGGCGTGCCCGTGGGCTTGGGGGAGCCTCTCTTTGACAAACTCGATGCCGATATTGCTTGGGCCATGATGGGCTTGAATGCGGTCAAGGGCGTTGAGATTGGAAGCGGCTTTGACAGTGTCAGCCAAAAGGGCTCATTTCATGGTGATGAACTCACACCCACAGGTTTTAAAACAAACCATGCGGGTGGCGTGCTGGGCGGCATCAGCACGGGGCAAGATCTGGAGGTGCACATCGCCATCAAGCCCACCAGCTCGATTTTGATTGCCAAAGAGTCGGTGGACCTGAAGGGACAAAGCACATCCGTTCTCACAAAGGGGCGGCATGACCCTTGTGTGGGCATCAGGGCGGCACCGATTGCGGAGGCGCTCTTGGCTTTGGTGGTCATGGACCATGCGCTCAGACACAGGGCTCAATGCGCAGATGTGCAAATGCCTTTGCAAGCCATTCCTGCACAAGCGCCTCGGGCTTGAGTTTTGGTGGACCCCGTGCAACTGTTGTGAATTCTTTTTTGAGTTTTCAGCTCCTTAAGCGCTTGAGTCCACTGGTCTCATTTGCGGCCTTGTCGGCCAGTTATTTTTCACACATCGGTTTCTTCAATCCCTATTTGTCCTTGTGGCTGAAGGACCAAGGCATGACGCTTTGGGTCATTGGCCTCATGGGCTCCATGCAGTCCTTGAGTCGAATCATTGCCCCTTACCTTTGGGGGTGGTTGAGCGACCACACGGGGCAGCGGGTTTTGCTGCTAAGGGCCTCGGCGGCCTTGGCGTTGGTGGGCTCCTTTGGGTTGTCCACACACGAGTTGCCCTGGTTGCTTTGCATGCTGTTTTTCATGTTTCTCAACACCAGTGGCATGATGCCCATGACGGAGGCGGCCTTGGCACATTGGGTGAGTGCGGGTGGGGTCTTTGACACCCGTAAATATGGTCGAGTTCGGCTTTTTGGCTCGCTTGGTTTTTTGCTCACGGTCTGTTTTGCCGGGGCATGGTTTGAGAGACACGGCATGGGAGACTTTCCTGTTTGGACCACGCTCACGCTCTTGGCCGTTAATTTAAGCGTGTGGGCGTTGCCCAATGTGCGTGAGAGCACGCACGTGCACGGTCAACAAACATCGGTCATCAAAGAACTTTTGAAACCACACAATGCCTGGTTTTTTGCCACCATGTTTTTTCATGTGCTCTCGCACATGTGCATCTCTTTTTACCTCTCTTTGTATTTGGACCATTTGGGCTACAGCAAGACCATGATTGGTGTGTTGTGGGGCATGGGGGTGCTGGTAGAGATTGGTGCGTTTTATACGCAAAGTCGTTGGCTGCACCGCTTCTCTCTCAGCCAGTGGCTGATGATCAGTTGCGCGGCGATGGTCCTCAGAATGGGGCTCACCTCCTTTGGCTCTCAATGGTTGATGTTGCTGTTTTTGGCGCAAGCCTTGCACGGGGTGACCTTTGCCGTTCAGCACACCGTCAGTGTGTCTTGGTTGTCGACTTATTTTCCAGGCCGCTTAAGAGGTCGCGGGCAGGCCTTGTATTCCATCGTCGGCTATGGCGTGAGCGGCGTGATTGGCTCTGTGGCCGGGGCTTGGTTGAGCGATCTGTACGGCTTGCAAAGTCTTTTTACCATCAGTCTTGGCTTGGCATTTATAGGGTTTGCCTGTGCGAGTGCATTGAATTTATTCGTCAAAAAAAGAGACAATCTGTTGAGCGTGTAAAGAGGATGGATCCCTCAAGCTGCGAAAACAAAGTGTCTTCTTTTAAGGATGAATCAATTGCTGGATGTTTGTATCATTGGCATGGGGCCGACGGGCGCCGTTTTATCCGCCTTGCTCGCTCAAAGGGGTCTGAAGGTGTTGGTTTGCGACGCCTCCACTGACATCTACGACAAGCCACGAGCCATCGCGCTTGATCACGAGATCATGCGCGTCTTTCAAGAGATCGGCATTGCAAAAGCCATTGAGCCTTTTGTGGAGCCCTTTACCGATTCGAAATTCTTTGGCGTGCGTGGGCAGTTGATCAAGTGCATGTCCACCTTGCCCCCCCCTTATCCCTTGGGCTACGTGCCGTCGCTTGTTTTTTCCCAGCCCCCACTTGAGCGCGTTTTGCGCGACAAGGTGAGCACACTGGAGAATGTGCAAGTCAAACTCGGACAACGCTTGATGGCACTGGAACATGCCGCAGACCACGTGGCGTTGACCTTTGAGACGCTGGCAGGTCAAAAGGAGCACTTGAAAGCCAAGTATGTGGTGGGCTGCGATGGGGCCTCAAGTTTTGTGCGTCAAGCCGTGGGCATTGAACTGGAAGACCTGGGGTTCGATCAGCCTTGGCTGGTGGTCGATGTGCTCTTGAACGAGAGCGGCATGTCCAAGTTGCCCAAAGTGAGCATGCAAATTTGTGAACCCAAGCGGCCTTGCACCTACGTCATTGGCCCCAAAAACCATCGACGCTTTGAAGTGGCCATCAACGAGGGGGAAGACCCCAAGGCTTTGCAAGAACCCGAGCAGGTTTGGGCCTTGCTCTCAAGGTGGATGACGCCCAGTGACGGCGTGCTGTGGCGACAAGCAAGTTACCGCTTTCATGCACTGGTTGCCAAAGAGTGGCGCCGCGGGCGTGTGTTGATTGCGGGTGACGCCGCTCATCAACAGCCCCCCTTCTTGGGTCAAGGCATGTGCCAAGGCGTTCGGGACGCACACAATTTGGCGTGGAAGCTCGCGCAGTTGATCAAGGGCCAAGCGACACAGGCGCTTTTAGACACCTATGCCCAAGAGCGTGCAATGCATGTGCGAGAGCTCACCACACGCATCAAGGCCATCGGTCTTTTGGTCGCTGAACGAGACGAAAACAAAGCGCTGGCAAGGGACGAGGCCTTGCTCAAAGAGGCCGCCGGCGTGATCAAACCCACCCCGCGACAAAACGTTCAACCCCCACTGAATGTGGGCTGTTTGTCTCACATTGCACACCCAGCGGTGGGCACCGTGTTCCCCCAAGCCTCGATCACGCGCCATGGACAAGCCACGCTGATGGACGATGTCATTGCAAAGGGCTGGAGACTTTTCGTGCAGTCAAGCCACGCGAGTGACTTTAAATTTCAAGCCCCCGAAGGTTTACCCAACATCGAGGTGATTGAATGGGCCACAGAGCCTAGCAGTCAAGGTCTTCGAGAGTGCACCGGCGTGGTGACCGATTGGTTTGGCCTCATGAAGGTGCACGCGGCCTTGGTCCGACCCGATCATTGCGTCTTTGGGGTCTTCAACTCGGGCCCAGAGCTCACCCGTGCACTGGATCAATTGCGCACTTTCTATCCATGATCTATTCAACCCAAAAGAAGGATTCCAATGAAACCAACTGTTTTTAAAAGAGGGGTGTGGCTTGCCGTGCTGTTGAGCAGTCTCACAGGATTGACGCACGCGCAAACACAAGTGCCCGCTCAGGCTTCTTGGCCTGACAAGCCCATTAAATTTATTCTTTCTCAACCCCCCGGTTCTGGCCCAGACAATGTGGCCAGACTTCTGGGTGAGCGCCTGGCCAAAGCATTGGATCAACCGGTGGTCATCGAGAACAAACCGGGCGGTCAAAACATCATTGGTGCGCAAGCAGCGGCCAAGTCCCCAGCGGATGGGAGCACCTTTTACTTTGCAACCACAGCGGCCTTGGTGACCAATAAGTTTTTGTTCAAAACCATGCCCTACGAGCCCCAAAAGGATTTCACCTCTGTGGCCTTTGTGGCCAACTCACCCTTTGGTGTCTTGGTCAAAGCCGACTCACCCATCGCGTCCATTCAAGACTTGATGGCCAAATCCAAAGCGTCTCCTGGAAAGTTATCTCTCGCCAACGAAGGTCCCCGAACTTTCGGTGGGATCATTGCTCGATTTTTGAATTCAAAGTCCAAGATGGAGGCCAATTTGGTGGCCTATGCCTCGGTGAGCGTGGCGCTACAAGACATCATGGGTGGACATGCAGATGCCGTGGTGGCCGATTTGGCCTCCACGTCGCAATTGGTCAAGCAAGGTCGCTTGAGGCTCTTGGCGGTGACCTCCGCCAAAAGAGTGGCAGGCTTTGAGCAAGTGCCAGCGCTTTCGGAGCTGTTGCCCAATTTTGAGATGGTGGGTTGGTTTGCCCTTGTGGCGCCCACCGGCACCCCTGTTCAAGTGATTCAACGACTCAATGCAGAGATCAACAAATTGTTGCAAGACCCCGAGGTGACACAAAAAATGCTCTCCATCGGCCCCATTGCTGAACCCCTGGGGCTTTCGGCAAAGTTGGACGTGTATCTCAAAGCGGAGAACGATCGCTGGGCCGAAGTGGCCAAAGAGATTGGACTCTTGCCGGAGTAATGAGGACGCAGGCACGCCAAGCACGGGCCGATCTTCTTTGGCCGGGTGCAGGGCCCCTGGGTTCTCTCCTCAAGGCTTGATCACAATGATCATGGTTGGGGGCACACGGCCATCAATGTCTTTGGGGATTTTAGAGGTGGCGCGGGTTCTTTCAATGGCCGTGAGAACGACTTCATCCCATTCCGCATTGCCACTTTTTTTGGTCAATTGAGAGGTTGTGATGGTGCCGTCTGGCGCACAGTTGACTTGAACCTCAGCGCTTGGGTTGCCAGAAAATTCCTTTCGCACACCCATGTTCTTTTTGATCAATTCAACGATTTTGCCTGCGTAGTTGGCGCTCATGGCGTTGCCCGAGCCCGAGCCAAGGCTCAAGTTGGAGGCGCTCGCAGTCCCCGTGTTTTGACCCACACCCGTGGCGCTGGAGGCGTTGCTCAAAGACTTTTGCACGCGGTTGAGGTCTTCCATTCTGCGCTGCTCCATCTCTTTGGCTTCCTTGGCTTGTTGTTTGGCCAACTCCTTGGGATCGATTTTTGGCGGCTCTTTTTTGGCCTTTTCTCGCTCCTTGGCCAATTTTTGCTTGTCTTCCTCAGCCTTTTTGGCTTTCTCCAACTCAAGCTCTTTTTGTTTCTTTTTTTCTAGCTCTTTCAAGCGCTGCTTTTCAAGCGCCATTTGGGCCAAATGTTCTTTCTCTTTTTTCTCTTCTTCTTGCTTTTTCTTGAGTTTTTCTACCGCGAGTTGCGCCTCTTTGAGTGCGTCTGGACTTGTTTTGCTAGGGGCGGGGGGGGGTGTTTTTACACTCGCAACGGGTGTGGTTTCTTC
>CAIOTD010000021.1 GCA_903861115.1 uncultured Burkholderiales bacterium
ACCCATTCATCGACTTGGTGCCCAATAGCTTTGGCGAAGCGGGTGTCAAGCTCACGCCCAAGCACTATGCGTATTTGAAAATCAGCGAAGGCTGTAATCACCGTTGCACGTTTTGCATCATCCCCTCCATGAGGGGAGATTTGGTATCACGCCCGATTGGTGATGTCTTGAGCGAGGCCAGGGCGTTGTTTGAAGGCGGCGTCAAAGAGTTGCTCGTGATCAGTCAAGACACCTCTGCCTACGGCGTAGACGTCAAATACCAG
Source organism: uncultured Burkholderiales bacterium (assembly GCA_903861115.1). Taxonomy (GTDB): domain Bacteria; phylum Pseudomonadota; class Gammaproteobacteria; order Burkholderiales; family Burkholderiaceae_C; genus Limnohabitans. The sequence goes on from CAIOTD010000021.1 coordinate 264, forward strand.
ACGGGTTTTTGGGACGGCAAGCCCATCAAAACAAGAACCCTGGAGTTGGTTGAACAGTTGGCCCATTTGGCCGAACCCTACGGTGCATGGGTGCGACTTCATTACGTCTACCCTTATCCAACGGTCGATCACTTGATCCCCTTGATGGCCGAGGGACGCGTGTTGCCCTATTTGGATATTCCCTTTCAGCACAGTCACCCCGATGTCTTGTCTCGCATGAAGCGTCCCGCCAGTGGTGAGCGCAATTTGGACCGCATCCAGGCCTGGCGCAAGCAATGTCCCGAATTGATCATCCGAAGCACCTTCATTGCAGGCTTTCCGGGTGAAACCGAGGCCGAATTCGAGCATTTGCTTGACTTTGTTCGGGAGGCCGAAATCGACCGAGCCGGATGTTTTGCCTACAGTCCCGTGAAGGGCGCTTTGGCCAATGAAATTCCGGGTATGTTGCCCGAGCCTTTGCGACAAGAGCGACAAGCTCGCTTCATGAAAGTGCAAGAGGAGGTCTCTATTGCTAAATTAAGGGGTAGAGTGGGTCAAACCATGCAGGTGTTGATTGACCAAATTTCTGCTGGTGGAAAACAAGGCGCGATCGGTCGAAGCTATGCAGATGCACCTGAGATTGATGGTGTGGTGAAGCTCTTGGCTCCTCAAAAGGTGAGCCAGCGTTTGAAGGTGGGCAACTTTGTCAAGGCGCGCATTGTGGACACCGATGGGCATGATTTGATAGGCCAGCCCCTTTAAGAAACACCTCATTGTCACGAGGTTTTCTCTTTTTTTTGTTATAGTTAAACAAAAGCATTGCGGGAAAGAATCTTATTCATCCACTGACAAAGCTGTCATTTGGTGCCCCGAAAGGGACTCGAACCCCCACGATGTTACTCGCTAGTACCTGAAACTAGTGCGTCTACCAATTCCGCCATCGGGGCAAAACAGACATAGGGTATCTTATCAAAAAAATCTCACATTCAACAACTTCTATTGAAGAGTTCTTCGGAAGTGTTTTAGGCCATCGCGATGGACACGGCTTTGTTCAACGCGACAACGGCGCGCCGGACATCTATTTGCCTCACAATGAAATGCGTGCGGTGTTGCACAAAGACCGGGTCAAAGTCAAAATTGTGCGACAAGATGGCAAAGGTCGACCCGAAGGCCGAGTGATCGAAATTTTGGAGAGACCCTCTTACGCCATCATTGGCCGTTTGTTGCAAGAGGGCGGCATTTGGTTGGTGGCTCCAGAGGACAAACGCTACGGACAAGACATTTTGATCCCCAAGGGGGCCACCGGCGCGGCCAAAGCGGGGCAAGTGGTGGTGGTCGAGTTGACCGAACCGCCCAGCCTGTTTGGCCAACCCGTGGGTCGAATCAAGGAGGTCCTGGGCGAGGTGGACGATCCGGGCATGGAGATCGAGATTGCGGTGAGAAAGTATGCCGTTCCGCATGAGTTTTCCCCAGAATGCTTAAAACTGGCCAAAGCCTTGCCTGAAAAAGTAAGGCCTGAAGACCTGGAGGGTCGAATTGACCTCACCGACTTGCCCTTTGTCACGATTGATGGCGAAGATGCCAGAGATTTCGATGACGCGGTTTATTGTGAGCCGGCAAAAGTTGGACGCAGGAAAGGCTGGCGACTGTTGGTGGCCATTGCTGATGTGAGCC
>CAIOTD010000022.1 GCA_903861115.1 uncultured Burkholderiales bacterium
CCCCCCTTAAAGCTCGGGGGGCCGTTAAAAAAGAATGGCGCTTTGACGTTGGACCGGACAGGGTCCTCAGTGGAATAAAAATGCAAGGGGGAAAGACCTTGAAACCCTTGATCCCTTCATCCCTTAAAAAACCGGCGCAACGCGCTTGAGAGACAACTCGCTCAGTCTCTGGGCCTGTCGTGAGTGGATGTGATCGCGCTCACGGGTCACCGCAGATAGGTGTTTTCTCTAGGGAGCACACCTATGAACATGAAGAGCGACAAGTCTGCGCACGCACCCCTTCTTGCGCAGAGGGAATACCACTATCTGAAGTTTCATGAATAATTTTAATATTCATCCTCGTATTTATTCAAAAAAATATTTGGAGATGATTGATGCGTTTATTTAAAACACTGACTGTTTCAATTCTAGGCTTGCTGTTGTGTGCCGCCCATGTTTCTCAAGCCCAACAAGCGCCCATTCGAATTGGCAGCACCTTGGCGCTCACGGGCCCTTTTGCTGCAACGGCTGCAATGCAAAAGTTATCAGGTGATATTTTCGTTGAACAACTCAACAAAAGAGGGGGCTTGCTAGGCAGACAAGTCGAATGGGTTTTAAAAGACGATCAATCAAAACCAGAGATCACACGAACCTTGTACGAAAAGTTAATTGCCGAGGACAAAGTGGACCTGATCATTGGGCCTTATGCAACGGGTGCAATTCTCTCTGCAATGGGTGTTGCTCAGAGATACAACAAAGTGTTGCTTCACAACACGTTTGGACTTCCCGCCCAAGCAAAATATGACATGCAGTTTTCCGTGTCTGGGGGGGCATATGCCATTGAGAGCGTGTGGCCTAAACTTGTTCTCGACTCTGTTGCCGCGAGCAATAAACCTCCAAAAAATATTGCCATTGTGACCAGCAAATTTCCTTCTGTCTTTTTTGTGACCGAGGGCGCCAGAGAGGAAGCCAAAAAAAGAGGCCTTAAAGAAAACTTGTATTTGGATTGGGAGTTTGGCAACAGAGATTTTGGTGCCATTGCAGCACGAATCAAGGAAGCAAATCCTGACTTTTTATGGGTCGGTGGTGTCGGCATTGAAGGAAACCTTTTGATTGATGCCATGAAAAAACTTGACTACTCGCCCCCCCTTTCATTTGTTGCTTTTCCTGCGCCAAGCTTGATGACCAAGTCTCCCAACGGAGAAAACGTTTTGGCGTTGACCGTTTTCGAGGACCACCCGCCATTCACCAACAATGCGGTGGCATCAACATTTGTAAAAACGTTTCACGAACGTGGGCAAAAAGCAGGTCTTGCCGATCCATCCGTTGATCTGATGGCTTCGGTTGCTTATTCAACATGGCAAGTGCTTGAAGCGGCAGTCAATGCCACCAAAAGCTTAGATGATAAAGTTTTAGCGGCCTGGATCAAAAAGAGTCAGGTCGACACAGTTATTGGCCGCATGCGCTGGGATGGCCCCAATAACTTCATCAATGGAACAGATCTGTATAAAGTTAAACAAGTCCAAAACGGCAAGTGGGTGGTCGTTTGGCCCAAAGAGTTCGCTGCCCCTGGCGTCAAATTACAGACGCCATAGGGCTTTTCAACTCTCTTGGTACGGTTTATGGGTCTCAGCTGGGACGTCAGCTGAGATCATGCAATACAAGGTGCGGTGTCCAAGATGAGAACACTCGAGCCACCAATTAAAAATCCACCGCTCATTTTTGCAGTTTGAGCGTTTCCATCCATGCCAACAAGGCACTCGCCACCGCCATGGGCGTCTCCATGGTGCACATGTGCCCTGCCCCTTTGATCACTTGAACGGCTGGCTTGTCTTTGAGCAGCAAACCCATGGCTTCGTGTTGTGAAACAGGCGACCAAGCATCCATTTCGCCGCAAATCAAAGCAACTGGGCATTTCGCTTGTCGAAGGGTATCGCTACCATCCGGTCGTGCGAGCAGCGCTTGAATTTGTCGGCTAAAAATATCAGGCGACTTTCTCTCAAACATCACCAAAATCTCTTCTATCAATTGCGCATCCGTTAACCGACTGGGCGCCACCATGCCTTTGACCCATTCAGAGGCCATGGCACGCAAACCTTGAGCTTGAACAATGTCCAGCAAAGCCTGTCTCTTTTGACGCTCCTCTTGTCCCTTCTCGCCCTGGGCCAAGGGCAAGTGACCCGTGTCCATCAACGCAGCCCCCAAGACCCGCTCTGGCGCCAAGCGCATGACTTCCATGGCCACTCGCCCCCCCATGGAGTGCCCCGCCATCAAAAAGGGGCCCTTGACCTGATCCAAGACCTGCTCGGCCATCACGGTCAAGGAGTTGGCTTGGCCATGATTGACTAAAATAGGGTTAGCAACACCTGACAACCAAGGCAACAAGGGCGTCCAAACGGCGTCATCGCACATCAGACCAGGGATCAAGACCAATTGGGGTTGAGTGTTCATCATTAAAAAATTGATTGGGGTGACCGCGCTCAGCCACTTTTTAAAAGAAATTGACTTGCGCTCATTTTAACCTTTGCCCCACTGCCGAGCCCAAACGGGTTAAAATCACCCATGAGAAAAACTTACGCCCTGATGGTCAAAGACCAAAACGCCGATCGCTTGAGCGACCGCATCAAGCACGACATTCGCAAATACTTCAGTCGCCAAAGAAACAAAGCGTTGCCCAAAGGCCAGGACCATTGGCTCTTTGATTGCAAAATCGGCCCAGATGAGGCACTGGCGCAAAGCATTCATCCCAAAGAGATCAATGCCAAAATCAATGAATTCAGAACCCAGGAGCAGCCCTCCTTTTTCATCGAAATCTTGACCCGTGCGGCCAAACGCCCTCCCAAGCCCGAGCGCAGCAGCGACGATGTGCTTGAGCAAACCCTCACCGAACACCAAAGCGATTGATCGCCCACCTTCTTCTCTGCACCAAGCCCATTCAGACAAAAAAAGAAGCGCTTCTTGAAAGCGCTTCTTTTTTCCCCAACCAATCGGTGATACGACCCCTTTAGAAGGGGCGATCAACCAGCGCCAGGGCTCAGGCCTTTTTACTGGTTGTCGTTTTATCCGCCGCCTTTAAGGCCTGCAAGACGTACTTGGGCGACAAGGGGGCTTGTCTCATGCGCACGCCTGTGGCATCAAAGAAAGCATTGGCCACTGCTGCGGGCACCACACGGCACGTCGCCTCCCCAGCGCCTGTGGGGGGCAATTCAGGGCGGTTCAAGAGCACCACATTGATCGATTCGGGCGCATCCTTCATGTTCAAAATGGGGTAAGTCAACCAATCCACACTGGTCACGCGCTCTTGATCGAATTGAACCTCCTCAAACACCACCCTGGACAAGGCTTGAACCAAACCGTTTTCAATGGTGTAACGCAAGCCCTTGGGGTTGATCACCAAGCCGCAATCGTGGGCCACTGTAAATTTGCGCCCCCAAATGCGTCCTGTTCGGGTGTCCACCTCGATCTGTGCCACCAAGGCCAACATGGTGCCTCCGCGGTGTGCATAGGCAACACCTTGCCCCTTGAGAATGGGGCCCTTTTGAGGCAAGACGTGCGCACGCCTGTTCTCCCAACCCGACTTCTCTTGCAAGGCTTTCAGCAAATCTTGATCTCTGTAAGAGGTCGCATACTTCAGCCTGAAATCAATCGGGTCGGTGTTGGTCTCAAAGGCCAACTCATCAATGAACTGCTCACTGGCAAAGTGAATTTGTAAACCCACGGGGTCTCGCATATGAGAGGTTCTCAAGGGAGACGCTTGTTTGACCAAATCAGGAATCACTTCCCACGCATAGCGCTTGTTTTGAAAGCTGTAACCCTCAAGCGGTACACCAAAACCCACGCCGTTTCTTGCAGGCAAGCCCAACTCCATACCGACCAATGAATCGTTGGGGTCCGCCTCATTGCTCTCAATGCTCACGCGTGAAAACGCCTTGGAGGTGAACTCATAACCCAGCACTTGACCGTTTTCATCCAAAGCGGCACGGGCCCTGTGAATCGAGGCCGGCGCCTTGGGGTCCCAGGCCGTTGCGTCATGGCGCATGCCTTGAACACGCACCACACGGCCCGTGAGTTTTGAGAGCATGGCGGCATCCATCACCGCGTCCCCCGCATCGTTGCGACCATAAGAGCCTGGGCCAATGACCCAGTGACCCGTGACCATCTTTGGATCCACACCCAGCAAATTGGCCACACCGTCTCTTGAGAAGTGAGGCTTTTGCGAACCCGTCCACAACTCAATCTTGTCCGCCTTGACGTCTGCAATCGCACACGCAGGGCCCATGCTCGAGTGAGACTGAAAGGGCCAGTTGTACTGGGCTTCAATGATTTTCTTGGCCCCCTTGAAGGCCGTGTCCACATTGCCCTTGATCAACTCTTCCTCGCGTTTGACCACCGGTGCTTTGGCAATGTGCTCAAACACCTTTGCGTGGCTTGGCAACTTATCGGTGGGGGTTTTCCACTTGACCTTCAGTTGCTTGGCGGCCTTGACCGCATCCCACTCTCGCTCGGCCACAACGGCCAAGAAGTTTTTCTCACGCACAACGCGCGCGCCTGGAATGTCTTTGATGGACGCGGTGTCCACCGCATCAATGGTGGCACCTGCAATTGGCGTTCTCACCATGCGCGCATGCAGCATCCCTGGGATGCGAATGTCGTTGACAAATTCACCCGTTGCATAAACACGCCACTCGAGATCGGTTCTTGGAATGGACTGCCCAACCACGCGGTACTCTGAAGGTTTTTTAGGCTGTGCCTTGACCTTGATTTCCAAGGGATTGCCGATTTTCTTGTTCCACTCCACTTTGGAGTTAAAGAATTTCCCACCGATCAAGTCTTGATAACTGACACTCTTGGCGGCATCCGCTTTCACACTGACCACCCCTTTGTTGACCACCAACTGTGCTGAGTCAACGCCCAATTTCAAGGACGCCATCTCAACAAGAAGACGCCTGGCTTCGGCCGCCGCAAAGCGCAAAGGTTTTGCCCCCGCTTGAATACCCACGGCACTGGACGCGCCCCCTTGGTTCATGGTTTTGTCGGTTTGACCTTGAATGATTTGAACCGCGCCATACTCCACATCGAGCTCATCGGCCACGATTTGGGCCAACGCCACCACCAAACCTTGCCCCAAATCGACCTTGCCAAAGAAGGCCGTTACTTTGCCATCTGCACCCACCGCAATCCAAGAGTCCAGCTCATCGGCCTCGAGCGCAGGCTTGGTGGAGCCCACTTCAGCTTGCGCGTCAAAGCCTGCGCCAAGGCCCGTGATGCCTACAAAGCCCATGGCGGAGGCACTCACCACCAAGGCGCCAGAGGATTTGAGCCAGTCTCGTCTAGACAGGGAGGACAGGGCCGAGCCCGAACCCACGGGGGCGGTTTGGGCTGAGGCCGTTTTGCTCTCGCCTGTATTTGATTGAATATCTGTTTTCATGCCTGAGCTCCTGCCAAAATTTTGGCTTGTGCGCGCTTGATCGCGCGAAGTATAGAGACGTGTGTGCCGCAACGACATTTCAAATCCTTCAGCCCCTCTTTGAGCTCCTCTTCGCTGGCTTTGGGGTTTGTCCTCAAAAGGGCCTCAGCGGTCATGAGCCAACCGTTGATGCAATAACCGCACTGCGTGACTTGCTCTTCCACAAAGGCGCTTTGGAGGGCGTGAGGTTTCTCGGGTGTGCCCAAGCTTTTCAGTGTTTTAATGGACTGGTTGCTCACCGCAGACACGGGAACCGAGCAAGAGCGAACAGGCACGCCATTCAATTGAACGGTACAAGCCCCGCACTGCGCCAAGCCGCATCCAAATTTGGGATTGTTCATCTGCAAATCATCACGAAGTGCATACAACAGGGGCATCTGCGGATCCCCATCAACTTGGACATTGAGTCCATCAACCTTGAACGAAGTAATAGACATTTTGGCTCCTCAACCCTTATGATTCAATAAACGCTAAACTCTATCGACTAATTCATTGAAGAAGTACCCTGATAAACACCAATAGAGAGGCATTTTTTCTCTCTAAACCCCACCGACGCCTTTGTCCTCGCCCTCATTTGTTCGCTTTGTCCGCTCTGCCCTTCTCATGACCCTCCCCTTCAAGCGCGCTCTCATAGTTTTAAGCACCCTCGTTTTGAGCCCTGTCCTTGGCTTGGTTTGCTTTTATGCGTGGGTTCATTTCGCGGGCAACTTTCATGAAGTTGACCCTCATGCGGTTTACCGCTCCGGACAGCTCAATGCGACGGAACTCACGCTCAGGAGCAAGGAGGTCGGGCTCAAAAGCATTTTGAATTTGCGCGGAGAAAATCTCGAGGCCCCTTGGTACCAAGAGGAAATCAAAACCGCCAAGGCCTTGGGTCTTTTGCACCTGGACTTCAGCTTGTCGGCAAGCACCCCCGTGAAGACCGAGCAACTCCAAGCCCTTTTAAAATTGATCGACTCAGCGCCCAAACCCTTGCTGATCCACTGCACCGATGGCGCCGACAGAAGTGGTCTGGTCTCCGCGGTCTACCTTCTAAGTGCGGGTGAAAACACAGAAAAAGCCAAAGCGCAGCTGTCATGGCGCTATGGACACTTCCCCCACCTGTTGTGGACATTTACCCAAGCCATGGACGAGAGTTTAGAGCGCTACTTGAACGAGACCCCTTGAAGATTGATCAATCCAATCCAATCCAAGCCCCACCCCACCCCCTTGCTCTTGATATCCTCCCCCTCAACGCAGAGGATTTCCGCGCACCCTGACGTCTTTTTGCTTTGCGCTTACTTGATGAACGTGCAATTGAGCTTTTCAAGGCGGTTCAAAGACTTCTTGAACACCACCGCTTCGCCCTTGGCGATGTTGAGCTCAAAAATATTGTCATAGGGAAGCGTCGGAAAACTGAAATGGATGAACTGATTGTTCACCACTTGGTAGTTGCCAATCAAATCGTAAGGGGATTTGCCCATGTCGCTGCCATCGTCTTTGGCGCCCGTTACAACGTAGCCGCGATAGAAGATGAAAAGATTTTTATCACACTTCCAATACTGACCGTTGGCTTTGGCCTCGGTGTAAAAATTTTCAGTCTTGGATTTTTTATCTTTCTCCTCTTGGTCCAGCCTTTTTTTATCCTCCACACTCAAATCATAGAGTTTTTGCAGGTTTTGAGCATGGGCCGCGGGCAAGCCCACCAAGAACATCAACAAGAAAATCTTTAAAGCGTAAAACATAAAGGGCTCACCCAGCAGGCACCGTGTCGGTGTTAAAAAAACAAGCAACCAGGAAAGCCTAGAGTGTAACGCTCCCAGAAAGAGCCCTCTGGCCAGGCCAAAACAAAGGGGGGGGGCCCAAAAAAGACACGCCATCGATCGACCCAAAGACACGCTCTCAGTACCCGTCGCGCATGACCCCTTGTGCGCTTGGGAGGCTTGGGAGGCTTGAGGGGCTTGATCTGCAGCCATGCAGATCAAGCCCTGTGATCCACCTGTTTATGGGCGACCCATGCCAAAGTTGGGCGCCACCACACCACCCAAAGCCGCTTGGCCCAATTTGAAGAACACATCGGTGTTGTCAATCAC
>CAIOTD010000023.1 GCA_903861115.1 uncultured Burkholderiales bacterium
TCAGTCTATCGAGCAGGCTAACTTTTGTGGGCGATGATGTTTTTGTCATGGTCCGAGCATTATGCACAATTTGAACCTGTCAGCGCACAAGAGCGGCCCAAGAAAGATGGGTTTTTCAATTTTCAACGACTGGCTTTGTTTTAAGAATTGAACGGGCGTCAACCAAAGTGTATCTGTCCACGCGTTTTGAAGTCAGCGCTCAAGCGGCCAATTAAAGGTTTAATTGATTTGCATCAAACAAAAATTTTCGATTCGACTCACCATGACTGAGTGCACTTTTTCGGTGTTGTTTGTGGTTTCGTTTTGGAAATGAGGCGTTCATGGTGCGTACAACTTCTCCCGATTTTGAGTCCCTGCTGGTCAAGAGTGGTCTCAAAACGTTAAAGATCAAAGGGCAAGCACTCTTGCCCATTGTTCAAGGGGGCATGGGTGTTGGTGTTTCTGCCCATCGATTGGCTTCCTCTGTTGCCCGCTGTGGTGCGATGGGCACCATCTCCTCTATTGATTTGAGGCGCCTGCACCCTGATCTCATGCATCAGACCTCAAAGCTCACCTATTCTGAGGACAACAAGGCCCTCATCGATCAGGCCAATCTAATGGCCTTGAAACGGGAGATTGAGCTTGCCAGAGGTCTGGCCCAAGGCAAAGGGATGATTGCGGTGAATGTCATGAAGGCGGTGAGCGACTATGCCTGCTATGTCCAATGTGCGCTCGAGAGTGGTGCGGATGCGATCGTGGTGGGCGCGGGACTGCCGCTTGATTTGCCGGACTTGGCTGCGGATTTTCCATCGGCGGCATTGATTCCGATCTTGTCTGAGGCCCGGGGCATTGAAATAGTGCTTAAAAAATGGGCCAAGAAGCATTGCACACCGGATGCCATCATCATCGAGCATCCTCGCCTGGCCGGTGGTCATTTGGGTGCGTCAAGCCTAGAGGACCTCCAAAACGCCAAGTTTGAATTTGAAACGGTCATCCCACAAGTGTTGACCTTGTTAAAAAACATGGGTTTAGAGGGCCAAGTGCCCCTCATTGCGGCGGGTGGTGTGCGTTGCTTTGAGGACATTCAACGACTTCAGGCCTTGGGTGCCTCAGGGGTGCAATTGGGAACGGCCTTTGCGGTCACCGTTGAGTGCGATGCGCACGAGCACTTCAAGGACGTGTTGGCCAAGGCCAAGTCCAGCGATATTGTGGAATTCATGTCCGTTGCGGGTTTGCCCGCTCGAGCGGTGATGACGCCCTGGCTCACCTCCTATCTTCAAGCGCTTCCAAAGTTGCAGGCCCATGCCAAAAAGAAGGAGCGTTGTACATTGGGTTTCAATTGTTTGAAGGAGTGTGGGCTGATGCAAGGAAACGCGAGTGCAGGGCAATTTTGCATCGATAAAGTCCTCGGCCAAGCTGTGACGGGCGATGTCGAAAAAGGTTTGTTTTTTAGGGGCGCTGCAGAGCTGCCCTTCGGGCAAGATATCCGTCATGTCGATGAATTGATGATGCATTTATTAACTGGTGTTCAAGGAGCGCGCAATGAAATTGGCTGAGCAGCCCATAAGCCTGGATGTCTTGCTGGAAAAATATGCCAAATCTGGCGAGACCACTGCAGAAGAGATCTTCAAGAGAGTTGCCAAAGGATTGGCTGCTCTTGAGAAGGACTCCCTTCGCCAAGGCATTGAGCAACTCTTTTTAGACAATATGCGAAAGGGGGCGATCGGTGCTGGACGCATCATGAGTTCGGCGGGAACGGGGATCCAAGCGACCTTGATCAATTGTTTTGTTCAACCCGTTGGAGACTGCATTCAGGGTCTGGATGAGAACGGTTTCCCTGGGATTTATGAAGCATTAAAGCAGGCGGCCGAAACCATGCGACGAGGTGGTGGCGTGGGGTATGACTTCTCCAGGATCCGGCCCTACGGTGCTCGGGTCAAGGGGACAGCCTCCACAGCTTCAGGACCTTGCAGTTATATCAATGTGTTTGATCAATCCTGTGCAACGGTTGAGAGTGCTGGGGCCAGACGAGGCGCTCAAATGGGGGTCTTGGGGATCGATCACCCTGATATTGAAGCGTTCATTGGCGCCAAGCGCACCCCTGGGAGATGGAACAACTTCAACGTCTCGGTGGGCTTGAGCGATGCCTTCATGAAGGCTTTGGAGCAGCGTGAAGACTGGGAGCTCGCGCACCCAGCTGCACCCAGTGAGGACATGATCGCCAGCGGTGCATATCAGCGAGAAGATGGCTGGTGGGTGTATAAAAAAAGACCCGCCACTGAAATTTGGGACCTGATCATGCGCTCGGCCTACGATTTTGCGGAGCCGGGGATTCTTTTCTTAAATCACATCAACCAAGACAACAACCTTGCCTATTGTGAGCACATTGCTGCGACCAACCCCTGCGGTGAGCAGCCTCTTCCTCCCTATGGATGCTGTGACTTGGGTCCGATCATCTTGCCTCGTTTTGTGCGCCACCCCTTTGGGTTTGACGGCGAGGCTTTTTTTGATTTTGATGCATTCATTCAGGTCGTCACTGTTCAGGTGAGATTTTTGGACAATGTTTTGGATGTCACCTATTGGCCCTTGCCTGAGCAAGCGCAAGAAGCCAAAGACAAACGTCGAATCGGCATAGGGTTTACCGGCTTGGGGGATGCATTGGTGATGCTCAAGCTTGCTTACAACTCTCCCGAGGGTCGAGAAATGGCTGCGCACATCGCGCGCGTCATGCGAGACACGGCATACAGCGCTTCTGTGGCTTTGGCCAAAGAGAAGGGCTGCTTTCCAAAATTTGATGCGCAAAAGTATGTCAATGCGGACACGTTTGTTGCTCGACTGGATGCGCACTTGAAGCAAGAGATCAAAACACACGGTATTCGCAACAGCCATTTGCTGTCCATCGCGCCCACCGGGACCGTCAGCTTGGCTTTTGCGGACAATGCCTCCAATGGCATTGAGCCCGCATTTTCATGGGTCTATCGAAGAAAGAAACGCGAGTCCGATGGCCGCATCACAGAATACAGTGTTGAGGACCACGCTTGGCGTTTATACAAAGAGCTGGGCGGCGATGTGACCAATTTGCCAAGCTATTTTGTCTCGGCCCTTGAGATGTCAGCCAGTGAGCACATTGCGATGATGCAAGCTGTTCAGCCCTACATCGATACGGCCATTTCGAAAACGATCAATGTTGCGACGGATTGTGATTTTGAAGATTTCAAGGGCCTGTACTTGCAGGCCTGGAGGGCAAACCTCAAAGGCATGGCCGTTTACCGACCCAACAGTATTTTGGGCTCGGTGCTCGAACTTGACAAGGCACCCGAAGATGCTAAAAAAGCCCTATCGAGTCAAGGCGCGGTTGTGGATCCAATGAAGACCATCATCGAGCGTCGCCCCGAGGGGATGCTGCCTGCAGTGGCCGAGAAAATTGAATATTGGACCCAAGAGGGGCACAAGACCCTTTACCTGATTGCGACGTTCATGCCCATTCCTTGTTCCGATGCACAAGGGGTGGTTGAACGAGCCATTGAATTCTTTATGCCTGTTGGACAAAATGGCGAGTCCCAGCAATGGATCACCTCCAGCATGCGTTTGTTGTCTTTGGCCGCGAGGGGTGGTTTTTTAGAGCGCGCACTCAGTGACATGAGAAAAGTGGCCTGGGACCGAGGACCGGTGCGTTTGGGCACGATTGAGAAAGTGGACGGCACGCGGGTGCCCCAATGGCACGACTCCGAGGTGGCCGCCATTGCATATGCCATTCAAAACATCATTGGCCGCAGAAACGGGGGCCTGAGCAACGACTTGTCAGAAAACAGTCCCAAGGGGCCTCAAGTGCCGGCCGTGATGAGTGGGAAAAAATGCATTGAATGCGGTGCGCACGCGGTGATCAAAAAAGACGGGTGTGAGTACTGCACACAATGTGGTCACATTGGCAGTTGCGGCTGAGCACCCAAGCCCAACGGGCACCAAGACCTGCTTTGAGCGCTCAAGTCTTGGTGCCGCAGTGGGGCGCAATGGTCGAGCAGCTGATCGACCTTGACGCTTTGCCTCAGCTTTGCACCTTGACCGGGTAGTCTGTGTAGCCCTTGGCCTCTGCGGTGTAGAAGGTGTTCATGTCAGGGGCCGTGAGTTCGGCGCTGTGTTGCATTCTTTCAACCAAATCAGGGTTGGAGATAAAGGGGCGACCAAATCCGATCAGGTCGGCTTGATTGGCATTCAGGGCTGCCTCAGCGCTGTCTTTGTCAAATCCGCCGGCCAAGATGAAGGGGCCATTGAATGCTTTGCGCAATTGGTCTTTGAATGCAGCGGGCACTGCAGGGGCGCCCATGGCCGAATGATCCAAAATGTGCAGGTAAAGAAGTCCTAGACTTGAGAGTTCCTTGACCAAGCTGAGGTACTGCGCATCGACTTCGGGAAAAGCGCCCGTGTTGTTAAAGGCGCCGTAGGGGGACAAACGGATGCCTGTTTTTTCTGCACCAATGGCCTTGGAGACGGCATGTGCGATGTCCAGGGTGAACTTGTTTCTGCCCTCTATAGAGCCGCCATATGAGTCGACTCGGGTGTTGATATTGGCGTTCAAGAACTGCTCGATCAAGTAGCCATTGGCCGCGTGAATCTCAACGCCATCGAAACCAGCCGCAATGGCATTTTTGGCGGCTTCGGCATATTCTGTAACGGCGGCCTTGATATCGGATTCGCTCATGGCTTGAGGTGTGCTGTGAGCTTGCATGCCTTGGGTGTCAGAGTAAATTTCACCTGGGCAGGGGATATCCGTTGGAGAGAGCACCCGTGCACCTTTGGGCAAGTTGGAGTCATGTGAGACTCGCCCGGTGTGCATGAGTTGAATCACGATTTTTCCACCCTTGGCGTGCACAGCGTCCGTGACAAGTTTCCAGCCGTCAATCTGCGCTTGGTTAAAAATCCCTGGAATTCTGGCATATCCCAGTCCATTGGGCGATGGCGAAGTGCCCTCGGTGATGATCAGGCCAGCACTGGCTCTTTGGCCGTAATAAAGCGCCATGAGTTCATTGGGCGTGTTGGCCTTGACGGCGCGGCTTCTGGTCATGGGTGACATGACCACGCGGTTTTTGAGTTTTAAATTTCTTGCTGAATACGTATTGAGTAACATGGTGTTCCAATGGGTTTAGATCGACTTGAAAGGAGGTTTTTAAGACACTGCCGTTTTCATATGGGGTCGATTTTAAGGATTTAAAGGTCAAAATAGGTTAAATATTGTTAACGAATGTGTTGCATTCAAGGGCCACTCAAGTCGAGCGAAGCCTTTTTTCAGTAAGGAATTGGCAGGCCGTTTGGTCATGAACTCAAAGGGTTTCAGCCGCAAGGAGCGCGTTCAAATGTTGGGGATCAATGCAGCTCGATTGCTGAATATCAATTGAGGGCTGGCGGTGACACGTTAAACGCCAGGGTCCTCGCACA
>CAIOTD010000024.1 GCA_903861115.1 uncultured Burkholderiales bacterium
TGTGCGAGCCTGAGGAGAGAGTGCGCATGCTGGAAGACTACAGACTTCAACACCAAAAGACGCAGTCCAGCAGTGCCAAGTCCAAACCCGTGGTCAAGCGAGTGCTCACGAGCAAACCCGAGGCCTCCGCCAGTGACAACGATCTGGGTTTTGAGCCGTCCAATGCCGAGCCCTCTGCCAATGCGCCAGCCAAACGCCGACGCAGAAGAAAGCCCAAGTCCGATGCCAATGCGCCAACCAGCGCGGGACCCGGTGCGGAGCACTCGAGCAAGTAAAGCATTTTTTGGCTTTGGAGTTTTCTGAGCACATGATCAAAACGTATGTTGCACTGGGCGCCAATTTGGGTGCGCCGCTGTCTGCATTTCAGTATGCATTAGAGCGAGTGAATACTCACATACATTGCTCTGTGGTGGCCGTTTCAAGCGTTTACAGTTCCAAAGCTTTTGAGGCCGAAGGGCCCGATTATTTGAATGCCGTGGCTCAAGTGATGACAGACTTGAGTGCGCCCGAACTGTTATTGCTTTTACAAGAGATAGAGAGCAGTGCAGGGCGAATCAGGGCTTATCACCATCAGCCGAGAACCTTGGATTTGGATTTGTTGTTCTTCGGTCAAGGCCACATTGACAGCGCGAATTTAAAGATCCCGCATCCTCGCTGGCGAGAGCGAGCCTTTGTGCTGATGCCTCTTCAAGAAATTTCAGAGCATTGGGTGAGAGAGGAAGATTTGCAGGCCGTGAAGACGCAGTCCATTCAGAGGGTTGGACCACTGCCTTGGCATGCAAGCCCTTGATCAGTCACTGCCAGATATTTTGTGCGCTTCGTCGATTTGAACTTCAAAGTAGCGCTGAAAGCTGTACACGATGCTGGACAAGAGCACGCTGGCACCCACGATCAATGACAGCACGATGGCAAAGATGGTCATCCAAGAGGTCTCGCCTGTCGACGTGTCCGTGGCGGCCTCGCGGTTAAAGCGGGCGTTCCAGTCTTCTTTGCTCATGAGGCCATAGACGATGGCGTTCAAGCAGCAACTGGCATAGGTGAAGCCAAAGATGGGAAACAGCCACCAACTCAAATAGTCCTCAATGCCGAACTCTTGCACACGCTGAAAGCCCCAATAGCCCAAGACCGTTGGCAAAAGAATCAGCCAAGCCAATCGGTCATGGCGGCCGAAAAGGTAAAAGCGGTGCAAGCCAAGTGGCGCGCCCAAAAATGCAAGCCAAGTGGCCAAAGTTTTATTTTTCATGTTCAGCATCATAGCGCTGTCTGAGGGGGCTTGGCGTGTTGTGGGTTTAAATGCCTCGGGCTAGGGCTCAAACCTCTTGCAGTTCCAGTTGCATCAAAACAATATCAAGCGTTAGCCCGTGTTTTTTACCGACCTTTTTGAGCGTGCCGCAATGGGTGAATCCTTGGCTCGTGTGCAGTGCAATGGAGCCTTGGTTGCTGGCGTCGCCAATCACGGCAACGAGTTGCTCAAACCCAAGTGTTTTGCATTGATTGATCAAGGCGCCTAAGAGCGCTTTGCCAATGCCTTGGTGAAGATGATCCGGATGGACGTAGATGGTGTCTTCCAGTGTGAATTGAAAAGCCTCTTTCTTTCTGAAGTCGCTTGCATAACAAAACCCCACTATTTTTTGAGTACTATTTTCTACGCCGACCAACCAAGGATGTTGCCTGTCTTGCAGTTCATGCCATTTTTGCTGCATTTCTAGAAGGCTAGGGGGGGTGATGTGAAAACTACCGGTCCCTGTTTGGATGTGGTGTGCAAAAATGCGTGTGATTTCTGGAATATGTTCAAGTGTGGCTGGTTTTATTTGTAACATGCGCGTGAATAGGTTAGAATCATCGGTTTTCAGCGTGTCGCTGGCCGGGTGGCCATGTCGCGTGTCTCAACGTTGAAAAACTCAACCACCCGAAGGATATATTATGGTCGTCATTCGACTCTCTAGAGGCGGCTCAAAAGCTCGCCCATTCTTTAACATTGTCGTGGCCGACAAGCGTTTGCGTCGTGATGGACGCTTCATTGAGCGCATCGGTTTTTACAACCCCATTGCCAGAGGCGCAGAGGAGAGCATTCGCATTGCTCAAGACCGTCTAACGCATTGGAGAAGTGTTGGCGCTCAAGCCTCACCTACCGTTGAGCGTTTGATCAAACAAGCTGCCGCTAAAACAGTTTAAGCACGCCTCTCGTCTCATGCTCCCTTTCATCGAGCCCGCTGAATTGCCAGTGGACGCCATTGAAGTGGGGCGGATTCTAGACGCTTGGGGCATCAAGGGTTGGTTCAAAGTACAGCCCTACAGCGCCGAGCCTGAAGCTCTTTTTTCATCCAAAAGATGGTTCCTTCAACCCTCTGAGCGTGGAGCTCGGGGGTTTGAGGGCGTTTGTCTTTTGAAAATACAAGAGTGCAAAGTTCACAGTGAATTCATTGTGGCCAGGGCGCATGAATGCGTCGATCGGAACTCCTCTGAGCTTCTAAAAGGCGCTCGGGTATTTATATCCCGACAAAGTTTTCCAACGCCTGCACTGGATGAGTACTACTGGGTTGATCTCATGGGGTTGGAGGTTTTCAACCGAGAGGGTGAGCATTTGGGGCGTGTGTCTGATTTGATGAGCACGGGTCCTCAAACCGTCTTGGTGCTTGAAAAAGAGGGCGTCAAGGTTTCCGATCAATGCATGATTCCTTTTGTGTCCCAGTACATTGACCACGTGAAACTCGAGAGCCGACAAATCTGGGTCGATTGGCAACTCGATTATTAGTCCGCAATTCTTAATCGTGTTTTCATGGGGGCTGTCTGCTTATGCGCTTAGACGTCATCACACTCTTTGAAGAAATTTTCAAGCCCTTCATGGCGCTTGGTGTGAATAGGCGTGCGTTTGAGTTGGGTCGAATTGATCTGCGATTTTGGAATCCAAGGGATTATGCCGAGGGCGGCTACAAACGCGTGGATGATCGCCCTTTTGGTGGGGGTCCTGGCATGGTCATGATGGCCGAGCCTTTGGCGCTTTGTGTTCAGGCCATTCAAGATGATCGCCTGCAATCTGGTCATGAGAAGGCGCCTGTGGTTTTGTTTTCTCCCGTGGGTGAAAGAATTGAGCACGCTCACGTTCAATCCCTCTCGAGCGCTTCTGAAGGGGCGATTTTAATTTGTGGCCGCTATGAGGGCTTGGATCAGCGCTTCATTGATCTCTTCGTGACACGTCAATTGAGCTTGGGAGATTTCGTCTTGTCGGGTGGGGAAGTGGCGTGCTTGGCCCTCATCGATGCCTTGGCCCGTTTGCAGCCCGATGTTTTGAACGACAGCAAAAGCCATGAAATGGACAGCTTTCACCCCAATTTGGGTGGACTGTTGGATTGTCCCCACTACACCCGCCCCGAGGTTTGGAGAGATCATCCGGTGCCAAGTGTGCTGCTTTCAGGTCATCACCAAGAAATTGAAAAATGGCGTCAACTCAAAAGACTCGAATTGACCCAGCAACTGCGACCAGACTTGTTGCCCCGCCGCTAAAAAACACCCTTTTTGGCGCTGACTGGGGTGGTTTTTTGATGCTTGGGGTCCAAAATTTGTTGGTTTTCACGATCAAAGACGACGTCGGTTTTGAAAAACAGCTAAAAAAAAGTATAATCATGGGTTCCGATCCTCTAGGTGGCCGCCTTAATTTTGATCAGTTTGATCTCGAAATTAAAGCCTTCAGTGTTGCGCATCTATGATCGATAAAGAGGACAACATGAACTTAATTGAAACACTTGAGCAAGAAGAAATTGCTCGTCTTGGTAAAAAAATCCCTGAATTCTCTCCTGGTGACACCGTCATCGTGAGCGTGAATGTGGTTGAGGGAACTCGCAAACGTGTACAGGCCTATGAAGGTGTTGTGATTGCCAAGCGCAATCGTGGACTCAACAGTGGTTTCATCGTTCGCAAAGTTTCATCTGGCGAAGGTGTCGAGAGAACATTTCAAACCTACAGCCCCTTGATCGCAAGCATTGAGGTCAAGCGTCGTGGTGACGTGCGTCGTGCCAAGTTGTACTATTTGCGTGATCGCAGTGGTAAGTCTGCACGTATCAAGGAAAAGCTCGTCAGCAAGTCTGCCCAGGCTCAACAAGCCGCAGCAGCAGCAGCAAAGGCTTAACGCCTTCTGTGTCAAGGCTCTTTCAAGGGGCCTTGAACGCTTCAAAAGCCAAGCACTTGAAAAATCAAGCCGCTCTCAAGTTACTTGGGGCGGTTTTTTTTATGGGTTAAAGGATGTCTACGCCGATTGTCTTGTCGAAAGTCCCTGGATTTGATCCCTTGAAGGTGCCTGTGATCGGTGTCGATGCACATTTGCGTCCTTTGCAAGCGCATGAGTACTCGGCTGACAAAATCCTACAGCGCTTTGAGCTTGGCAGACCCGTGTCCGCACAGTCGTCCCTTGAAGCGAGCTCGCAAGGTGTCCTTAAAAAGGAGGCCGCGGTTTTGGTGGGGCTTGTTCAGCGGCAAGAGGTGACGGTTTTATTGACCCAAAGAGCAGCGCACCTGAGCACCCACTCTGGCCAAGTTGCTTTTCCGGGCGGGAAAATTGATCCTGAAGACAGCAGTGCCGAGGCGGCTGCACTCAGAGAGGCCCACGAGGAGGTGGGCTTGGAGGCTCGGCACATCCAAGTGCTTGGACGTCTGAGCCCTTTGGAGACGGGCACTGCTTTTAGGATCACACCCGTAGTGGCACTGATCGACCCCTCACATGTGATCAACTTCAATCTCAATGAAGTTGCCCAAGTCTTTGAAGTGCCCTTGTCTTATTTGATGAATCCAGCGCATCACCGCAGACATCGCCTAGAACTTCAAGGCCAAGTACGAGAGTGGTACTCGATGCCTTACAAGGTTGGGGACCAAGAGCATTTTATTTGGGGCGCAACAGCGGCGATGATCCGCAACTTTTATACTTTTTTGAGCGATTAAGTCTCAAAAAACATTTGCACTCGCGTTATGATGCAACGATGACGCTCTTATCCCTTTTGTTCGCATTGCTAATGGAGCAAGTGCATCCCTTAACGCAAGACAGCTGGATCTTGCGCGCCCAAGGGCAATGGGCGCAATTGATCAGCAAGCAATTGGACACGGGGCATGAAAAGCACACGGGCTTGATTTGGGGGCTGTGTGTGGGCCTGCCTGCGGTGCTTGCCTTGGCGGTGTACTGGCTGCTGTGGACTTTCTTGGGGTGGGTGTTGGCCGGCGTTTGGTGCGTATTGGTTTTGTATGCAACGCTTGGGTTTAGGCAGTTCAGCCACCACTTCACCGACATCAAAGAGGCCTTTGAAGCTGGCGATGATGCCTTGGCCCGGGAAAAATTGGCCCAATGGAAGCAGATCGATACCAGCCAATTGAATAAAAACGAGTTGACCAGTTTGGTCATTGAGTATTCTGTTTTAGCCGCCCATCAGCACGTCTTTGGCGTCTTGTTCTGGTTCTCGATTGGGGCTGCATTTGGTTTGGGTCCTACAGGCGCGGTGGTCTATCGCCTGAGTCAATTGCTCTCAAAAATGTGGCAGCACGGTGAGCTGAGCAGCCCAGGTGCACAAGGCTGCGTGAGCGAAGGCTTGAGTCGCACAGCAACCAATGCTTGGTCCAAAGTGGATTGGTTGTCAGCCCGTGCCACGGCCTTGTCTTTTGCGGTCGTGGGCAATTTCGAAGACGCCATTGAATGCTGGCGCAATCACTCGGCTTTGTCGCCAGATGACAACGATGGGGTGGTGCTTTGTGCGACCTCGGGTGCATTGAATATCCGACTGGGTATCGTACCGAGCAGTCCCATGGCCAAAGAGGAAGCGGCCATCAGGGAAGCTGAGCAAGAGTTGACAGTCTTTAGAGCCGTGCAACCTCAGCACCTTCGAAGTGTCGTGGGGCTGGTGTGGCGTACGGTGGTCATGTGGTTGGTGTTGCTGACCTTGTTGAGCTTGTCGCGCTTACTTGGCTGATTATTTCAGTCCATTGCCTGTCGTTCAGGATCATCCCCCCACCCCCATGGTTGGACGGGTGTTTAATAATTTTTAGGTTGAGACAGTTCTTCAAAAAGTTGTTGATAGATTCTGTAACGACTGGGGGTGATCAAACCTTGTTGCACCGCCGCTTGAACCTCACAATTGGGCTCGTGCAGGTGGGTACAGTTGTAGAACTTGCAGCCTGACAAATGGGCTTGGATGTCTGGCATGTAGCGGCCAAGTGCATGGGGGTCAATTTGATGAATCCCAAAGGACTGAAAACCCGGAGAATCAATCAAGGCGGTTTGCCGATCGCTGTCCACCCAGTAAAGTGTGGTGGTCGTGGTGGTGTGCTTGCCCGAGTTGAGAGCCTGTGAGATTTCCTGCGTCCAGAGGTTGGTGTGAGGAATGGCTGTATTGATGAAGGTGCTTTTGCCAACGCCCGACGGGCCCAACAAGAGCGTGACTTTGCCACGCAGACTTGCTAGAAGCTCTTTAAACGCTTCCTTGTTTTCTTGGATCGACAAGGCTCTGACCTCATAGTTCATGGCTTGATAAGGCGCGAGTCGTTTAAAGGCCGCTTCAAAAGGTTTGATCAAATCAGATTTGTTGAGCACGATGAGGGCATTGATCTGTGCAGCATGAGCGGCGATCAGTGCTTTGCTCAGTTGGACTTCTGAGAACTCTGGCTCAGCGGCGATCAATATCAGAAGTTGATCGATGTTGGCAGCGAAGGATTTTGTTCTTAATTCGTCTTGCCGATAGAACTCATTTTTCCTGGGTAATATTTTTTCAATGGTCCCCTCGTCATTGCTCGCAAGCCACTCAACCCTGTCGCCCACGAGAGCCAAATTTTTCTTTCCTCTTGGGTGACATAGGATGCGTTCGCCTGAGTCGGTTTCAATCAAGACATGGCGACCATGCCCTGAGATGACCAGTCCTGGGCGGTTCATACGCCCATTCGAGACAAGCGCTCAGAAGCAGGGGGGTGTGAGTAGTAAAAACGCACAAACCAAGGGTCTGGGGTCAATGTTGATGCATTGTCTTGGTAGAGTTTGACCAAAGCGCTTTTCAAAGCATGCGCACTGGCTTGCTGCACAGCATATGCATCGGCTTCGAATTCTTGAGCTCTTGACCTGGCGCTAGAGATGGGGGCGGTTAAAAAACTCACCAACGGCACAACCATGGTAAACAGCAACAAGGCAAGCGCATTGTTACTCGACGCTTCACCCAGTGATAAATTGGGGACGACACCCAAGCCCGTATAAAACCAAGTTTGTTGCATGATCCAGCCAAGTGCAGCAAAGCCCAAGAGGGTGGTCACAAAGTTAATGATCATCATCTTGACAATGTGCTTGTGCTTGAAGTGGCCCAACTCATGGGCAAGCACAGCTTCCATTTCATCGGCACTTAACTGCTTAAGAAGCGTATCAAAAAATACCACCCTTTTGCTGCTGCCAATGCCTGTAAAAAAAGCATTGGAGTGTGCACTTCTTTTGGAGCCGTCCATCACAAAGAAGCCTTTGGCTTTGAAGCCAGAACGGTCCATGAGTTGGGAGATTCTTTCTATCAGTACTGCATCCTCAAGGGGGGTGAATTTATTGAACAAAGGCATCAAGTAATTGGGCGCAATCCAGATCATCAAGAGTTGAAAGCCGACCAAAATACACCATGCCCAGACCCACCAGTAAACGCCGCCACTTTGCATGACCCACAAAATCACACTCAATAAGGGGATGCCGATGATGGCGCCCAGAAGGCTTGCTTTGAGCATGTCGGTGAGCCACAACTTTAAAGTGCTGTTGTTAAAGCCAAATTGATTCTCAACAACAAACGTTTGGTACCAAGACATGGGCAAGTTGATCAGGGCGCCGATCGCGATAAAGCACAAAATCAGTGAGACTTCTTGCCACAGTCCAGGCGCCATCACGGTCAATAGGAATTGGTTCAGCGCATTGAGCCCGCCGAGCAAAGTCCACGCCAAAAGGAGGAAAGTCTCTAGTGCCAAATCCCACAGCGCAACCCTTGATTTTGCCAAGGTGTAATCAGCCGCCTTTTGGTGTTCTGCCAAAGCGATAATGCCTTCAAATGCGCTCGGCACATTTGCGCGATGAACGCTCACGTGTTTGTTTTGTCGCGTGAGCAACCAGTACTTGATGACAAGGGAGCTTAAAAGGGCGACTGCAAACGCCACGGTCATGAGAGATGATGTATTCATACCCAATAGTTTAGGGCAAATTACTGAAATCTCGAGCATTTCGGTGACAATGTGGGCTATGAACAATACCTCATTGAACTCAGCAGCCACTGACCCAGTGTCCTCTTTGCAATCTTCAAACACGCCAGACGATCTCGCCAAGTCAGAGATGAACTTGGTTTGGATCGATTGTGAAATGTCTGGTTTGGATCCTGAGAAAGAAAAACTTCTTGAAATTGCCGTGATTGTCACTGGACCAGATTTATTTCCCCGAATTGAGGGACCTGTGCTGGTGATTCACCAAAGCGATGAAGTCTTGAACGGCATGGACGCTTGGAACAAAGGCACACATGGGCGCAGCGGCTTAATAGACAAGGTGAAAGCGTCTACGTTGACCGAAGAGCAAGCGCAAGAGGAATTGCTGGCGTTTATCAAAAAATATGTTCCCAAGTTGAGTTCCCCCTTGTGTGGCAATACGATCAGCCAAGACAGGCGCTTTTTGGTGAAATACATGCCCAAGCTTGAAGCTTGGTTGCACTACCGCAATTTAGACGTCAGCACCCTCAAAGAGTTGGCAAGGCGATGGAAGCCCTCGGCATATAGCTCATTTAAAAAGAAACAAATGCACACGGCCTTGGCCGATGTGCACGAGTCCATCGATGAGCTGATTCACTACAGAGAGCGGTTCATCAACCTGAACCCTTAATACTTTTGCAAACAACTGTGGTTATTTGGTCGAGAAAGGGCTTGGTGAAAACCCCAGTCTGTGCCATAATCTAAAAGTTCGCCCAAGATGGCGAGCTCGCGCATCTTCCTCACACCTTGGGTCATTCGCTTGAATGACCAAAATCGCTAAGAACTTTTTTCTGTCGAAAGACTTTAAGCTTCTCTATAGCGTAGATCTCTGTTTGAAGGTTGATGTTGTTACCAACCTTCGATGGAGCCGCCACAAACGTGAGCGGATAATACATGTCTGATTCTTTTGAAATCGATAGAACTTCTGATGCCCATGATGTCCTTCAAGGCACATCTTCAGAGTCTGAATCCTCAATCCTTGAGGCTGTGGTGCCAGTAGAGAGCACTGAAAATGCTGTTGACACAGCCCCCAAAGCCCCCAACCCCTTTAAAGCCTTGGGTCTCGCACCCGAGTTGGTTGCCGCTGTGAATGACCTGGGTTATACCCAGCCAACCGCAGTACAAATCAAGGTCATTCCTTTGGCCATGAAGGACTTGGTCAATAACTCGCATACAGACTTGATGGTCTCAAGCCAAACGGGCAGTGGTAAGACTGCTGCCTTTTTGTTGCCAGTGATTCAAACCTTGTTGCACCAAGCAAATGAAAAAGCGCTAGAGCAAGCCCGTGAGTGGGATGCTGTGGTCGCAAAAGCACTGGCTGAAGGTGCGCCAGCGCCTAAAAAACCAAAACGAAAAGACCCTACACAATCAAGAAACTTCAAGGCTGCAACGCCTGGTGCTTTGGTTTTGTGTCCAACACGTGAGTTGGCACAACAGGTGGCCCACGATGCCATCGACTTGGTCAAGCACTGCCGAGGCTTGAGAGTGGCCAACATTGTGGGGGGCATGCCCTATGCAATGCAAATTGCCAAATTACAAAATGCCGACTTGGTGGTCGCGACGCCAGGTCGTTTGATTGATCTGCAGCGCTCCATGCACATTAAACTTGAACAAGTTCAGTTTTTGGTCGTGGACGAGGCTGACCGCATGCTTGATTTGGGCTTTTCTGATGACTTGGCTGAAATCAATCAGTTGACCATCGAGCGCCATCAAACGATGATGTTCTCGGCCACGTTCGCTCCTCGCATTCAAGCCTTGGCGACCCGTGTCATGAGACAGCCACAGCGCATTCAAATCGATTCGCCACAAGAAAAACACTCCAACATCAAGCAATTGATGTTTTGGGCCGATCACTCGCAGCACAAAAGAAAATTGCTTGACCATTGGTTAAGAGACACCACCATTGAGCAAGCCATTGTCTTTGCCAGCACTCAGATTGAGTGTGACGGTTTGGCCACAGACTTGCAGCAATCGGGCTTCTCAGCAGTCGCATTGCACGGTGCTTTGAGCCAGGGTTTAAGAAACCGTCGTTTGATGGCGTTTAGAAATGGACAAGTCCAGTTCTTGATCGCAACAGATGTGGCTGCTCGTGGCCTTGATGTTCCTAGCATCAGCCACGTGTTCAATTATGGCTTGCCCATGAAGAGTGAAGATTATGTTCACAGGATTGGTCGTACAGGCCGTGCTGGGCGCGATGGCTTGGCGGTCACGTTTGCTGAGTTCCGCGATCGTCGAAAAATCTTTGATATTGAAGCCTATACCAAGCAGCCCTTAAAAGCTGAAGTGATCCCAGGGCTTGAACCCACTCAACGCTCAGAGCGCCCAAGGGGGTTTGATGACAAGCGCCAAGCCCCAAGGGGTCGTGGACGCGGAGCGCCCGGAGGCGGTGGCGGTTTTGGTGGTGGTGGCTTTAGCGGCTCTAGAGACCGCGACGCCTCTGGTGGTGGTTTTGGTGGATCCCGCGACCGTGACGCCTCAGGCGGCGGCTTCGGTGGTTCAAGAGAGCGTGATGGCAACTCTGGTGGCGGTTTTGCAGGTCGTTCCAATGAGGCTTACGCCAACGGTGGCGCAAGAGGGCGTGACTTCAATGCGCAAGGCCCAAGAGGATTTAGCGAACCCAGAAGAGATGCTGGCGCTCACGGCGGTCGTGATTTCAAAGCGGGTGCTCCAAGAAACGGCCCAACAGTTGTCAAAGTAGGCAAACCAGCCGCTTCAAGAAGTTTCAAGCCAAAAGCAAGATAACTAGACCCCCTGGGTTGAAGGCGATAAAGCATTCAACCCAAGCAATCAACCACTGCTTGAGAGCATCTTCTCTGCAGTGGTTTTTTTTTATGATTTGCGCGCCAAAATTTGAGATGTCCGTTGTAGGCCTTTGTGGTAATCGCCTTCGTTCAACTCTCTGACGGACTCGTCTTCAAAAAGGATTTCAAGAGGATAGATTTCATCGATCAGGGTTTGAACGCCAGGATAGCGATCCTGATCTTTGGACTCAGCGCTTGATTTGGTCTCAAGAACAAAGAGGCCCTGGGGTTTGAGTGCCGCAAAAAGCTTTTGATAGTGACGCTTGCGAACACCAACAATGGGTTGGTAAAAAATAGAGGCGATCAGATCCCAATGATTGTCTTGAAGTTGATACTCATTTAAATCGGTCAATTGATAGTCCAACGATACAGAGGTTTGATCGGCCAAAAACAATGCCTTGACCTTTGCCGCCGGTGAAAAGTCAAGACTCGTGACTTGATAACCCAGTTGTGCCAAATACACGCCATTTCTGCCTTCTCCATCGGCCAAACAAAGTGCCTTTGCGCCTTTACGAGGTGGCGACTTGATGTGTGCCTGTAAAAATGCATTGGGCGCTTGACCGTAGGCGAAAGCTTCCTTTTCGTACCGCTCGTCCCAGTATTTTGGATCTGTATTGGGGGGTTTTTGAGCAAATTGAGTCATGGGTGAGTGCTTTGAAGGGTTGAAAATTCAGCCATGATGTGGGGTCAAAGCATTTGCTGCAGCTTTAATCGCCAAAGGGATGTGACCTCTTGACTTCTGGCTTCAAAAAAAGGATCGCTTGTGTCCTTGGCTTTTGAGTGTGTGGGATTCGTGCTCAAAATCTCTACGGTGGTTAAGCCAGCCTGCGCGATCCATTGTTCAAGTTCGTGCCTGTGTCGAAGACCCAATCTTTCTGCCAGGTCAGACATGATCAGCCAAGCTTCGCCCGAGGCAAGAAGATGGTCTTTTAGGCCACTTAAAAAACCTTTGATCATTTGACTGTTCTCGTCAAAGATGGCTTTCTCGATGGCTGATCTTGCCTTGCCAGGCAGCCATGGTGGGTTGCAAACAATGAGGTTGGCCTTGGATGCTGGGAACAAGTGACATTGAGAAAGCGTGACCTTATCGGACAAACCCAGTCGTTTTAAATTGTCACTGGCGCACTCAATAGAACGCGCCTGCGAATCCGTTGCAATCACATGGCTCACACCTCGTTGGAGCAACATGGCACTGATCACACCCGTGCCAACACCGATGTCAAATGCAACAAAATGATCGGCCCCCAGCGCAATAGGTGCTTGATGAATGAGTGATAAATACTCTCCCCTTACCGGCGAAAATACACCATAGTAAGGGAAGATTTTATTCATCGGTGATGGACCCATGAAGCGCTCATCCAATTCAATGCCCTTCTTGAACCATTCGTAAGCCCCTATAAAGCCCAAAAGCTCTCTGAGTGAAATCAAGTAGGCTTTTTGAGATGGAGGGCCTAAAACATGGCTTAAAACGTCGACGACCGAAGGTGCTCGATTGAGTCCAATCAGGTAAGTGGCATCGATGGGAATCAAAAGCTTGCTGAGAATATTCAAACGCTGAGACTGATGCAAACGATGAATATGAAACCGTTCAAGAATGGGTTTATTTAAAAGCTGTTCGGTTTGCTTTTTACTGATGAGCCGTTTTGACATGGCCAGCAACAACTGCCGAGCATTGTGAAAATCCCCCTGCCAAATCATGCCAGTTCCCTCTTTGGCCAATTGGAGCGCTTGATGTGTATTCAAATCATCGCGGACTTCAACCCAAGATTTTGGACCATCCAGGGCGCTTTCACTGAACCAGTGATGGTGTGCAAAGGCGGCGGGAAGTCCAGTGCCTTCGTCCTTGGGCACCGGTATTGGCTGAGGCGTAAGGGCGAGAGGTGAGTTGGGGTTCAAACTGGGCAATCAGGAGTGTTGTTGTGACATGGAGACAATCCCCTTGTCCAAAAGTATTTTAATTTGTTCATCGCTGATCCCAATGGATTTCAAGGTCGCATGCGTGTCTTCACCAAGTTCAGGTGCCAGCTTTGGACGGTGACCCGGTGTGCGACTGAGTTTAGGTACGACACCGGGCACATCCAGTTGCGAGCCATCCTTCAGCGTTAATTTCTCAATCATACCTCTTGCGATGTAATGAGGATCTTGACTGATATCGGCAATGTTGTAGATTTTTCCAGCTGGCACTTCGGCAGAATCTAGAATCTGCAAAACATCGTCGACTGAAAGCTTCGCGCTCCAGTCCGAAATGGCTTGGTCGATTTCATTGACCCGACTCACACGACCTGTGTTGTCACTGAGCTCTGGGTCCTGCCCCAAGTCATCTCGACCAATGGCATGCATGAGTCGCTTATAAATGCTGTCGCCGTTGCCTGCTATCAACGCATAGGCATTGTCTTTGCAGCGATAAGCGTTGGTTGGGGCAATGCCTGGGAGTGCGCTACCAGCGGCCTCTCGAACGATGCCTTTGAGGCTGTATTCGGGCAACAAACTCTCCATGCAATTGAATACGGCTTCGTAAAGTGCAACATCGATCACTTGTCCTTTGCCAGAACGATTGCGTTCATGCAAAGACATCAAGATCCCGATGACCCCATGCAAGGCAGCTAAAGTGTCACCTATGGAGATGCCAACTCTGACGGGAACACGCCCAGGCTCGGCAGTCAGGTGGCGCATACCGCCCATGGCTTCAGCGATCACACCAAAGCCGGGTTTGTCCTTGTAGGGGCCAGTTTGGCCATAGCCGCTGATTCTTAGGACGATCAACCTAGGGTTGATTTTGAGCAAGTCCTCTGGCCCCATGCCCCAAGACTCAAGTGTGCCAGGACGAAAGTTTTCAATTAAAACGTCAGCGTTCTTGATCAATTCACGGACGATGTCCTGACCCTCTTTTTGGCGCAAGTCCAAACTAAGAGATTTCTTGTTTCTTGACTGAACTTGCCACCAAAGCGAGGTGCCTTCATGCATGACACGCCAAACACGCAAAGGGTCACCAGACTTAGGAGATTCAATCTTGATGACCTCAGCGCCAAAATCAGCCAAAGTTTTTGCTGCAAAGGGGCCAGCGATGAGTTGGCCCATTTCAATCACTTTAAGGTCGGCCAAGGGGCCTGAACTGGGGGGAAGGGGAGAAGTCGCTGAAACCATGTTTTTTCGATGAAAGGTGAGAAATGAGGCAGGGTGGTTTGAGGCAAATACTACCAAATAAATGGGCTAAGAAACGTAGATTTATACGTGATTGATATTCAATGCATTTGCTTCGCTATTGAGTTCACAAGAACTTTTCATGGTTAAACACTTAAATAAGACCAAAATATAAGCATATTGAGGCGAATCAACCCTTGGGGATTGACTTTTAGCGCGCTCTTCATTTATATTGAATCAAAAAAGACACAATGACAATTACCTTAATTATTCTATATTTTGTGCTGCTGTTTGCTGCACTTTTTTTCAAGACGCGAGAGATCAAAAGTCCTTGGTTGTTTTATTTGCGGGCATTTTTCCCCAATTGGAAATTTTTTCATGCCATTGGTTATGCGCCAAGGCTTTATGTTCAAATCAAAGAAATCAATGGGCATTGGCTGGACTGGCAAATCGTCTATCCTAGGGTAGAGAGGAATCCCTTTCATGTTTTTCACAACCCCAAGGTCAACGTACACTTGGCCAATCAAAATTTAATTGAGCATTTCGTCAATGATCTCAATCAATTGCCACCAGATGGGGATGCACGACATTTAGTGACCTACGAACTGGTTTGTAGGCTTGCGAACGCGTTTGCAAAAAAATGCGCAGTTGCACACAGGTCTTATCGTTTTGAGATTCGAATGGAGATGCCACAGCTCAATCACCCACTAGAGCCCAAAGATATTCAAGTGATGTTGGCTTCACCAGAGTTGATCAATGAGTGAAATTCAAACCATTCGATTGCTCAGTTTATTTCTTGGCGTCAGTTTATTGATCCAAACCATCGAGTTTTTCCGAATTCAAAGTGATATGAAGGGGGAGGGGGTTTGGGTTTGGTCTTTGCTAAGAAAAGAGTTGCCTCTAAACGCGCCATGGGTGAGCCGTTTTTTTGATTTTATTTTTCAAGATCGTGTGCACTTCTTGCATTTGTGTGCAAGGTTGGTGGGTGTATTGATCTTGCTCGGTGATGGCTCTAATCTTTGGTTGATGGCATTTTTATTTTTTAGCAATATTTGTTTGTTGTTTCGTTTTCGTGGTGCGTTCAATGGTGGCAGTGATTTTTTAAGTTTGGTGGTGATTACGGGGCTATTGCTGGCCGAGATATGTCACTGGATCAGTCCACTCATTTGGGGCTACAAGGCTGGACTTTGGTACATCACATTGCATACGGTGTCCTCCTACTTTATATCAGGGTGGGTCAAGTTAAAGCGACGTGAGTGGCGTGATGGATCGGCCTTGGTGATGTTCTTGGACGGAGGGATATACGGACCCTTGGATTCGGAAAGCATCTTTAGATCAAGGCTTGTTGCCATTGTGTGCAGTTGGAGTTTTATTTTGTGGGAAGGCGTTGCCCCTGTGATGCTTTTAAGCGCTGATTTGGCTCTGATCTACTGTCACATTGCAGCATTGTTTCATTTTTTGGTTTTTTGGTTTTTTGGACTTAATCGTTTCTTTTGGGCTTGGTTCGCATCCTTTCCCGCACTTATATATTGCGCTGGCCGATTGCCCATATAGAATGGTTTTTATATATTTAAAAAAGGTTTCATACGATGAACAAGCACTCACCTGAATGGTACAACGGCATGTACAACAACCGAGAATTGGTTCCTCAGGCGGGGGCACATATTGAATTTTGGCAACAACGATCGCAAGAAGTCTTGAGAGAGACATCCAATTCCAGGGTACAGGCGTTTTTTGGTGATGGTCAATTTGAAAATCTAGACATCTATCCCGTGGTCAATGCCTCTAAACATGAAAAGACCCAACTCGCACCGGTTGTGGTTTTTATTCACGGAGGCTATTGGCGCTCTTTGTACAAAGAGGACCATGCCTTTTTAGCGCCTGCTATCAATCAACTGGGTGCTTGTGCGGTTGTTTTGAATTATGATTTATGTCCGCAAGTAAGCGTGGAGCAAATTACCATGCAAATGGTCAAAGCCCTGGCTTGGGTTTGGGCGCATATTGGAGAATATGGTGGAGACCCCACTCGAATTCACTTGGTTGGACATTCTGCTGGAGGGCACTTAACTGCTTTGCTGATGAATGCCCGGTGGAAAAAATTCAATAAAGCCCTCCCGAAGGATTTGGTAAAAAGTGGACTTTCAATATCTGGTTTGCATGAACTGGAGTCAATTCGAAAGACGCCTTTTTTAAATGTTTCTCTGAAATTGGATGAGGCGAGTGCTGTTAAATTAAGTCCTGCGTGGATGCCCAAACCCAAAAGAGGTCAGTTGTACGGCGTTGTGGGGGGGCTTGAGAGCGAGGAATTCATTCGTCAATGTCTGCTGATACAAACATCATGGGGTAAAAAAGCCGTTCCCATCGCAAAGGTCATTGAAGGGCTACAGCACTTTTCGATTCTTGAGAGTCTATTGGAGCCGGACTCAGTGGTCAGTAAAATTTTGAAAAAAATGATTAAAAAATCCAAAATTAAGTAAATTCATTGTTTCTTAATGAGTCCACTCGATAAGGCTGTTCCAAACAAAACAATCAAAGCGCTGACCACCATGATCAGTGTGATGCTCTCGTCAAGGACATACAGGCCCAAACAGGTTGCGATGACGGAAACCAAATAAGTGATGGTCATTGATCTGGCTGCACCAATTTTAGAGATGATCCGAAAAAACAAAGCATAAGCAACGGCAGTGCTAAAGACGCCAGATAAAGTGATTGCGATGGTGCTGCTAAGGGTTGGCCACTCAGTGGGTAAATCGAACAAAGCAGGGATGAAAAGTGCAATGCTTGCACCCAGTAAGCAACCCGTTGCATTGAGCATGGGTGAAAAATTTCGCATGTATTTTTGAGTGAAATTGGCCCCCAGGCCATAGAAAAAAGTTGCAAGCAAGCAAGCCAAAATGGCGATCACGTGATGGCTGTTATGCAATTCACCGGGCTTTGACGCATTCAATATAAGGGATGTCACGCCCAGAAAACCAAGCATCAAACCCGTCACTCTAAGGGGCGTGAGTCGTTCACGAAGCCAAATCCAAGCGATCAAAGCACCAAACATAGGGGTTGTGGCGTTAAGAACGCTCGATAGGCCTGTGCTCAATGAGGTAAGTGCATAAAAATAACAGCTAAAAGGAACAGCGCAACTCAATAAGCCGGCGATGGTCATCTTTTTCCAGTTTTTCAAGAGCACCCCGAGCTCTCCCTGTTCGATGATGTAGGGAAGTAAAATAAGTGAAGCAATGCTCACTCTAAGCCAGGAGCATAAAAAAGGACCAAAAGATTTGGTAGCCTCTCGCATCAGTAAAAAAGAGGTGCCCCAGCAAATAGAGAGAATGAGGTAATCAATCACCCAGGAGGTATTTTTGTGCTCTGTCATGGTTGGGGGCTTGCCAGGTGAGCGGCCTCAAGATTGAGTAGATACCTTTTTCGCTCAATACCGCCTGCATAACCCGTGAGATGGCCATTGGCGCCAATGACTCGGTGGCAAGGAATGATCACGCTGATTGGGTTTTTGCCAATCGCCGCCCCCACTGCTCGAGTGGAATTTGGACGATTGATTTTTCGTGCGATGTCTGAGTAACTGAGCGTTTGTCCGTAGGGGATATTTAAAAGCGCAAGCCACACGTCCAGTTGAAAAGACGTGCCCGCATTGCTGAGATCCAGTTGAATGTCAAATTTATCAATTTGATTATTGAAATAGCTGTCCAATTGGAATTTCATGGCTTGGTGAAAACGAGTGCCAATGGTTGGATCTGAGCCGCATTCATCAAGCTCTTTTTTTGGAAAGTGCGATTGATTCATGAACCAGCATCCCCGTAATCCTTTTTCCGAGAACAAAGTCAACACATCACCAATTGGGGTGGGAATCACGGCTTTGCTGGAATTGGCATCAAACATCATGAGAGTAGGTGATCACGGCTGAA
>CAIOTD010000025.1 GCA_903861115.1 uncultured Burkholderiales bacterium
AAAGTCGTGGCACTCAAGCCCGAAGGCATGACCTTGGCGATGCACCTTTGCCGCGGCAACTTCAAAAGCACCCACGCAGCCGCAGGCAATTACGAGCCCGTTGCAGAGGCCTTGCTCTCGGAGATGAATTTGGACGCTTATTTCCTTGAATACGATGACGACAGAAGCGGTGACTTCAAACCTTTGCGCTTCTTGCCCAAGGGAAAGATTGTGGTCCTTGGCTTGGTCACCACGAAATTTGGCGAAATGGAGACCAAAGACAGCATCAAGCGACGCATTGAAGAGGCTGCAAAATATGCGCCATTGGAACAATTGGCCTTGTCACCTCAGTGCGGCTTCTCAAGCACCGTTCACGGCAACAACATTGCCGTTGAAGCGCAACGAAACAAATTGCGTCTGGTCATTGAAACCGCTCAAGAGGTTTGGGGCAATCATTGAGCCGAAAGACCTCGCTTAAGCGAACCTAAAAACCGACCGCAAGGTCGGTTTTTTTCTAAAGAGACCCGCGTCGTCAGCTAAAAAGCTCAGTTTGACGAAAAAAACATCGCTTTCAGGCCTTGAAAACGGTGTTTTTGCCCCCATTTGACAGTCATATTCGATTTCACGTCTTATTTTTCCCGAACCATGTCCGAACAGACTCCAACTCAAAACCCATCCATGACACCCCACGATTCCACCCCCGAGTCGAAAGCTCACGACGCTCACGACCACGCCCACCCTGCTGCCGACACGTCGCTCGAGCCGAGCGAGGCTTTGGCAAAAGCATTGTTAGAAGTTGAAGCCCTTCAAGCCAAGGTCGGTGAATTACAGGATCAGTATCTCAGAGGTCAAGCCGAGGTTCTCAACGCCAGAAAGAGAGCCGACGAAGAAGTGAGCAAAGCCAGAAAATTTGCCATCGAGTCCTTTGCCGAAGGCTTGCTGCCCGTGCTTGACAGCTTGGAAGCGGGCTTGTTGATCAAGGAAGCAACGCCAGAACAAATCAAAGAAGGTGCTGAAGCCACCCTCAGACAACTTAAAAGTGCGCTTGAGCGCAACAAGGTCATCGCCATTGAGCCGGCTGCAGGTACCAAATTTGACCCCCACCACCACCAAGCCATCAGCGTTGTGCCTGCAGAGCAAGAGCCCAACACAGTGGTCATGGTTTTGCAAAAGGGCTACTTGATTTCTGAGCGCATCTTGCGCCCTGCACTCGTGACCGTGACAGCCTCTTGAGCCAATTGGCAAAAAAACTGAAATCCACACCTTGATTTCGGCTGTTTCATCCACATATCTTTATCAACACTTTTCAAATCAAACGCTGCATCGATTCGATCGGCGGCAAACGGAGCTAAAAAATGGGCAAAATCATCGGCATCGACTTAGGAACCACCAACTCATGCGTGGCCATCATGGAGGGCAACACCACCAAGGTGATTGAGAATTCCGAGGGCGCTAGAACCACACCATCCATCATTGCTTACCAAGAGGATGGTGAAATTTTGGTGGGCGCTTCCGCCAAACGCCAAGCGGTGACCAACCCACGCAACACCTTGTATGCAGTCAAGCGCTTGATTGGCCGCAAATTTGAAGAAAAAGAAGTCCAAAAAGACATCAATTTGATGCCCTACACCATTGCAAAAGCCGATAACGGCGACGCTTGGGTAGAGGTTCGCGGCAGCAAACTCGCGCCCCCCCAAGTCAGTGCAGAAGTGCTGCGCAAAATGAAAAAGACCGCAGAGGACTATCTTGGCGAGACCGTCTCCGAGGCTGTGATCACCGTACCGGCTTACTTCAACGACGCGCAACGCCAAGCCACCAAAGATGCGGGAAGAATCGCGGGCCTTGAGGTCAAAAGGATCATCAATGAGCCCACAGCGGCCGCGCTTGCCTTTGGTCTCGATAAAACCGAAAAGGGCGACCGCAAAATTGCGGTTTATGACTTGGGTGGCGGCACCTTTGACGTCTCGATCATTGAGATCGCCGATGTCGACGGCGAAAAGCAATTCGAAGTGCTCTCGACCAACGGCGACACGTTCCTAGGCGGCGAAGATTTCGACCAACGCATCATTGACTTCATCATTGGTGAATTCAAAAAGGAACAAGGCGTGGACTTGGGCAAAGATGTCTTGGCCCTCCAACGCTTGAAGGAAGCCGCTGAAAAAGCCAAAATCGAGCTGTCCTCGTCTGCATCCACCGACGTCAATTTGCCCTACATCACGGCCGACGCCACAGGTCCCAAGCATTTGAACATCAAACTCAACCGTGCAAAACTTGAGTCCTTGGTGGACGAGTTGATTGAGCGCACCATTGCTCCTTGCCGCATGGCCATCAAAGATGCGGGTGTCAGTGTGGACCAAATTGACGACGTCATTTTGGTCGGCGGCATGACCCGCATGCCCAAGGTTCAAGACAAAGTCAAAGAGTTCTTTGGCAAAGAACCCCGCAAAGATGTGAACCCTGATGAGGCCGTCGCCGTAGGCGCTGCCATTCAAGGCCAGGTGCTCTCAGGCGACAGAACCGATGTGCTCCTTTTGGATGTCACCCCCTTGTCACTCGGCATTGAAACCTTGGGCGGTGTGATGACGAAGATGATCACCAAGAACACCACCATCCCAACCAAATTTGCACAAACTTTCTCAACCGCTGAGGACAACCAACCTGCTGTGACCATCAAGGTCTTCCAAGGTGAGCGCGAGATTGCCAATGTCAACAAAATGCTTGGCGAGTTCAACCTCGAGGGCATCCCACCTTCGAGCAGAGGCACGCCTCAAATTGAGGTCTCCTTTGACATCGATGCCAACGGTATTTTGCACGTGGGCGCCAAAGACAAAGGCACAGGCAAGGAAAACAAAATCACCATCAAGGCCAACTCCGGTTTGTCCGAAGACGAGATCCAAAAGATGGTCAAAGATGCCGAGCTCAATGCCACAGAGGACAAAAAGAAACTCGAAATCGTGCAAGCCAAGAACCAAGGCGATGCTGCTTTGCACACCGTTCAAAAGAGCTTGGCCGAGCACGGCGACAAGATCGATGCGAATGAAAAGTCGGCCATCGAAGCGGCATTGAAAGACTTGGAAGAGGCCTTGAAAACCGAGGACAAAACAAGCATCGATGAAAAAACACAGGCCCTGATGACGGTGAGTCAAAAACTTGGTGAGAAAGCTTACGCCGATCAACAAGCTGCAGCGGGTGCTCCCCACGCGCATGGTCCAGAGGCTGCACAACAAGCAGCCAAACCGGCCGATGACAACGTGGTGGACGCTGAGGTCAAAGAAGTTAAAAAGGGTTAAGCAGACAACTGCTCTTATCCCCTTCATTCGCCGCGCTTTTGACCTCTTTTTGAGGCCAGCGCGGCTTTGTTGTTCAAAAAGGAATCGCTCCATATCATGGCAAAAAGAGATTTTTACGAAGTCCTAGGCGTCTCCAAAAGCGCCACCGAAGACGAAATCAAAAAGGCTTATCGCAAATTGGCGATGAAGTTCCATCCCGATCGCAACGATGGGGACAAGGAGGCCGAGGTCAAGTTCAAGGAAGTCAAAGAGGCCTATGAGATGCTTTCTGACGGTGATAAACGCGCGGCCTACGACCAGTATGGTTTCGCTGGCGTTGATCCCAATATGCGCGGTGGTGCAGGAGGCGGCTTTGGCGGCGCGGGCTTTGCAGACACTTTTGGCGACATTTTTGGCGACATCTTTGGCCAAGCCAGAAGACAACAAGGGGGTCGACAGGTCTACCGTGGCAATGATTTGAATTACGCCATGGAAATCACCCTAGAGGAAGCTGCAGCGGGCAAGGAAACACAGATCCAAGTCCCCAGCTGGGAGAGTTGTGACACCTGCCACGGCTCAGGTGCCAAACCAGGGACCACGGCCAAAAATTGCGGCACATGCGGCGGCTCAGGTGCGGTGCAAATGCGCCAAGGCTTCTTCAGCGTTCAACAAACCTGCCCCCATTGCCGAGGAGCAGGCAAAGTCATCCCAGACCCATGCAGCCCTTGCCGAGGTCAAGGCAAAATTCAAAGTCAAAAAACGCTGGAGATCAAAATCCCATCGGGCATTGATTCAGGCATGCGAATTCGCTCCACGGGCAATGGTGAGCCAGGCGCGAACGGAGGACCTGCTGGCGACCTCTACATTGAGATCAGAATTCACAAACACGACATCTTTGAGCGCGACGGTGATGATTTGCACTGCGCAGTGCCGATTGGTTTCACAACGGCTGCTTTGGGTGGAGAAATACAGGTCCCCACCTTGCAGGGCGAGGCGGCCATTGATATCCCAGAGGGCACGCAAACGGGCAAACAGTTCAGACTCCGAGGCAAAGGCATCAAAGGCATTCGGTCAAGTTTTCAAGGCGACCTTTACTGCCACATCACGGTAGAGACCCCCGTTAAGTTGACCGAACATCAGCGCAAAATACTCAAAGAACTGGATGAGTCGCTCAAAAAGGGGGGCATGAAACACTCACCCAACGAAAAGGGTTGGACTGAAAAGCTCAAGACTTTTTTCAATTGATCGTGACGCGGTTCGATGAGCACAAAGGCGTCGACCTTGCTTGAGTTGCACGTCGTGCACTTGGGGACGCCATGAGCCTGGCTGCTGTCTTGATGGCGG
This sequence comes from uncultured Burkholderiales bacterium, assembly GCA_903861115.1. Lineage (GTDB taxonomy): Bacteria > Pseudomonadota > Gammaproteobacteria > Burkholderiales > Burkholderiaceae_C > Limnohabitans. The sequence continues at coordinate 4,593 of CAIOTD010000025.1, forward strand.
CCGGCTCTGCCTCTCGGATGGGCTACAGGCCCAAGTGTCTTTTGCATTTGAATGGCACGCCTTTGATTGAGCGCACGATCCAGGCGCTCAAGGCCGTCGGGGTGCAGGAATTGATCGTCGTGCTGGGCCATTACCACGAAAGCATTCGCCCATTCATTGACCCACAAGAAGTGCATTGCGTGATCAACCCCCACCCTGATGAAGGTCAAATTTCATCCCAGCGTTTGGGGCTTCAAGCTCTCAAGAAAAAGCACGATGCCATCGTCATGGCGTTGGCCGATCAACCCCTCATCGAGGCCCAAGACATTGAGCTGCTCTTGACTGAGTTTCGCGTAAAAGCACCGTCCACTGAAATGCTTTTCCCTGTGTTAAGTTCTGGTCCAGGCAACCCAGTGATCATCTCAAACACCGTGCGTGAAGACATCTTGAGCAAAGACAGCACCTATGGCTGCCGACAGTGGCGCGCAGACCATCGCCACCAAGTCCAAGGCTTCTTGAGCGACAATACGCACTTCTCTTGCGATTTGGACACCCCAGAGGACATCCAAGCGCTTCAACAATCCAGTGGCCTGACTTTGACCTGGGACCCCAACCCACCAAGGTCTTGAGCCTTTAGGTGACACGACCCCCAAGTACATGCGCAAACACGCCCTTCTCCAACTCTTGCTTGTTTTTTTCACCCTCAATGCATGGGCGGGCGAAAAAATAAAGTACATCATCTTGATGGAAAACGGCATTCAAGCTGGGTTTCAGACGATTGAAAAAAAAGCGCCCAACCGTGTTCACACTTCCTTTGACTTCAAAGAAAATGGCCGTGGCCCGACCTACCAAGAAGACTATCAACTCGACGCCTTGGGTGGATTCAAATCCTTTCATATCCAAGGCACCTCCGAGATGGGCTCCAAGGTACAAGAGCGCTTTCAAATCAAAAACGGTGTGGCAAGTTGGCACTCCAACGCTGAGAACGGCTCGAGCCCTTTTATTGCGGGCCAAGTCTACATCCCCATGGACTCTTCCTGGGGCTTGAATGCCCTGATCATTGAGGCCCTCAAAAAGAGGAACACGAACACATTGTCTTTGCTGCCCTCAGGAAAACTCCGCATGGAAAGCATTGCACGGGCCACGTTAAAAAAAGGCAAGCAACTCAGGCGAGTTGAGTTATTGATGCAAACAGGACTGGGTTTGAGCCCTCAGTTTTTCTGGGCAACATCGGGCGAACGCGCTAGACTCTTTGCCGTCATCTTGCCAGGTTACTCCTTGATGATCGAAGAGGGTTGGCAAGACTACTTGACCGAACTCAATCAAAAACAAAACGATGCTGAAAAGAAGATCCTCAAGCTCAGAGCCCAAACACTGCAAAGAAACATCGAAGGCATTGTGCTCATCAAAAACGCCAAGATATTCCAAAGTGACACAGCCACAGTGAGCGAACCGTCCAACATCTACTTCAACAAAGATTACATCCTGGGGATTTATCCCAAAGGTGTACAACCCTTGCAAGCGGGCTTTGAAATCGATGCAAAAGAGCGCATGGTGCTCCCGGGTCTGTTTGACATGCACACACACATCAACCGCTGGTCAGCACTCTACAGCATGACCTCAGGGGTTACGAGCATCCGAGACCTGGGCAACTCAAATCGAGAATTACAAGAGATGATCACAGAGGTCAGTGCCGGCGAGATCATCTCTCCACGCATCATTCCTGCCGGCTTCATTGAAGGCAAGAGCGAATACTCCTCCTACGATGGCATTTTGATCGAAACCTTGGATCAAGCCAAAAAGGCCATCGACTGGTACAAGGCCAATGGCTACAGGCACATCAAAATTTACAACTCTTTTCCAAAGGAGATTGTGAAAGAAACCACGGCTTACGCCCATGATCTGGGTTTGACCGTGGGCGGGCATGTGCCCGCCTTCATGACAGCAAGAGAAGCGGTGGAGTCGGGCTTTAATGAGATCAATCACATCAATCAGTTGCTTTTAACGTTCTTGGTCACACCACAAACTGACACACGAACATTGGACAGGTTTTACCTGCCTGCGCAAAAGATCGCTGACATGGATTTTGAGTCAAAAGAGGTGACCGATTTCATTGATTTGCTGCTCAAACACAAAGTGGTCGTGGACCCCACGCTCACCGCCTTTGAATTCATTCAACAACAAGACGGCGAGATGTCAAAAGCCTATGAAAGCATTGCCCCGCACATGCCGCCCGATGTGGAGAGAAGTTTTAAGGTAGGCTCCATGCTCATCCCCGATGCCGAGACCGCCCAAATTTACCGAGCGTCATACCTCAAGATGATTGAATTCACGGGTCTGCTCTACCGCAGTGGCGTGCCCATCGTGGCCGGCACCGATGCACTCCCAGGGTTCTCTTTGCACAGCGAATTGGCCCTTTACGTCCAAGCAGGTCTCTCGCCAGCGCAGGCCTTGAAAGTGGCCAGTTTTGATGCCGCAAAAATTGCTGGTGTCGATCGCGAGCTCGGCACCATCAAAAGTGGCAAGCTTGCAGACATGATCATTGTGGATGGCGACCCCACACTCAACATTGAAGACATCCGCAAGGTCGATTTGGTGATCACCAAGGGTAAATATATTTTTCCCAATGAACTCAACGAACACATTGGCGTCAAAGCCTTCGTAAGTCAACCGTCCTACATCAAAAAGCTGCCTGCACCGAGCTTGAACACGTTCCTTAACTGATCCGTGCCTGATCGACCTGGTGGCTGAGCAGAAAGAACACAGAACGCGCGCCAAAACTTTATAAGAAACGGTCCATGAGTTTGCGACTGTGACGATCAAGGGCTGAGAGATCTTTGATCAAGAACTGAACGCCATAGGCATCTGAGATGATCAATGTATTGGCATTGAGTCGCTTGATATCCTCCTCGCCTTTTAAAAGCAACTCGGTGGCGCCTCGCGTGGTTTGTACCGACCATCGACTTGGCGTCACAAAAGAGTTGACGCCATCGAGCTTGGTGATCTCTGGCATGAACTCTCTGTTTTGCAAACACTGCTCAATGCTTTGCCTGTGCGCAGAAGGTAATTCTGTGAGCTGATCCAGCCACAAAAGCTCTCGTCCATCACGGCTCAATATCGACACGCCCTCATTGGGTGCGACAATGGGAAAAGCCCTAACAGCAATCACATGCTCATGGGTTTGATCAGCGAGGGTCAAATGCCAGATTCCAAAGGGGTCAGACCACAACTTGAAGTCGATGAAAGCCTCCTGTGTGATGGAGGCATTTCTTGTCAATGTATGTGACTCGCTCATTTAAATCATCCCTTGATCATAGGCACTTTGTGGCGCAGACAGAGGCAGACCCAACTCGGCTTGATGCGCCTGGGCTTGGTAAAGCCGCCAATAAGCCCCTTGACGGGCCATCAATTCATCGTGACTGCCCTCTTCGACTTTCTCCCCTTGCTCCATCACCACCAAACGATCAGCCCGTTTGAGCGTTGAGAGCCTGTGTGCAATGGCGATGGTGGTGCGGCCTTTGACCAAATTGTCCAAGGCCTTTTGGATCTCTTGCTCCGTCTCCGTGTCCACCGAAGAGGTGGCTTCGTCCATGATCAATATTTTAGGATTGATCAGTAAAGCTCGCGCAATGGAGATGCGCTGCCTCTCGCCGCCCGAAAGACCTTGTCCACGTTCACCCACGAGCGAGTCATACCCCTGGGGGAGTCGAAGGATGAACTCGTGCGCATGCGCGGCCCGCGCAGCCGAGATGATCTCACTGCGAGTGGCATCGCTGCGACCGTAAGAAATATTGTCTGCAATGGTGCCAAAAAACAAAAAGGGCTCTTGCAACACCAAACCAATGTGTGCTCTGTAATCGGCCAACATAAAGCGTCGAATATCGACACCATCGAGCTCGACACTGCCCTCGCTCAAATCGTAAAAGCGACAAATGAGATTGACCAAGGTGCTTTTACCAGATCCACTTTGCCCAACCAAACCGATCATCTCACCGGGTTTGATGGTCAGACTCAAGTTCTTGATGACCAAACGGTTCCCGTACCTAAAAGCGGCATTCGTGAGTTTGATCTCCCCTTGGATGTTTTGGACCTTCACGGGCTCCGTGGGTTCAGGCACGCTTGAGACGTGGTCTAAAATTTCAAAAATTCTCTTGGTCCCCGCCGCCGCCTTTTGCGTATGAGAGACGATGCGGCTCATGGAATCTAGGCGCGTATAAAACCGACCAATGTAGGCCAAAAAGGCGGTCAGCACACCAACCGTCACTTGGTGCTGGGCGACTTGCCAAATGCCAAAGGCCCAAACAATCAACAAACCCACTTCGGTCATCAATGTGACGGTTGGCGAGAACAAGGACCACAGAAAATTGATGCGATCGTTCACCGCCAAATTGTGCTTGTTGGCCTCACGAAAACGAGCACTTTCCCGTCCCTCCTGGGCGAACGCTTTGACCACTCGAATGCCCGGGATGGTGTCGGCCAAGACGTTGGTGAGCTCAGACCACACGCGATCAATTTTCTCAAAGCCCAGTCTCAAACGATCCCGTACCACATGAATGAGCCAATAAATAAACGGCAAAGGCAACAAGGTCACCATGGCCAAATAAGGGTCGATGGTAAAAAGAATGATGGCGGTCATCACGATCATCAAAAAATCGGTCGCGAAATCCAAAAGATGAAGAGACAAGAAGACACATATGCGATCCGTCTCCCCGCCAATGCGGGTCATCAAGTCACCCGTGCGTCGACCACCAAAATACTCAAGCGAGAGCTTCATCAAATGGTCGTAGGCACTGGTGCGCAAATCGGCCCCAATGCGCTCCGACACCAACGCCAAAATGTAAGTTTTGAGCCAGCCCAAGGACCAAGCCAAAAGAGCCGCTGCCAGCAAGCCCAACAAATAGGTTGACACTTGCTCAAAATCAATGGGTTTGCCATTTTGAAAGGGAATCAGGACCTTGTCCATCAAGGGCATGGTCAGGTAAGGTGGCACCAAGGTCGCCGCCGTCGAGGCAAGGGTCAGCAAGAAGCCGGCCAACAAGCGCATTTGATAGGGTTTTGCAAAACGCCACAAGCGAAAGAGCCCCCATGTCGATGCGGGCGCCTCATCAACTTCGCTCAAGGCCGCAGTAGGCGCGTGGTGGCCTTCAGCCGCTTCAAGCAAGGGAGAGAACTGTTCGTCGTGCTCCGTCAAAGGATTGATTTTTCCCAACCCAAGCGAGCCTTGCACTGCCGACAACGAACTCTCTCGCATTGGCGAGAGGTGATGCTCAAGCGCACGACTCCAAGCCAACTGAAGGGCCACCGCTCGGACGTTGTTGGCGAGCGTAAAGCGCCACTTGGCCAGACATCTCTCCTCGTTGACCAACTCCAAGGTCCCAACGCCCGCAAAGTCGATGTGTTTTAAGCGGGCCTGGCCTTCAATCGAAAAGGTTTCCAAATGAAACGCGCTGGCCTTCAAATCATCCACATCTTCAGGACGGGCTCCTTGCGGCAAGGACCAGCTCAAAAGTCTCTCTTGGGTCGCCACCAACAAGCCACTCGTGAAACAAAGTCGGCTGTCCAAGTCAACCTCTAAGGCGGCTAAAACGTTTTCATTGGAAGACAGGCTGGCAAACACCAGCGCCTGCCAGCCTTGGGGAAGCTCATCTTGAGAAGCACTTGGCATGTCAGTTAGGGGTGGGTTTTAGATTAATCGAGATCAAGAGACCACTTTTTGAAAAGATTGGGCTCTCGGGACGCAACAAAAGGAAAGCAAAAAATATGAAGTCAAAGCAACTTTTCTTACAATGGAGCCCAAGCTTGCTCAGCAATTGTAACTTCGCAGCACAGTCTGGACTTCCAATATTGATCGACTTTGGAACAAAAGCCCCAAACCGAGTCTGAAATAACGTCATAATATTCATGTTTTGTATAACGTTTGAAGACCACCACTGGACGACTCGTTTTTCTGTTTAGTTTCAAAAAAAACACCCTTTTTGTCCTTCCCACACCTTTAGCCCAATTAAAACCAACACCATGTCACATCCAGACATTCAAATTCTTCGCATGCGTTATCTCAGGGGCCCTAACATCTGGACCTACCGTTCGGTCATTGAAGCATGGGTGGACATTGGCGTTTTGGAGGATTTTCCCTCCAATTTGATCCCCGGTTTTTATGAAAGATTGACCACCTGGCTCCCTGGGCTCATTGAGCACAGATGCGGAATTGGCGAGCGCGGGGGCTTTTTGATGCGCTTAAAAGATGGGACATGGGCCGGCCATGTGATGGAACACGTCGCGCTTGAGCTCCAAACCCTGTCGGGCTTAGAAACAGGTTTTGGCAAAGCGCGTGAAACCACCACGAGAGGCGTGTACAAAGTGATCATCTACGCCGTTCAAGAAAAGGTGGGCGAGCAAAGTCTTTTGTTGGCCCAAAAATTGGTGATGGCCGCCATCAATGACACCCCGTTTGATCTTCAAGCGCACTTGGATGATTTAAAAGACACGGTGGATGAATATTGTCTTGGCCCAAGCACGGGCTGCATTGTTGAAGCCGCCAATGAGCGAAGGATCCCTTCCATCCGATTGACGGAGGGCAATTTGGTGCAATTGGGCTACGGTGCCAAACAGCGCCGCATCTGGACGGCTGAGACGGACCGCACGTCCGCGATCGCTGAGAGCATCTCAAGCGACAAAGATCTCACCAAACAACTGCTCAAACACTGCGGGATTCCTGTCCCCCAAGGCACCTTGGTCAACAATGCCGACGACGCTTGGACCTCTTCGCAAGAGATTGGCCTGCCTGTGGTGGTCAAACCAAGCGACGCCAACCGAGGACGAGGTGTTTCTTTGGGGCTTAAAAACGAAGCCAATATCAGAGCGGCCTTTGACATTGCCAGCCGTTACGGCACAGAGGTCTTGGTCGAACGTTACGTCCAAGGCGATGAGCACCGACTGCTCGTGGTGGGCGACAAAGTGGTTGCTGCAGCCAAAGGAGAAACCGCCTACATCACGGGAGATGGCAAGCACACGGTTGAGGAGTTGATTGAACTACAAATCAACTCCGACCCCCGAAGAGGCCCCACCGAAGATTATCCACTGAACTCCGTTCGACTCAAAGATCACCCACAAGCGGTGCTTCAAATTGAGAGCCAAGGCTACAACGCCAAAAGCGTGCTGGAAGTGGGCACCGCCATCATCGTTCAGCGCAACGGCAACATGAACAACGACGTCACCGATTTGATCCATCCAGAGGTGGCCGCAACGGTTTGCTTGGCAGCTCGGGTCGTGGGTTTGGACATTGCTGGGATTGACTTGGTGGCGCAAGATATCTCTAAGCCCCTCAATGAGCAAGACGCGGCCATTGTTGAAGTCAACGCGGGCCCTGGGCTCTTGATGCATCTAAAGCCTTTGAACGGTCAAGCCAGGCCCGTTGGGCGCTCAATTGTTGACCATCTTTTTGCCAACAACGAAAACGGCCGCATTCCCATTGTGGGTGTGCTGGGATCGATTCAAACCAACTTGCTCTCGCATTTGATTGCCTGGTTCTTGCACTTGTCAGGCAAAAGAGTGGGTTTGGCCTGCGATGAAGGCTTGTACATGGACCAACGCAAAGTCGAGTCCACCGATGCAAGAGACTACGCCATTGGGGAGCGTTTGCTGATCAACCGCACTTTGGAGGCGGCCGTGTTTCAAACATCCCCTTGGCACATTTGCCAAGATGGGCTGCCTTATGACCGCTGCTTGGTCGGTGTTGTGACCGATATGAAGCGCGAGGTCTGGGATTTGAGTGACCATGACATCTCCTCGGATGAAAAATTCAAAAGTGTGATGAGAACCCAAATCGATTTGGTGCTCACCAATGGGGTCAGCGTCTTGAACGCAGAAGACCCCGCCGTGGTCGACTTGGCGCAGTACAGCGACGGGGATGTGATTTTTTACTCTACCGACCCAGACAACGAGGTGATGAAAGCACACCGTGCAGAGGGCCGAAGAAATGTCTACTACAGAGATGGACACGTGGTCTTGGCCAGAGGCGACCAAGAGACGTTGCTGTTTCACTTGGACTTTCCTCCCATTGCCATGCGCATCAAGCAAGACGGCTTCAATCTCTCCACCTTGCTTGCAGGGGTTGCTTGCGGCTGGGCCTTGGACATCGCGCCGCTCTTGATCCGAGCGGGCTTGAAAAATTTTGGACAAAAGAACTCCATCTCTCCTCCCCTTGACATCAGGACCCTTGCCTCATGAACGTTTCACGAATTAGAGCTCTAAGAGGGCCCAATCTTTGGACCCGTCACACCGCCATTGAGGCCTTGGTGAAGTGCGACGAGCATCAAGATGATTTGAATTTGATGCCCCATTTCGAGCAGCGCCTGCGCAATCTTTTCCCTGGCATGGGCGCCTTAAGGCCCACCGAACGAGGCGCAAAAATGGGCATCGCTCACGCGCTTGAAATCGCCACCCTCCACCTTCAAACCGAAGCCGGTTGCCCCGTCACTTTCTCCAGAACCACCCCCACCTCTGAAGCACAACTCTATCAAGTGGTGGTCGAGTACACCGAAGAGGAAGTGGGCGTGATGGCTTTGGAGTTTGCTCAAAAATTGTGTGCCTGTGCGCTGAGCGACCAAGCCTTTGATTTGGACACAGCGATCAAGAATTTAAGGGACTTGGATGAAGACATTCGCCTTGGCCCCTCAACCGGCTCAATCGTGGACGCCGCACTGACGCGTGGCATCCCCTATCGACGCTTGACACAAGGCAGTTTGGTGCAATTTGGTTGGGGCTCCAAGCAAAGAAGAATACAAGCGGCAGAAATCGATGCCACCTCTGCCATTGCGGAGTCCATTGCACAAGACAAAGAACTGACCAAGAAACTTCTGTTTGCAGCAGGCGTGCCTGTCCCACATGGCCGCCCCGTCGAGGACGAAGAGGACGCATGGATTGCAGCACAATCCATTGGTTTTCCAGTGGTGATCAAACCCCAAGACGGCAACCAAGGCAAAGGGGTGACGGTCAATATCAACACCAAAGAGGAAGTGTTCGCAGCCTTTGAAAACGCCAAGCGCTTCAAAGACGACATCATGGTTGAGCGGTATTTGCCTGGCAACGATTACCGCCTTTTGGTGGTGGGTGACAAATTGGTCGCCGCCGCCAGAAGAGAGCCGCCCTTTGTCACGGGAGATGGTGTTCACACCGTCAAGGACTTGGTCAACCAAGTCAACGCCGACCCCAAAAGAGGCGATGGGCATGCCACCTCCCTGACCAAAATTCGATTCGACGAAGTGGCCATTGGCCGACTGAGGGAGCAAGGGCTAGAGGCGGACAGCATTCCTGCCAAGGGCGTGCGCGTCATTTTGAGAAACAACGCCAACTTGTCAACGGGTGGAAGTGCCACCGATGTGACCGACGACGTTCACCCAGAGGTCGCCTCCAGAGCCATTGAAGCGGCCCAAATGGTCGGACTTGATGTCTGCGGTGTGGACGTGGTGTGCGAGAGCGTATTGCGCCCTCTTGAGGAGCAACAAGGCGGCGTGGTGGAGGTCAACGCTGCGCCTGGACTCAGAATGCACTTGAATCCCTCTTACGGCAAAGGGCGAGATGTGGGAGAAGCCATCATCTCTCAACTCTACCCCTCGGGTGAAGATGGACGCGTACCGGTGATTGCCGTCACGGGCACGAATGGTAAAACCACGACGGTTCGCTTGTGCGCTCACTTGCTAAGAGCGCAAGGGCTCAGAGTGGGCATGACCAACACGGACGGCGTGTATGTCAATGGGCGGCAAATTGATGACGGCGACTGCTCTGGACCGCGTTCGGCCAGAAACGTATTGATGCACCCCGATGTCGATGCAGCCGTTTTTGAAACAGCCAGAGGCGGCATGCTCAGAGAAGGTTTGGCCTTTGATCGATGCCAGGTGGCGGTCGTCACCAACATTGGGATGGGGGACCATTTGGGACTCAATTACATCACCACGGTTGAAGATTTGGCAGTCTTAAAGCGCGTCATTGTGCAAAACGTATCGCCCTCTGGCATGGCGGTCTTGAACGCCGCCGATCCAATTGTGGCGGCCATGGCCTCCACTTGCCCAGGCCAAGTCACCTATTTTGCGCTCGATGCGCATCACCCCGTGATTGCCACACACCGTGCACAAGGCAAGCGCGTGGTGTTTGTTGAGGACGATCAAATCGTTGCCATGCAAGGCAGCATGCAAGTCAGAATCCCCATGGTTGACATCCCGCTCACGCGCCGAGGGGTGGTGAACTTTCAGATTGAAAACGCCATGGCCTCCATTGCTGCCGCTTGGGCTGTGGGCATCCCATGGGGCGTGATTTGCAAAGGACTCTCGACCTTTGTGAGCGATCCAACGGCCGTTCCTGGGCGCTTTAATGTCTTTGATTACAAAGGCTCGACGGTCATTGCCGACTATGGCCACAACCCGGACGCCATCAAAGCCTTGGTCCAAGCGGTCACCAACTTACCTGCCAAGCGCAGAAGTGTTGTGATCAGTGGCGCAGGCGACAGACGCGATGAAGACATCAAGGAGCAAACGCGCATCATTGGCAACGTCTTTGATGAGGTGATTTTGTACCAAGATGCGTGTCAACGCGGACGCATCGATGGCGAGGTTCTGGCACTTTTAAGAGAAGGCCTCAAAGGCGCCAGCAAGACTGAAAAAGTCGAGGAAATTTATGGCGAATTTTTGGCCATCGATCACGCCATGAACAACTTAAAACCGGGTGAATTGTGTTTGATATTGATCGATCAAGTGGAGGAAGCGCTCAACCACATCATGAAAAAGGTCAACGAGATCACACCCTGAGTGAAGGCCCGCCGATTCAAGACTCGGCTTGACAGACTTGTTTTTTCAAAGCGGCCAAATAGGTGTTGGGGCGGATGGGAAACTCTTTGGTTTTCCATTCCTGCTCATCCAATGACATCACTTCTTTGCCTTTGCCCAAGGGCTTGTCAAAATAGCTGGACGACAACCTCACAAAGGTGTCGTTCTTGCAATACAAACGCCAACGCACCATCTCGGACTGAAAGGTGTCGCCTTTGAAGGTTTTACCCGCCTTTGCATAGTCGCTGAGTGTCCAAACATAGCGACTCACATGAACCGCCTTGACCGCCTCTTTGTCCCACAAATGGGTGACGTCCTCATCTTTGTCAATTTCGGCCCACTCCGCGTTTGAAGCACCGACAAAGCCGATCAAGCACACGCACACCACGGCCGACAGCCAAGCCTGGCCAAGCGGCTTCAAAGAGTTCATTCGCAGTGAAAACAAGAGTTTCATCAAACTTAAGCAAGTGTTATACGTCATGCGGCGCAAAAGGCACCAAGGCTTGGGTGTTTAAAACTGCATAGACCAAGGGAGTCAGATCGCTTTAAACACCGCTATCACGTCCTTATCTTCGACACGAAAGCATCAAAACTTTAATCCTTTTTGACCTCTATCGGCTCACCGAGGCCGTTTAAAATGACTGAACACTCTTTGCATGCCTGCATTTAACTAAAAAAGTCCACCATGAGCACCATTTACGCAACCCTTGAGCGACTAAAGATCAGCTTGCCCCCAGCGGCCACGCCTGCAGCGTCCTACCAGCCCTTTTGCATCAGTGGCCCAATGGTCTACTTGAGTGGTCACATTGCCAAGAAGGACGGTGCGGCTTGGGTGGGTCAACTCGGCCTCACCATGAACACGGCCGAGGGCCAAGAGGCGGCCGCTTCAGTGGCCATCGATCTCATGGGCACCTTGCAAGCGGCGTGTCAAAGCATCGGCAAAGATTTGGAAGCGGTCAAGCAGATCGTTAAAGTCACGAGTTTGGTCAATTCAACGCCAGAATACACGCAGCAGCACCTCGTGACCAATGGCTGCAGCAACTTGCTCGCAGAGGTCTTCCAAACCCGAGGCCTGCATGCCAGATCCGCTTTTGGTGTCGCGCAACTGCCCCTAGGCGCGTGCGTAGAAATTGAAATGGTTGTTGAGCTCAACGCCTAAAAAAACGTCAAACAACAAGATGCACCTCACCACTTAAAAAGAGGTGCATCTTCAATTCACAGCGCTCATTCAACTCGACGCACCTCATTGGGCTTAAAGCCAAGCTCGGTGGTTTTGCCTTTTTTGGCACGTGTGGCCTTGGCATTGTTCAAGGAGCGGATTTCAAGCGTTTCTTCTCGCTCCTTGCCACCTCGACCGATGCCTTTGATCAAAATACTACGAACGTAAGCAGCAGCCCCTGCCAACTCGTCCTTCTTATCCAAGTCGATCAGCAACAGGCCGCGACCGCCTTTCTCCATGATCTTCATCTCTGAAATATCAAAGCTCAAAATTCGCCCACCTTGCGTGACACAAGCCACGGATTTCGCCACGGCCAGGCTGTTGTTTTGAGAGGCGGCGTCCACGATTGAAGGCCTTAAAACGCGCTCTTGCTCGTTGATGCTCAAGAAGGACTTACCGCTTCTGTTTCTTGAAATCATGGACTCAATGGTGGCCATGAAGCCGTAACCCGCGGAGTTGCTCAACAAATACATCGCTGTTGTAGGGCCCACAACGTAATGCACCAACTGCGTTGCACTTTCCAGCTCGACCAAAGTCGTCAAGGGTTGACCATCGCCTCTGGCCCCTGGCAGTTGAGTCACCGGCACCGAGTACACCCGTCCATTGCTTCCAAAGCACAGGACAGTGTCCACCGTTCGACATTCAAAGGTGTCGTACAAAGCGTCACCAGCTTTAAAGGAGAAGGCCGCACGGTCGTGTCCATGTCCTGAGCGTGCTCGCACCCAGCCCTTTTCAGAGATGACGACCGTGACGGGTTCATCAACGACTTTGACCTCAACATTGGATCTCTTGTCTGCTTGGATCAATGTGCGACGCGCATCCCCAAAGATTTTGGCATCCGCCTCAATTTCTTTGATCATCAACCGTCTTTGGGCGGCAGGACTGGCCAAAATTTCTTCAAGCTTCGTTCGCTCTTCACCCAAGTTCTTTAACTCTTGCTCAATTTTGATGGCTTCGAGTCGCGCCAATTGCCTCAAGCGAATTTCCAAAATGTCTTCAGCCTGGCGCTCACTCAAACGGAAACGCTCAATCAGTGCTTGTTTGGGTTCATCGCTTTGACGAATGATGGCAATGACTTCATCGATGTTCAACAAGACGAGTTGTCGACCCTCCAAAATATGGATGCGGTCCAAGACCTTTTGAAGCCTGAAGTTTGATCTGCGTTGAACGGTGATTTGCCTGAATTCAATCCACTCGTTGAACATCTGTCGTAAAGACTTTTGCACGGGCTTGCCATCAATGCCAATCGCCGTCAAGTTGATCGACGAGGAGCTCTCAAGGCTGGTGTGCGCCAAGAGAACTTGTATCAACTCTTGCTGCTCAATGGTTCGGGTCTTGGGCTCAAACACCAAACGCACAGCCGCGTCCTTTGAAGACTCGTCTCGCACACCATCTAAAACACTCAACACCGACGCTTTCAGAGCGTTTTGCTCTGGCGTCAGGGTCTTTTTACCGGCCTTGACTTTTGGATTGGTGAGCTCTTCAATTTCTTCAAGCACCTTTTGCGAGCTCACACCAGGGGGCAAGGTGTTGACCACAATTTGCCATTGGCCTCTGGCCAAGTCCTCAATCACCCAGCGCGCTCTTACTTTAAGAGATCCACGGCCTGTGCGATAGGCATCTGAAATTTCTTGGGGACTGCTGATGATTTGACCACCACCTGGGTAATCCGGTCCAGGCAAGATGGCCGCCAACTCAAGATCACTCAGTTTTGGGTTCTTGATCAGTGCAACGCAGGCATCGGCCACCTCGCTCAAGTTGTGTGACGGAATTTCAGTCGCCAGTCCAACGGCAATCCCACTCGCCCCATTCAAAATGGCAAAGGGAAGTCGAGCAGGAAGTTGTTGGGGCTCTTGCGTAGAGCCATCGTAGTTGGCCTGAAAATCAATGGTGCCCTCGTCCAGCTCATCGAGCAAGAGGCTGGTGATTCTTGATAAACGCGCTTCTGTGTAACGCATGGCCGCAGCACCATCGCCATCGCGAGAACCAAAATTGCCTTGGCCATCAATCAAGGGGTAGCGCTGTGAGAAATCTTGCGCCATGCGCACCAACGCATCGTAGGCCGCTTGGTCGCCATGGGGGTGAAAGCGTCCGAGCACATCGCCCACCACCCGCGCACTTTTGACCGGTCTCGCGCCAACGGCACCATTGGCGCCGCCAAACCCAAGCCCCATGCGAGACATGGAGTAAAGAATGCGGCGTTGAACGGGTTTTTGGCCATCACAAATATCGGGCAATGCGCGGCCCTTGACCACGGACAAGGCGTACTCAAGGTAGGCTTGCCTAGCGTATGCGCCAAGTCCTAGTTCCTCATCCTTGGCAGGCAACAAATTGGTATCCACGTTGTTTTCACTCATGATTAAATATCCACCTCAATGGCGTCTCCATGCAACTCCATCAATTCTCGTCTGGCCTGGGCTTCTCCCTTGCCCATCAATTGGGTCATCAAGGACTGCGTTTGCAAAAAGTCCAAATCACCCAATTGAACAGGCAAGAGTCGTCGCGTGTCAGGATTCAAAGTGGTCTCCCACAACTGCTCGGCATTCATCTCCCCCAAGCCTTTGAAGCGGCTGATGGACCACGCGCCCTCTTTGACGCCGTCTTTTCTGAGTTTGTCCAAAACGGCGGTCAATTCCCCCTCATCAAGGGTATAAATTTTGGTGGCCGGTTTCTTTCCCCTGGCCGGTGCATCGACCCGAAAGAGTGGGGGACGCGCGATAAACACATTGCCGCTTTCGATGAGCCTTGGGAAATGTCTAAAAAACAAAGTCAACAGCAAAACCTGGATGTGTGAGCCGTCCACGTCCGCGTCGCTCAAGATGCAAATCTTGCCATACCTGAGCCCGCTCAAATCGACCTCATCCTCAGGTCCGTGGGGGTCAACGCCAATGGCCACCGCAATGTCGTGAATCTCATTGTTGGCAAACAGTCGATCTCTCTCCACCTCCCAAGTGTTCAAGACCTTGCCCCTTAGAGGCAAAATGGCTTGAGACTCCTTGTCACGCCCCATCTTGGCGCTCCCACCCGCACTGTCGCCCTCCACCAAGAAGACCTCGTTGTGCGCCAAATCTTTGCTTTCACAGTCGGTCAATTTACCCGGTAAAACGGCAACGCCAGAGCCTTTTCGCTTCTCAACTTTTTGACCCGCACGTTGGCGAAATTGCGCGGCCTTGATGGCCAATTCGGCCAACTTGCGGCCATATTCAACGTGCTCGTTGAGCCACAATTCAAGGGCGGGTTTGACAAATCCAGAGACCAATCGCACGGCATCCCTGGAGTTCAATCGTTCTTTGATTTGACCCTGAAACTGGGGATCCAAGACCTTGGCGCTCAAGACGTAATTGGCCCGCGCAAAGACATCTTCAGGAAGCAATTTCACCCCCTTGGGCAAAAGCGCATGCAGGTCAATGAAACTCTTGACCGCTTGAAACAAGCCTTCCCTCAGACCACTTTCATGGGTGCCCCCAGCACTGGTGGGGATCAAATTCACATAGCTCTCGCGCAGGGCTTGTCCATCCTCTGTAAAGGCCACGCACCAAGCCGCGCCCTCCCCTTCTGCAAAGCTTTCATGGGCACTGTCAGCAAAACCTTCCCCCTCAAACATGGGGATCACAGGGTCGGCATGCAAGGACTGACCGAGATAATCCTTCAAGCCTCCTTTGTAGACCCAGGTTTGTTCGTCTTTGCTTTTTTCGCTGAGCAAAGTGACCATGACGCCCGGCATCAACACCGCTTTGCTCCTGAGCAAGTGCGTCAATTCATTCAAAGGAAGCACGGCACTCTCAAAGTACTTTTGATCGGGCCAGACCCGCACCAAAGTACCTGACTTGCGATCTTCTTTGGTGGCCGCTCTCACCTTTAACGACTCGATGACGTCTCCGCCTTGGAAGACGAGTCTGGCGACCTTGCCCTCTCTAAAAGACGTGACCTCCATTCTTTTAGACAAGGCATTGGTGACACTCACACCGACGCCGTGCAATCCACCGGAGAAACTGTAAGCACCGCCTGTGCCTTTATCAAACTTGCCGCCCGCATGGAGTCTGGTAAAAACCAACTCAATCACAGGCGCTTTTTCCTCTGGGTGCATGCCAAACGGAATGCCCCGTCCATCGTCCTCTATGCTGATGCTCGCATCGGTGTGCAAGGTGACCTTGATTTTTTTCCCGTGACCAGCCAAGGCCTCATCGGCCGAGTTATCAAGCACCTCTTGCACGATGTGCAAAGGGTTGTCGGTGCGGGTGTACATTCCAGGGCGTTGTTTAACGGGCTCCAGGCCCTTCAAAACGCGGATGGAACTTTCAGAATATTCGGGAGTTTGCTTTGTAGCCATGGATAGATTGTAGACAGGTTCTCAAGTGATCTGTATGAAAAAACAGTATTTTAGCAAAGACAAGCCTCCAAGCACCTTGTTGGCGTATTTGCATCAAAACCCATTATCCCAGAGCAGCCCTGGGGGATAATGTGATTTTAATCAATGAAATTATCATACTTTAGTACCCATGCCTATTTTGCACGATCCAAGCCGTCCACCCCTGCAAGCCTCTGATTGGCTCAAAAAGTGGTCGCACGTCCTTGCACCGCGAAGCCGGATTTTGGACTTGGCCTGTGGGTCTGGCAGACACGCCTTGTGGCTCTCAAGCTTAAAAATGGACGTTTTGGCGGTGGACAAAGACTTGGCGGCGCTTGAGCAGATTCAAAAAATGGGCATCCAGACCCTATGTGCAGATCTAGAAAACGCCCCCTGGCCACTGGTGGGCGAGCAATTTGATGCGGTGCTGGTCACCAATTACCTGTGGCGCGCACTTTGGCCCGAACTCCTGGACTGTGTCAAAGACGGCGGATTTGTCATCTATGAGACCTTTTCTGAAGGGCACCAGATGTATGGCAGGCCCACAAGGGCGGATTTTTTGCTTCAAAGTGGTGAACTCTTGCGTGTGTTCAATGCATTTAAAGTTTTGGGCTACGAAGAAGGTTTGCTCAGCGAACCGACGCGTTACGTGCAAAGAATCATTGCTCAAAAGCCCACTCTTTCTGGCACACTTACACATCTGGCGATTGGCTCGTTAGAATGCAGTTATTAACATCTGAACATTTGAACACTTCTATGGCACCCATCACTGGCAGCATTGTGGCTTTGGCCACCCCTTTGAACCCCGACATGAGCGTTGATTATCCAACGCTTAGAAAACTCATTGACTGGCACATTCATGAAGGCACGGACTGCATTGGCGTCGTAGGCACCACGGGCGAATCCCCCACCGTGAGCGTGGAAGAGCACAGAGAGATCATTCGCGTGAGCGTTGAGCAAGCCAACAAACGCGTGCCCATCATGGCCGGTTGTGGCGCCAACTCCACCCAAGAGGCCATTGCTTTGGCCAAATTTGCCAAACAAGTGGGCGCAGACTGTCAGCTCCAAGTGGTTCCGTACTACAACAAACCCACGCAAGAAGGTCAGTTTCAACATTTCAAAGCCATTGCCGAGGCAGAAGATTTGCCCATGGTGCTGTACAACGTCCCTGGGCGAACCGTCGCCGATATGCAGCACGACACCGTGCTCAGACTCACGCAAGTGCCTGGCATCGTGGGCATCAAGGAAGCCACGGGCAACATTGAGCGGGCTCAATGGCTCATTCGTGAGACGCCCTCCTCTTTTGCGGTTTACTCAGGCGATGATCCGACAGCTGTGGCCTTGATGCTTTGCGGTGGGCAAGGCAATGTGAGCGTGACCGCCAACGTCGCCCCCAAGCTCATGCATGAGTTGTGCATGGCGGCGATCAAAGGGGATGTTCAAGCGGCCATGAAAATTCAATTCCAATTGATGCCCGTGCACAAACACCTCTTTGTCGAGGCCAACCCCATTCCCGTGAAGTGGGCCATGGCAAGAATGGGTTTATGCGGGCCCACACTCAGATTGCCATTGACGCCTTTGGCCAGTCAATTCGAAACCACCGTTGAAACTGCACTGCGTGCAAGCGGCCTCCTTTGAGACATAACAGGATTAACTCAGTGATACATTCATTCTTTCGAACGCCACAAAAACACACGTCTTCACTGCTTTTGGTGGCTTGCACGGTGGCTCTTTTGTCCTCATGCTCAAGTGTTTTTAACAGCGACAAAATCAATTACAAATCCCAAGCAAGTGCGCAGCCGGTCACCTTGGACATTCCACCCGATTTGACCCAACTCAGCAAAGACACCCGCTACCGCATTCCAGGCGAACAAGTCAGCGCCAACGCGATGGGCCTGAACACCCCCGTCAATTCAACACCCACCGTTGGGGCCACAAAAATCAGTGACATCTCCATTTCTCGCTTGGGCACCCAGCGTTGGCTGCTAGTTCAACGCGCGCCCGACGATGTCTGGCCCGCCGTCAAACAGTTTTGGCTTGACAGTGGTTTTGTATTCGTGAAAGAGGATGACAAAATGGGCCTGCTCGAGACCGACTGGGCCGAGAACAAGGCCATCACACCCCAAGACCTCTTTGGTAAAACCCTCAAGAGCTTTTTAGGCAGTGTCATGTCCACGGGCATCAAAGACAAATTCATCACACGCCTAGAGGCCGTGGACAACAAACAAGTGGAGATTTTTATCTCTCACCGCTCCGTGGAAGATGTGGGTCCCACCAGCACCAATCCCATGAGCAGCTTTAAAACCCGGGCCCCTGATCCCGAGCTTGAAAACGAGTTCTTAAAACGCTTGATGCTTCGACTAGGCGCCCCTGAAAAACAAGCCGCCGAAGTGACAAAACCTCTGGATGCGCCCGTGGTCGCCAAGGCGAGCCTGGACAAGCAAGACAAAATCTCCAAAATCACCTATCAAGAAGGATTCGACACCGCTTGGCGCCGTGTGGGCTTGGCCTTGGACCGCTCGGGCTTTACGGTAGAGGACCGCGACCGCAAAGCGGGGCTTTATTTCGTGCGCTTTGTGGACCGACCCAACGATGGCAAGGAGCCAGGATTCTTCTCCCGTTTGTTCTCGAGCTCCACAAAGGACGAAGGTCCCCAACGTTATCGCTTAAAGCTTGAAGCCCAAAGCGAGACAAAGACCGTGATCGTGATTCAAAACAGCTCTGGAGACACAGATGCGTCCAACGCCGGCGCCAAGATTGCTCAATTGCTGCTTGAGGAATTGAAGTAAGCCGTTTGCTGCGACGTGAAAACACACCCACCACTCTCCTTGAACGCTTGTAAACGGTTGTGTTGAGATTTAAAAGTTTAGGCAGCGGCAGCGCTGGCAACGCGACCTTGATTGAGGCCACCCACGGGGAGCACACCTCACGTGTGATGATTGATTGCGGCCTGTCCATGACAGAGCTTAGGAGTCAATTGATCCCCATGGGCTTGGATCTAGAGGACATCCATGCTTTGTTTGTCACCCACGAACACTCCGATCACGTGGGACAGGCCAAACAGTTTGGACTCAAAACCGGGCGTCCCATCTTTGCCAGTCAAGGCACACAATTGGCCATCCAAGTCCATGGCTGGGGTTTGAGAGAAGAGCAAATTCAAAGTGCCTCAGACAGTGAAGTCATTCAAATCGGCGCACTCAGCCTGTGCCCTTTCACCGTGCCACACGATGCAAGAGAGCCTTTGCAACTGAGTTTGAGTGATGGTCAGACGAAGCTCGGACTGGTGACCGATTTGGGACATGTGAGTTCGCATGTGGTGAACGCACTGCAAAACTGTCATGCCCTGATTTTGGAGTGCAACCACGATGAGCACATGTTACGGCTCTCCAAATATCCGTCCTTTTTAAAGGCGCGCATCTCGGGGCCACTGGGGCATTTATCCAACAAGGACTCGGCCAAATTGCTCAAAGCGGTGTTGAGTGAGAACTTAAAAACCGTGGTTGCAGCTCATCTGAGCGAGAAAAACAATACCCCAGAACTGGCCACGAGCGCCCTGCTTGAGGTGATTGACGCCAAGGGGCCCCAACTGATCGTGGCTCACCCCGATACCGGCACCGACTGGATCCTTGTCCACTGATCGCCAAGCAAATCTGCAGACCCCCCGAGCACGACATGCTCGAAACGACTCTAAAGACCCCCCCCAAAAAAAAGCCACCCGAGGGTGGCTTTTGCCTCAACCAGAAGGATTACTTCTTGTCGGCAGCAGCAGGTGCAGCAGGTGCAGCGTCAGCAGCAGGAGCGGCTGGAGCAGCAGGTGCAGCGTCAGCAGCAGGTGCAGCAGCGGGAGCAGCAGGTGCTTCTGCAGGAGCAGCAGGAGCTTCTTTTTTGCCACAAGCAACTAAAGCAGCGGCTAACAAAGTTGCCAATAGAAGTGATTTTTTCATGTCAGATGTCCTTTGAGGGGTAAAGTTAACAATTTCCGGAAATTGTCACAATAAACTGTGACCGAGTCACCAATACTAAACTGCACCAATGAACTCAGAGCCGGATTATAAAGGATTATTCAGGCGTCTTTGTAATTTATCACATTGAAGGGTTTTGTAGGACTTGGTCTTCATATTTAAACCTTGTTGTGCTCAGTCTGTTTGCAGCATGATCCAGCCACAGTCAAGCCATTCACTCAACAAGTCCATCAGCGCATTCAAACGGGCCTCGGATTTTTTAGCCAATTTCTCCAAATCCGTTGGCACTATAAAGCGCTGATTGGCCAACTTTCTCAAGATGTCCCCTTCTAAACCCGTGGCCCCGATGCTCTCCGCGTTGATGAAAATGGTCGATTGATCATAAAGAAGCTCCGTCTTGCTCGACACGCACAAGGCTTGGTGAGAAGCACCTTGCATCCAACCGAACAAACGCTTCGCACCATCTTGCTCCAAGCTTGATTCAAACCACACATGGTCCTTGGGTTCACTCAAATACTCCCCCAGGCTTCGCATGAACTCATCCCGGTTGGACAACATTTTTTCCATGTGCTTGAGCGCAAAGTTTTGTAAAGTCACCGGAATCAGGCCCGGTTCTTGGGTGGCTTTTTGTTGGGGGTCGCTGTAGAGCACAGGGCTCAAGGACTCGTCCTCAGACAATCGATCCAAATAACGCACCAAGACCTCTTTGACCAAGGTCTTGGACTCGGGCGCTTTGAAACCAATGGAGTACGTCATGCATTCGCCAAGGGCAACACCGTCATGGGCGTATTGCGGGGGCAAATAAAGCATGTCCCCGGGCTCCAAAACATATTCTTGATCATAAGAAAAATTTGACAAAATCTTAAGCGGTGCCTCTTTGACCAAGCGCAAATCCGTGCCAGCGCCAATTCGCCATCGCCTGCGGCCACTGGCTTGCAAAAGAAAGACATCGTAACTGTCAAAATGAGGACCCACGCCACCGCCATCGGTGGCAAAACTGATCATCAAATCATCCAGTCGGGCCTTGGGCAAGAAGTGCCACAGGGACAACAAATGCGCCGCCAATGGGTGATGCAAATTCACACCTTGCACCAGCAAGGTCCAGTCTTTTTGCGACAAAGTGGGCAGTTGTCCTCGCTTGAAAGGCCCTTTTTGCATGCGCCAAGAGGCTTTGGCACCCTTGTTTTTGACGCGCTGGACAAGCCTTGACTCAACCTCAGGGGCTTTGGCCAAAGAAAATAGTTCGGTGCGCGAAATCGGTGCCTTAAAATGCGGGATGGCTTGTCGAATCAGCAATGGCTTTTTTTGCCAATACCTTGACATGAATTGCTGCGCTGTGATCCCACCTAGGAGTGTTTGCGCTTCATTGATGGGCATCATTTTGGGGTCCTTGTCCTTTTGTGTGATCATTTTTACATCGAATTGATCAGCAAGGCTGCTTTTAACGTTTTTTTATTTTTATGCTTATGAACATCTCCCCCCCCTGCGTCGTTGAATTGACTTGGACGCTCTCGGACACCCTCAATGAGGAATTGGACGTCTTGTCTGAACCCGTTGAGTTCTTTGTGGGCGGGCACGACTTGTTGGCCAAAATTGAAGAGGCCTTGATGGGTCACGAAGTGGGAGACGAGTTGGCCCTTCACCTCGAGCCCGAGGAGGCCTTTGGCGACTATGATGAAAACAAAGTCTTTTTAGAAGCCAGAGACTTGTTCCCCAAAGAGACAGAGGAAGGCATGAGCTTTGATGGAAGCACGCTGCCTAAAAAACTGAGCTCTGACGCGCCCGCAGACCTCATCTACACCGTGACCGACGTGTACCCGGATCATGTGGTGCTGGATGGCAACCATCCGCTGGCAGGCATTGCGCTCAGACTGCGACTTAAAATTCATGCCATTCGAGAGGCCACAGAGAGCGAAATCGCTCAAGGCTCCTTGGGGATTGGATTTTTTCAACCCATCGCCTACGACGATGACGCATTCGAAGACCTTGATGAAGAGATGGAGGGTGAGACAGACTCGCCATCGCATGCAGCCCCTGGCAAACCTCCGCTTCTGCACTGAACCCAGGTCTCGGTTTGGCCCGCCAGGCACTGGGCAAGGCCAAATTTGAGACCTCAGACGTTAAGCCGTCCCCGTCGAGCCGTAACCGCCAGTCCCTCTTTGACTCACCGCATCAAAGTCTTCCACCACATTGAACTGCGCTTGCACCACGGGCACAATCACCAATTGAGCCAATCGCTCCATCGGGTTAAGGACAAAGGGCACCGTGCTTCTGTTCCAAGCGCTCACCATCAACGGACCTTGGTAGTCACTGTCTATCAACCCCACCAAATTGCCCAAAACAATGCCGTGTTTGTGACCCAAACCAGACCTTGGCAAAATCAGTGCAGCAAAACTCGGGTCGTTCAAATGAATGGCCATGCCAGTGGTGACCAGTTGCCAAGCGTTTGGGGCAATTGTGATGGGCGCATCCAGGCAGGCCCTCAAATCCAGGCCTGCGCTGCCAGGCGTGGCATATTGGGGCATTTGCTCACGAAGTCTTTCGTCCAAAATTTTTAAATCAACCTTCATCACTGCTTCATTCCTTCAAAAAACCATTGAGTCGATCGGCCAAATCGGCGATCAACAAATGCGCCAATTTTTCCTTTGAGCTTCTCTCCAAGGTCTTGACGGCTTGGTCATCGATCAGCAGCAACTCGTTGTCATCGCGACCAAAAGTCAAGGGCCCCACATTGCCCACCATCAACGGCACACCTTTTCGAACACGCTTTTCACTTGCATGCTTGAGCAAATCGTGACTTTCAGCAGAAAAGCCGACGCAAAAGAGTTGGTGCTTGCGGGCTCGATCGCTGTGAGCGACCGCGCTCAAAATATCAGGATTCTCTTCAAACTCAAGCTCTGGGGCTTGTCTGGCGGGTGACTTTTTGATTTTAGCGTCCGAGTAGCTTTTCACACGCCAGTCGGCTACGGCGGCCGTGGCAATGAAGACGTCGGCTTGATCGACTTCTTGCATGACTTGGTCATGCATTTCTTTGGCCGTTTGTACATTGATGCGGCGCACGCCTTGCGGGGTGCCCAGATGAACCGGGCCACTGATGAGCGTTACCGTCGCGCCTGAAGCTTTTGCAGCAATGGCCAAGGCAAAACCCATCTTGCCGCTTGAGAGATTGGTCAAACCTCGAACGGGATCGATCGGCTCAAAAGTGGGCCCTGCATTGATCAACACCCGCCGCCCCGAGAGTCGCTTGGGGACAAAAAAATCGCACAATTCTTCAAAAATTTCCATGGGCTCGAGCATTCGCCCATCCCCCGTTTCACCGCAGGCTTGCTCTCCTTGTGCAACACCCAAGACCACCGCGCCATCTTGCCTCAGTTGGTTCACGTTTCTTTGTGTCGCCGGGTGAGACCACATTTCTTTGTTCATGGCGGGGGCCAAAATCAATGGGGTGCTCTCTAGAGGGCGCGCCAAGCACATCAGACTCAACAAATCATCGGCACGACCGTGAATCAATTTGGCCATAAAGTCCGCACTTGCCGGCGCCACAAGGATGGCGCTGGCCTGCCTGGACAAATTGATGTGGGCCATGTTGTTGGACTGCCTGTCGTCCCACTGGGAAACAAACACTTCTCGGCCCGAGAGCGCTTGCATGGTGACGGGCGTGATGAATTGCGTGGCCGCCTCGGTCATCACCACCTGGACGCTGGCACCGGATTTAATGAGCAGGCGACACAATTCAGCCGCCTTATAACAGGCAATGCCACCACTTAAACCCAGAACAATGTGTTTTTGGGATAAATCTTTCATAACCAGACTGTAACAGAGAGTCTATAATCTCGTTTTACCACCTCCCCGGGCACTTCACCCGAACAGGCATGACCAAATTCGTCTTCGTCACTGGCGGTGTGGTGTCTTCCCTTGGAAAGGGGATCGCCTCAGCCTCCCTCGCTGCGATTCTTGAATCGCGTGGCCTCAAAGTCACTCTCATTAAACTTGATCCTTACATCAATGTGGATCCGGGCACGATGTCCCCGTTTCAACACGGTGAGGTCTTTGTCACCGAAGATGGTGCAGAGACCGACTTGGATCTGGGACACTACGAGCGCTTCATCACCACGAGAATGCGCCGAGCCAACAATTTCACCACAGGTCAAATCTACCAAAGCGTCCTTGAAAAAGAGCGCCGAGGCGATTACCTGGGTAAAACCGTTCAAGTCATTCCTCACATCACCAATGAAATCCAAGATTTCGTCAAACGCGGAGCTGCCGTGGGCACGCCTGACGAGGTGGATGTTGCGATTGTTGAGATCGGTGGCACGGTGGGTGACATTGAGTCTTTGCCCTTTTTAGAAGCGGCCCGACAAATGAGTCTCAAACTGGGGGCCCAATCAGCAGCGTTTGTGCACCTGAGTTATGTGCCCTGGATCGCGGCGGCGGGTGAACTCAAGACCAAACCCACCCAACACACTGCGCAAAAATTGAGAGAAATTGGCATCCAAGCCGACGCATTGATTTGTCGAGCAGACCGCCCCATTCCAGATGAGGAACGCGCAAAAATCTCCCTCTTCTCCAACGTGGCCGAGAGTGGCGTGATCTCCATGTGGGATGTGGACTACATTTACAAAGTGCCCCGCATGCTCCATGAGCAAGGGCTGGATCAACTCATTTGCAACAAACTCGGTCTGCAAACCAAGCCCGCCAACCTTGAGCGCTGGGACACCTTGGTGCGTGAAGTTGAGTTCACCCAGCAAGAGCTCACCATTGCCATGGTGGGCAAGTATGTGGACTTGTCCGACAGCTACAAATCATTGAACGAAGCGCTCAGACACGCGGGCATGAAAAACCATGCGCGCGTGAACATCAAATACTTTGATTCTGAAACCATCAATGAAGAAACCGTCTCTCAGCTCTCTAGCGTGGACGCGATTCTTGTACCGGGTGGCTTTGGCAAGCGTGGCATTGAGGGCAAAATCGCCGCCGCTCAATATGCGCGCACGCATGGCGTGCCCTATCTTGGCATTTGCCTAGGCATGCAAGTCGCAACGATTGAATTTGCGCGACATGTGGCCCACTTAAACGATGCCAACAGCACAGAATTTGAACCCCAAACGCCTCACCCAGTGATCGCCTTGATCACCGAGTGGACCGATGCCGATGGCAGCATCAAAAAACGCGACCTCAACTCAGATTTGGGCGGCACGATGCGCCTGGGCTCACAAAGCTCGGATGTGTCTGCAGGCACCTTGGCGCACAAAATTTACGGCCCCGTGGTGTGCGAGCGCCACCGCCACCGCTACGAAGCCAATGTCAACTATTTGGACAAGCTCAGAAGTGCGGGCTTGACCATCTCTGCCTTGACCCAAGGTGAGCAACTCACTGAAATTGTTGAGTTGCCGCAAACGGTTCACCCTTGGTTCATGGGCGTGCAGTTCCACCCCGAGTTCAATTCGACGCCTTGGGATGGGCACCCCTTGTTCAATGATTATGTCAAGACAGCCCTCGCTCTGAAAAAACACCAACCCTAAGCACCCCACTCAACTGGCACTTTTTAAAGAGAACCCTTCCAATGATGAAACTTTGTGGCTTTGATGTTGGACTCGATCAGCCCTTCTTCTTGATCGCTGGCCCCTGTGTGGTGGAGTCTGAACAGTTGCAAATGGACACGGCCGGCACCTTGAAAGAGATCTGCCAAAGCCTTGGTGTTCCCTTCATCTTCAAGTCGAGTTACGACAAAGCCAACCGCTCGTCTGGGGTGAGCTTTAGAGGGCCGGGCATGGAGCGGGGTCTTGAGATCTTGGGCAAGGTCAAAAAGACCCTTGGTGTGCCCATTTTGACGGACGTTCACAACGAACAAGACATTGCCGCGGTGGCCCAAGTGGTGGATGTGCTCCAAACCCCCGCTTTTCTTTGTCGCCAAACCGACTTTATTCATGCCGTGGCCCAATCGGGCAAGCCAGTGAACATCAAGAAGGGGCAGTTTTTAGCCCCCCATGACATGAAGAATGTGATCGACAAAGCACGCCATGCGGCTGAGTTGGCGGGTCTTTCAACCGACCGATTCATGGCCTGCGAGAGGGGGGCTTCTTTTGGATACAACAATTTGGTGAGCGACATGCGCTCTTTGGCCATCATGCGAGAGTGCAATGTGCCCATTGTTTTTGATGCCACGCATTCGGTCCAATTACCAGGCGGTCAAGGCACCAGTTCTGGCGGGCAGCGCGAGATGGTGCCGGTCTTGGCAAGAGCGGCCGTGGCGGTTGGCATTGGCGGCCTCTTTATGGAAACACACCCCAACCCCAAGGAGGCTTTGAGCGACGGCCCCAATGCCGTGCCCTTAAAGCACATGAAAGCTCTTTTAGAGACCTTGGTGGCCCTGGATCACGTGACCAAGCGGCAAGCTTTTTTAGAAAATGACTTTTCTGCCTGAGCACACCACCCAGACCCAGAGGGGTCATGCAATTTTGAGTTTGAATTTTTTATTTTTTTATTTTGACTTTTTGTGAAAGCCCCAAGTTATGAGCGCAATTGTTGATATTGTTGGACGTGAAATCTTAGACAGCCGTGGCAACCCCACCGTCGAATGTGATGTCTTGTTGGAAAGCGGCATCATGGGCCGTGCGGCTGTTCCCTCAGGCGCCTCCACCGGCTCCAGAGAAGCCATTGAGCTCAGGGACGGCGACAAGTCTCGCTACTTGGGCAAAGGCGTTTTAAAAGCCGTCGAGCACATCAACACCGAAATTGCCGAAGCGGTTTTGGGACTTGATGCGAGCGAGCAAGCGTTCTTGGACAAGACCTTGATCGATTTGGACGGCACAGAGAACAAATCGAAACTGGGCGCCAATGCCACCTTGGCCCTGTCAATGGCCGTGGCCAAGGCTGCAGCCGAGGAGGCGGGCTTGCCGCTGTACCGTTATTTTGGTGGCATGGGCAAAATGCAAATGCCCGTCCCCATGATGAATGTGATCAACGGGGGTGCGCACGCCAACAACAACTTGGACTTGCAAGAGTTCATGATCATCCCTGTTGGCGCACCCTCCTTCAGGGAAGCTTTGCGCTACGGCGCAGAAGTCTTTCATGCCCTGAAAAAACTGATCAACGACCAAGGCATGAGCACCGCTGTGGGGGATGAAGGCGGCTTTGCACCCAGCGTTAAAAACCACGAGGCGGCCATTCAATTGGTCCTCGAAGCCATTGACAAAGCCGGCTTCACAGCAGGTGAGCAAATCGTGTTGGGCTTGGACTGCGCTTCAAGCGAATTTTTCAAAGACGGCAAATACCATTTACAAGGCGAGGGGCTGCAACTTGAAGCGCCCGCATGGAGCGACATGATGGCCATGTGGTGCGACAAGTACCCCATCATCAGCATCGAAGACGGCATGGCCGAAGGCGACTGGGAGGGCTGGAAGGTCTTGTCCGATCGATTGAAGTCCAAGGTGCAATTGGTGGGCGATGATTTGTTTGTCACCAACACCAAAATCCTCAAACAAGGCATTGACCAAGGCATTGCCAACTCCATTTTGATCAAAATCAATCAAATCGGAACACTCACAGAAACCTTTGAAGCCATTGAAATGGCCAAGCGGGCCTCCTACACCTCCGTCATCAGTCACCGCTCAGGAGAAACCGAAGACACAACGATCGCCGACATTGCGGTGGGCACCAATGCCGGGCAAATCAAAACAGGCTCCCTCAGTCGCAGTGACCGAATGGCCAAGTACAACCAACTCCTGCGCATCGAAGAGGATTTGGGGGACGTGGCCTCTTACCCAGGACGGTCCGCGTTTTACAACTTGCGTCAATCTTGAACTGCATATAAGATTGCAAACTATTTAGCTCACCCCGACCCTCGGCACTTCCATGACACAACGCTCCATCACTTGGATTTTGTTGTTCTTGCTCGTCATCTTGCAAGGACAGTTGTGGATTGGCCGCGGGAGCGTGCCTGAGGTCATGCAGCTCCAGCAGCAGCTCAACCAGCAACTCGATCTCAACCGTCAAGCCCAAATCACCAACCAGCGCTTTAGCGCTGAGTTGTTGGATTTGAAGGAAGGCTTGGAGATGGTTGAAGAGCGCGCACGCCGAGAAATCGGTATGGTCAAGGCCAACGAGATCTTTGTGCAACTCGGTCGCTGAGGCGACCCAGTCCTTTGCGACGGCTGTTCCCACCGAGCGGCATCCTTAGGCCCAGTGCTTGAATTTTTTCCTCCTCACCGCCCCATGACGAACCAAGACGCCTGTCAGTTGATCCTGCTCGGAGTGGACCACCCCTTTGCGTTTGATTTGAGCCTGGCAAAAGGCGATCTCAACACCCAAGCGTGCGTGCTGCTTTTTGAAGACTGTGAGCTCAAGGTGCTGGACGTGTTCGATCGCGATGGCGCCACCGAGGTCCATGTTTATGCATACCACACCCCAAAAGACATGGGCCAACACAGGGTGCACACAAACACCTTGGCCCTGTTGCTTTGCAACCCCTCAAACCCCCAGTCCACCTTGCGCAGCATGGCGTGGCGCAAGCACCTTCAGCTCGAGCCGGCTCTTTCATTTGAAGTGATCTACGGACAGGGCACTGAAATGATCGAGAGAATTCGCTTTGCGTGGCAAGCGGCGTTACAAAAATGGGGCCGGCCCGTCAATGCTGAACGCGCTAGACCCCTAGAGCCTTTGCGCTACAGCGCTTTTTGTGAAAAATGCAGCGACCCCCTGTGTGAGAGCCGCTTGTTTGGCATGCGCCACGTGGTCAAGTCAGTGGACTTGACCTGAGTCGGGCAGCTTGGGGGTCGCGATGACGGGCGTGAAAATTTGAGCCGCATCCACCGCATCAAAGCGGTACTGACGCCCACAGAAGTCACACCCCACCTCAATGTCCTCTCGCTCTTGAAGGATGCTGTCGGCCTCCTCTTGACCCAAGCCTTGGATCATTTTAGAGACCCGCTCCCTGGAGCAACTGCAGACAAAGCGAGGTGCGGTAGAGCCTTTCAATGGCTCAAACCGCATCAAAGGCTCCTCCCAAAAGAGGCGGTGAAGGATGTCTTGGGGCTCAAGCGTGAGCAACTCTTGCGCACTCAAGGTGGCGGCCAACATCGAAATGCGCTTGTAGTCCTCGTTGCGGCCAATCTCGTCCTCATCTTCTTGAGTGGCTTTGGCCGACAAATTGCCCGCACCTTGAATGGGTAAGCGTTGAATCAACAAGCCCGCAGCCACCTCTGCGTTGGAGGCCAAAATCAACTTGGTGTCAAGTTGCTCGCTTTGGAGCATGTAGTGCTCAAGCACCT
The DNA here is from genome assembly GCA_903861115.1 of uncultured Burkholderiales bacterium. Taxonomy (GTDB): domain Bacteria; phylum Pseudomonadota; class Gammaproteobacteria; order Burkholderiales; family Burkholderiaceae_C; genus Limnohabitans. Next base: position 34,187 of record CAIOTD010000025.1, read on the forward strand.
CGTTCAAAGACTCAATCGGGCGCCTTTGATCATCGAACAAGGGGACCACCCCTTGGTAAGGTTGCTGGCCCGGGAAACGGTCCTTGGGGTCAAGCGTGATCGCGCACTTGCCCTGGTTGTTGACGTTCACCATCTCAGACAAATGCGCCTCTTTGGGCACCTCTCCGATCGTTTTGGCAGTCGATCTGAAACTCAAATCCGCTTGCACCTCCACGACCGCCAACTTCACGGGTCCTGAGCCAAAAATTTGCAACACCAAAGCGCCATTGAATTTGATGTTGGAATGCATCAATACCCCTGCCGCGGTCATTTGTCCCAATAGACTGGCCACCTCCTCTGGGTACCCACCCGTTTCGGAATTGGCTTGTCTTCGGTGCAAAATTTCTTGCCACGAATCGGTGAGTCTAACGAGTGAGCCCCTGACGGGCAGGCCTTCAAAGATAAATTTATGCAGTTCTGACATCTTAAAAATGGGTAGGTGGGAGCGCTGAGCGACCTCTGTTTTTACAGGTCTTCACAGGGTTTGAGAAGGGTTGAGAATCTCTTGGCATTATCGATGTAATTCAATGCACTTTGTTTCAATCCCGCAATTTGTTCTGCCGTGAGCGTTTTAACCACCTTGGCCGGTGAGCCCAAAATCATTGAGCCCTCTGGGAACTCCTTGCCTTCGGTCACCAAAGCACCCGCACCAATGAGGCAATTGGGGCCTATTTTGGCGCCATTGAGCACAATGGCGCCCATGCCAATCAAGCTGCCACTGCCAATGGTGCAGCCATGCAAGATGACCCGGTGGCCAACCGTCACATATTGCCCAATGTGCAAAGGAAAGCCCTTGTCACTGTGCAACACACTTCCGTCTTGAATGTTCGTGCCTCGCCCAATGACCACCGTCTCGTTGTCGCCCCGGATCACACAAGAAAACCACACACTCACATCCTCGTGCAACTCAACGCTTCCCAGCACATCGGCGCTCTTGGCCACCCAAGCGCCTTGGGACAAGACGGGCGCGAGCTCGCCCAATTTAAAACAAGTCATGCCTTACTCCTGTGGTGAATGACAAGCTCAGATCTTACAATGTCTTTCATGATGGACCTCAGAACAGAACTCGCCCAAGTCTTTGAACTCACCGCACCTGAACAAAAGGTTGCAGCCCTCAAAACCCTTTGGGCCAAGAAAGACACCTGGCAGGTTGTTGAAGACCTGCCATTGCATGGCTTTGCCATGGGGCGACCCGAGCGACCCACCCTCAAGCCCGCCAAGCAAGTGCCCTCTAGAAAACCGTCCACCCTTGAAGGACTGGGCGCCTTGATTCACTCGGTTTGTCACATCGAGTTCAATGCGATCAATTTGGCACTGGATGCAGCGTGGCGTTACGACAAGATGCCCCAGCGCTTTTACCTCGACTGGGCCCGCGTGGCCTATGAAGAGGCCACTCACTTTGAACTTTTGTCGGGACTTTTGCAGCAAATGGGCTACCGCTATGGCGACTTTGATGCTCACGAGGGCCTGTGGCTGATGTGTGAGAAAACACAAGAGGACCTCTTGGCTCGCATGGCCTTGGTGCCCAGAACGCTAGAAGCCCGAGGGCTTGACGCAACCCCAGTCATCCAAGAGAAATTGCGCAACTTGCGGGGCCCCCTTGAGGGCTTTGCGGCCCGAGCGAACGACATCTTGGCCGTCATCCTCAGAGATGAAATCACCCACGTCCAAGTGGGCAACCATTGGTATTTGTGGCTGTGCGCGAAACAAAAATTAAACCCCCAAGCGTGCTACCAAGCACTCACTCGCCAATACCGCGCACCTAAAATCAAACCCCCCTTCAATGAAGCCGCCAGACGTTTGGCGGGTTTTAGCGAAGAAGACCTCCAAGCCTTGAACGAGCAAGCCGTCTTGCCCTGAAACGTTCTCAGGCCCTGGGGTGATGCTGCGCGTGAAGGGCCATCAATCGCTCTCGGGCCACATGGGTGTAGATGGTGGTGGTTGAGATGTCGGCGTGCCCAAGCAGCATCTGCACCGCCCTCAAATCGGCGCCATGGTTGAGCAAATGCGTCGCAAAGGCGTGCCTGAGCGTGTGCGGAGAGATGGGCTGGTGAATGCCCGCCAAAAGGGCATACTTTTTAATCAAGGACCAAAACATCACGCGACTCATGGCTGAGCCTGAGCGGCTGCCCCGTTGTGTCACAAACAGTGCATCTTGCATGCGCCCAGCCAACAAGAGGGCTCGCTCACCTTGGATGTAGCGCTCCAGCCAATCGAGCGCGACTTGGCCAAAAGGGATCAAACGCTCTTTGTTGCCCTTGCCCGTGACTTTGAGGACCCCCTCGTTCAAGCTGACTTGGTAGACGTGCAAGCCCACCAATTCACTCACCCTCAGGCCACAGGCATACAGCAACTCAAACATGGTGCGATCCCGAACGCCGAGTGGGGTGCTCACATCGGGCGCATTGAGCAAGGCCTCCACCTGGGCCTCACTGAGCGTTTTGGGCACCCGCATGGGTTGCTTGGCCGAGAGCAGCTTCAAAGTCGGATCCAGTGACACGTGGCGCTCACGCACCGCCCATCGGTAAAAACGCCTGAGCACACTCAGTCGGCGATTGGCCGTGGTGGCTTTGGTCTTGGCGTGCTCATGCGCGAAATAAGCATTGAGATGCCCCTCATTGGCCGCCAAGACCTGTTCGCCGATCGAGTCGATGAAGACCGCCCACCCTTGAAGGTCTTGACGATACGCTTGGAGGGTTTGCGTGGACAAGCCATCCTCCAGCCACAGGGCGGTTAAAAACAACTCAATGGTGGGATGGCTCTCAAAAGGCATGCAAACCTTTACGCATGGATGGGTTCACGCCTCCCAAGCGAGAGGCCCCTTCGCTCAGTCAAGGCTCAGCTTTTGGGAGTCCACCACTTTTTTATAAATATCAAACTCCGCCTTGATTTGCGCTTGAAACTGCTCAGGCGTGTTGGCCACAATCAAGGAGCCCGTGTCCTCGATGCGCTTTCTGACCTGAGGGTCTTCCAAGGCCTTTTTAACGCCGTTGGAGATCCGCTCGACCACTTCCTTTGGCAGTCCCTTGGGGCCATAAATACCGTAGTACGCCATTCGGTTCACAGGCTCCAAGCCCACCTCCTTGAAGGTGGGTACATTGGGCAAAACCGCCAAACGCTGAGGCGCAGCGACGACGATGGCCACCAGTCGGTTTTCTTTGATGAAGGGCAAGGCTGAGGGCAAGTTGTCAAAAATCATCGGCACTTGACCCGCCACCGTATCGTTCAACGCCGGTCCTGCCCCTCTGTAGGGAATGTGGGTGATGAAGGTGCTGGAGAGGTTTTTAAAGAGCTCGGTTTGCAAGTGCCCAATGCCACCCGTCCCAGACGAGGAGTAAGAGTACTTTCCAGGATGCTTTTTAAGCTCAGCAATGAAGCCGGCGTAATCGGTGGCTGGGAAACTGGGGTGCACCGCAATCACATTGGGTGTCGCCGCAATGTTGATGATGGGCGTGAAGTCCGTCATGGGGTTGTAGGGAATCTTGGGATTGATCGCCGGATTGGCCGCCGTGGTGGAGACGGTGGCCACCCCTAGGTTGTATCCATCTGGCACCGCTTTGGCCGTTTCATTGGCACCGACCACCCCCCCTCCGCCGGGTTTGTTTTCAACCACGACGCTTTGTCCCAGCACGCGTCCCAAAGGCTCGGCAATCACGCGGGCCACAATGTCTGTGGTTCCTCCTGGCGCAAAAGGCACTTGAAGTCGAATGGGCTTGTTCGGGTAGGCTTGAGAGAAAACGTCAAAGCTCGCTGACAGGCTCAAGCCTGCAAGCAAACTCACGAACAAAAGACTCGAACGCTTGACGCGAAGTGATGAAGATGATTTGATGGTTTGCATTATTTCAAACGTCCCTTGCATTGAATGATGGTCTATATTACACCGCTTCGCACGCCCCAGCGCAAGTGGGGCTTGTGCCCACGATGAGGGGGCCCCAAAAGATCAAAGGACCGTGGGCTCTGGCTCTAAAAGAATGCCAAACCGCTCATACACGCTCGTTTGAATGGCCCGCGCCAAGGTCATCACCTCCCCGCCTGTGCAAGGGTTCTCAAACCCACCTTTGTTGATCAAGACCAGGGCTTGCTTGGGGTAGACCCCTGCCATGCCAATGCTCTTGCCTCGCCACCCACAGGCATCGATCAACCATCCAGCGGCCAATTTAAAACGCCCATCGAGCAAGGGGTAATGCACGAGACTGGGCTCGCGCGCGATGATGTCTTTGCATTGTTCACTGCTGACCGTTGGATTTTTAAAGAAGCTGCCAACGTTGCCAATGACTTTGGGATCGGGGAGTTTTTCTCGCCGAATGGCACACACCCAGTCGTAGATCTGTTTCGCACTTGGACTGGGGTTGGCATGCTCAAGGCATTTTTTTTGCAAGTCTTGATAGTCCAAAACGGCCTGCCACTTTTTGGGCAAAAAGAACCGTACATGCGTGATCAAGGCACGGTTGGCCAAACCCAGACCCAAATCGATGGGTGGACCGTCCACTTGTGTCTCCAGCGTCAAGGCTTGAAGTGGTTTTTGCGCAGGAGGCCTCTCCAAGGCCGAATCTCTGAGAGGGGGGATGAGTTGCTGCTGCAAGGCGCCGTGTTTAAAAATCGAATCGCGGTATCCAAATGCACACTGCGCAGCGTTGAGTCGAAAGCGTTGCCCGGTGGACAAATCGACCGCATCCAAATCAAAGAAGCGATCCTGAAGCTCAACCCCATAGGCGCCAATGTTTTGCACAGGAGAGGCGCCCACCGAGCCAGGGATCAGGGCCAAATTTTCCAAACCGGGCCAACCCTGATCAAGGGTCCAGGTCACAAAATCATGCCAATTCTCTCCAGCCATGGCCTCCACCAAGTAGCCCTTTTCGTCCTCCCTCACGAGCCGTTTGCCCTTGAGCTCCACCTTGAGCACCATGGCTTTCACGTCACCCGTTAACACCAAGTTGGATCCGCCGCCTAGAACCAATCGAGGGCGGTCCTTGAAGGCGGGAGAGCGAATGAGGGTTTGCAACTCCTCAATATGAGTGACCCGCAGCATCTCTTGCGCTCTGGCCAAAATACCAAAGCTGTTATAGGATTGAAGGGATTGGTTGAATTCAATGGCCATGGGTACAATTGTCTCATTGCTTGAATCTAATTTTCACAAGAAAGAATTAAATAACATGCCTTCATTTGACACCGTTTGCGAAGCCAATTTGGTTGAAGTTAAAAATGCCGTTGACAACACGGCCAAGGAAATTGGCACGCGCTTTGACTTCAAGGGCACAGCAGCGGCCATCGAACTCAAGGACAAAGAGATCACCTTGATTGGCGACGCAGATTTCCAATTGAGTCAAATTGAGGACATCTTGCGCGGCAAACTCACCAAGCGCGAGGTGGATGTGCGATTCATCGACAAAGGTGACACACAAAAGATGGGCGGCGACAAAGTCAAAGTGGTGCTGAGTGTGAAAGATGGCATCAAAGCCGAAGACGCGAAAAAACTTCAACGTTTCATCAAAGACAGCAAACTCAAAGTTCAAGCCTCGATCCAAGGCGAGTCGGTCCGCGTCACAGGCGCCAAAAGAGACGATTTGCAAAGTGCAATGGCCATCATCAAAAAGGAGATGACCGACTTGCCCTTGACGTTCAACAACTTCAGGGACTGAGTTGCGGTTTTTGAGGGCTCAGCGCTGAGGCGCCCATAGACCGCTCAGTGACCGATTTTGCTCTCTTGGCCTTGCACCAATCGGCGCAGGTTTTCTTTGTGCCGATAAATCAACAAACACGTCATGCCAATGGAACACACCAAGACATCCACGCGAGTTTGCCAAAGCCAGTTGTTCATGAGTGCATAAAAGATCGGCGCAAACAAGGCCCCGATCAAAGCCGCCAAGGAAGAGTAGCGCCACACCTTGGCGACCCCCACCCAGCACAGCATGGTCGCCAAACCCAACAAAGGCTCAAAGCCGGCCAAAACGCCAGCCGCAGTGGCCACCCCTTTGCCGCCCTTGAAGCCAAAAAAGACCGGCCACAAATGACCGAAAAAGGCAAACAAGCCAATAAAACCTGCGCCCCACAACACCGTGGGTTCGAGCACCACGCTTGAGGGCACGTCGGACGCATAAAAAAACCAAGAAGGAATCCCGTAAGAGCCCACCAAGAACCACTTGAACACCACCACAGGCAACCACCCCTTGAAGGCATCCATGAAAAGCGTCCACGCGGCTGCCCTTTTGTTGCCCGTTCTGAGCACATTGGTTGCGCCTGGATTTTTGCTGCCAAATGTTCTTGGGTCCTCAAGACCCATGACTCGAGAGATCAGTACGGCAAAAGACAAGGAGCCGATCAAGTAGGCCACCAGCAGCATGATCACCCAAGTCAAGAAAAAACCACCGGTACTAGATAAAAATTCACCCATCGATTCAAACCACCCTTTTGTAAGATTGCCCAAGCAAGTATAGGTGCAAATAGGTCCCTTGGCCCTTGGGCGCAAAACCAATTTTTCTCGGCCGATGTGACTCGTTTTGTGAAGTCTTTTAGCCCGAGCGCACTGTCCCCATGCACTCACCTCAAAAATGCCTTGCAGACACAAACTACAATGCGCTAGCGCCCACCCAGCCCCATGCACAACAACGAATCCTCTTTCATGTACCGCCCCCAACGCGTCGCCAAGTCTTTAAAGCTCGAGATCCGAGGTCACCAGTACCACGTGCTGACCTGGGGACAGCAGCAAACGCAAGAACCTCCATTGGTCCTGCTTCACGGCTGGATGGATTTGGCCGCATCTTTTCAATTTTTGGTCGACGCCTTGAATCCAGACCGGTTCATCATTGCACCGGACTGGCGTGGATTTGGAGACACCCAAGGACCCGACGTGGATCACTATGTGTTTGCTGACTATCTGGGGGACCTGGACTTTTTACTGGACCACTTCGAAGCAACACTGGGCTGCAAGACATTCAATGTGCTCGGTCACAGCATGGGGGGCAATGTGGCCATGATGTACGCAGGTATTCAAGAGGCGCGAATCCACAAATTGATCAATCTTGAGGGATTTGGCATGCCCGCGACCCGAGCCTCGATGGCCAAAGGTCGCTACCGACGCTGGCTAGATGAATTGAAAGCCCTGGACCAACAAAGTTTGGCCCTCAAACCTTATGCCAACTTGAACGATGTGGCCAAACGTTTGATGAAGAACAACCCAAGACTCAAAGAAGACTTTGCCCATTGGCTAGCAAGCCAGTGGGCTTGTCCGCTAGAAAACGGTGAGTGGCGCCTCAAAGCGCGGGCGGCCCACAAAGTGGTCAGTGCACAGTTGTACCGTTTGGACGAAATGCAAGAAATCTTCAAAGGCATCACGGCCCCCACCCTTTGCGTTCATTCAAGCGACTTACAATTGGATCGCTGGTGGAAGGGGACGTATACCTTTGATCAGTACCAAGAAAGACTTCAAGCGGTGGCTCATTTGAGCCAAACCCAAGTCAAGGAAAGCGGTCACATGCTGCACCACGACCAACCCCAAGCATTGGCCCAAGTCGTTGAGGCCTTTCTTGCCCAATGACCCTGACCTGAAGGTTGATTCACCATGTTTAAAACCGATGTCTTGATCATTGGCGCCGGCGCGGCGGGCCTCTTTTGTGCCGGCATTGCCAAACAAAAGGGGCTGAACGTGATCGTCATTGACCACGCCAGCAAATTGGCTGAAAAAGTGCGCATCTCAGGGGGCGGGCGCAGCAACTTCACCAATATCGATATCGACCCACAGCAACCGAGCAAGCATTTCATCTCAGAAAACCCACGCTTTTGCACCAGCGCCCTGTCCAGATACAGCGCCCAGGATTTCGTCCAGTGGATGCGCGCCAAGCATGTGCCCTTTCATGAAAAACACAAAGGTCAACTCTTTTGCGACCGCTCATCTGAGGATTTGATACAAGCACTGCTTCTAGAATGCGATGCAGGTGCCAGTGGCGCGCATGTGCAAATCATGCCGTCGTGCAAACTTGAACACCTGAATCACCACGACCAAGCCACGCCTTATTACGAAGCACTCACCGATCAAGGCCGCATACAAAGTCAAGCCGTGGTCGTCGCCACTGGAGGCTTGTCCATACCTCAAATTGGCGCCTCCGATTTGGGCTATCGTTTGGCCAAGCAATTTGGTATTCGCGTGACCCCCACTCGCCCGGCATTGGTGCCCCTGGTCTTTGAACCTCAAGCATGGTCCTCCTTTGCAAGTCTCTCGGGCGTGTCCTTGCCCGTTTTGATTGAAATTGGGCAAGGCAAGAAAAAAACCAGCTTTGAAGAAGACTTGCTCTTCACGCACAGAGGACTCTCAGGGCCCGCAGCCCTTCAAATCTCCTCCTATTGGCATGAGGAGCAAGCGCTGAACATCAATTTGCTGCCCCATTTGGATCTTGGGGCGTTCTTGTTGGCGTTAAAACAACAATCAAAAAAACTTCTCCTCAATGAATTGAGCACTCAATTGCCCAACCGACTTGCGCAGACTTGGAGCCACCTCAACCCCGAGTGGCTCAAATCCATGCCCGATCTATCAAACAAAAGTATTCAACATATCACTCAATCCCTACAAAACTGGGAGCTGCGCCCTCAAACCACTGAGGGGTATAAAAAAGCGGAGGTCACCGCGGGTGGCGTCGACACCAGAGACTTGTCCCAGCAAACCATGCAATCCAAACAAGCAGGCCTGTATTTCATTGGAGAAGTCGTGGACATCACGGGCTGGCTTGGGGGTTACAACTTCCAATGGGCTTGGTCCAGCGCATTTGCATGTGCAAATGGCTTGGCAAGTCAATTAAATAAGCTATAATCGATCTCTTTACTGGCTAAACCCAACGGCCGCAAATGTTAGAGTTGGGATAACCGCTGGCATGGCTTTGGAGCCTGATCTTCTCCGAAACCCTCTGTAAGCACAATTAAATTTCACCGTCAATGACAACCATTCGCGTTAAAGAAAACGAGCCCTTTGATGTGGCACTGCGCAGATTCAAGCGCACTATTGAAAAATTAGGCCTTTTGACCGACCTTCGTGCACGTGAGTTTTATGAAAAACCCACTGCTGAGCGCAAGAGGAAAAAAGCGGCCGCTGTTAAACGCCACTACAAACGTGTGCGCAGCATGCAGTTGCCCAAGAAGCTTTATTGATTTAACCCTCAATTCAGCCTTCCCCTTCAAAGCTCGTCTGGGTCCATCACCTTGACGAGCTTTTTGCATTGAGCCCTGGAGAAACACAATGACCCTCAAAGAAACCATCACCGAAGACATGAAAACGGCCATGAAGGCCAAAGACAGCGCACGCTTGGGCACCATTCGCTTGCTGCAAGCGGCCATGAAACAAAAAGAAGTCGATGAGCGCATCACCTTGGATGACATCCAAATTGTTGCCATCATCGACAAGCTGATCAAGCAAAGGAAAGACTCCATCAGCGCTTACGAGCAAGCCAAACGCGAAGATTTGGCCCAAATCGAGCGCGATGAAATGGCCGTGCTTGAGGTGTATTTGCCTAAAAGAATGAGCCAAGAGGAAGTGAACGCGGCCGTTAAAGCGTTGGTGACTCAATTGGGGGCCAACGGGCCCGCCGACATGGGGCGCGTCATGGCCGCGGCCAAGACCGAGTTCACGGGCAAAGCGGAAATGTCACACGTCTCCTTGGCCGTCAAAGCCGCGCTCAACCCATCCGTCTGAGCGCAAGAACGACAAAAGGGGTGCAGTGCGTTCACTGCGCCCCTTTTTTTATATCAGCGTTGGCGTGCCTTAGCTGCCCGCAACGGTCATCTTGTCAATCAAGATGGAGCCCACGGTCTTGGCACCATAGTTGTAGCGATCTGCGCCCACCGCCTTGATGCCCTTGAACATTTTGGCCAAATTGCCTGCAATGGTGATCTCTTGAACGGGAAAGGCGATCTCGCCCTTCTCCACCCAAAATCCACTCGCGCCCCTTGAGTAGTCCCCGGTCACGTAGTTCACGCCTTGGCCCATCAACTCGATGACAAACAGGCCCGTGCCCAACTTTTCAATCATGCGTTTCAAGTCATCGTGCTCTCGCGTGAGCTTGGAGCTCAAAACCAAATTGTGGGACCCTCCAGCATTGCCTGTGGTTCTCATGCCGAGCTTTCGAGCTGAATAAGTGCCTAAAAAATACCCCTGCACACGCCCTGCATCCACAACCCGTCTGGCATGGGTCTTGACCCCCTCGTCATCAAAGGGCGCGCTCCCTTTGCCGCCCAACACGAAAGGATCCTCCTCCAAATAGATGTCCTTGGGAAAGACTTGCTTGCCCAACGAGTCCAACAAGAAGGTACTTTTCCTGTACAAAGCCCCACCACTGATCGCTTGAACAAAATGCCCGAGCAAACCAGCGGCCAAGGTGGATTCAAAAAGCACAGGACATTCGAGGGTGGAGATTTTGCGAGATTTCAAACGACTGAGCGCACGCTCAGCCGCGTAACGACCCACCGACTGGGGCGAAGCCAATAAAAGCGGATCCCTCATGGAACTGTACCAGGCATCCCTTTGCATTTGGTCGCCCTTGCCTGCGATGGGGGCCACGGACAGGCTGTGCCTGGAGCTCGCATACCCACCTCTGAATCCCCTGGTGTGGCTGCTAAAGAAGTGGCTTTGTTGCGCAGAAACAGCCGCCCCCTCGCTGTTGGTGATCTTTTTGTCGGTCTTGAATGCAGCGTCTTCGCACTCGATGGCCAAAGCACACGCCTCTTGTGCTGTGATTTGCCAAGGGTGAAATAGACCCAAATCTTTGTAACTTTTGCAGACGTCTCGCGCATCTGGCAATCCAGCAGCCGGGTCTTGGGCCGTGAAGCGGGCAATGTCATAAGCCGCTTGCACGGTTCTCTCGATGGCGGCAAAGGAGAAGTCAGAGGTGCTCGCGTTGCCGCGTCTTGCACCCAAATAGACCGTGACACCCAATGCTTTGTCTCGGTTTCGCTCCACCGTCTCAAGCGCGCCCTTTCTGACCGAAACGCTCAAGCCGCACCCCTCTGAGGCTTCCGCTCCAGCGTCACTTGCACCGAGCTTGCGTGCATGGGCCAAGGCGTGATCGACCAGTGACTCAAAGTGCGCTCTGGTGTAAGAAAACCCCGTCAAAGTGTCTTTGGGGGAGGAAAGTTGGGATGTTTTTAATTTTTTCATGAACGTATATGATACTGTCGCCTTTGACCTTCTCGCAATGCAGGCGATAATTCACCCCAAGATGTCAAGAAAACCCAAAAAAGGCTACTACGTTCGAGGAGAGTTTGTTGCTGAAGGCAGCGAACTTGATTTGGCCTATAAACGTGAACTCAAAGGCAGCGACAGCGCGAGCAAAACCGATCTCAAACGCGAAAGCACTGAGCGGCAAAAACTCGGCGTTGAGTTGCTCGACCTCAGGACCGATCTGAAACAAAAATTGCTCGACCTGGGACACCTCTCAAGCACCCTTGTGGATGCCTTGGCGCAAGCCAAGAAAATCACCGACTTTGAGGGCAAACGTCGTCAAATGCAGTACGTTGGCAAACTCATGCGCAAACTCTCCGAAGAGGACATTGAACGCATCAAAGAAAGCCTCCTGGTTCAACACGGCGGCTCCGCCGCAGAGACCAAAGCCCTGCATGAAGCGGAAATGTGGCGGGACCGCTTGATCAACGATCAAGACGCGTTTGCGCAGTGGATGGTGCTCTTTGCTGACACCGATGCACAACAACTTCGCGCCTTGATTCGTCAAGCCAGAAAGGATGCCGTGCCCCTTGGCGAGAAAGAAACCTCCATGGGACTGGCCCCAAGGCAGTCGCGCGCTTATAGAGAAATTTTTCAGTGGATCAGAGCCGCCATGGGCCTCAAGCACCAAGAAAGCCTTGCCGAACAACAAGATGAAGAACCCCTAGCGCCTTGAACCGCTTTAAAGCCTCTGAACTTTTCTCCAAGCCCACGCCACAAAGAACCCCGACCCTTTCTTGATCAACATGAACGCTTCCCCCCCCGTCGACCCCAGATGTGACCCCGTAAAGATTGGTTTGCTCTCCATCAGCGACCGCGCTTCTAGCGGCGTTTACGAAGACAAGGGGCTGCCCGCTTTAAAAAATTGGCTTTCAAGCGCTCTTTGGAACCCCATTGAGTGGCAAGCCCGCATCATCCCCGATGAGCAAGCCTTGATCACCGCATGTTTGCTGGACTGGGTCAAAGAAGGTTGCCATTTGATTTTGACCACTGGGGGCACAGGCCCGTCGCCTAGGGACGTGACGCCTGAGGCCACCTTGGCGGTTCAAGGCAAAGAAATGCCAGGATTTGGTGAACAGATGCGTCAAATCAGCCTGCATTTTGTCCCGACCGCCATCTTGTCCAGACAAGTTGCAGTGATCAAAGACGCCAGTTTGATCATCAATTTACCCGGTCAACCCAAATCGATTGAAGAGACCTTGGGCGGCCTAAAGGATGAGAAGGGTCACACCGTGGTCCAAGGCATCTTTGCCGCCGTGCCTTACGGCATCGACTTGATTGGGGGACCTTATTTGGAGTGCAAAGAAGAGTTTTGCAAAGCATTCCGACCCAAAACAGCACTTCACTCAAGAAGAATCTAGACTCAACTCAAAGCGCTCAACGCTTGGCGTCTCGCTGCAGGGTTGCCAGCTGAGTTTGCAGCGCCAAGATGAGACGCTCTTGCTCCATCGCGCGATCGCTCAACTCCTTGATGGACTGGGCCACGGGGTCATCGGCTTGGGTGATGCCATAGGCTGAAAAAGCCGAAGGGTCTTGTGCATTTTGAACACTGGACTTGTCGGTGAGGTCCAAGGAGACAGGCTGACTTGCCGGTGCCAAGGCACTGTCCGAGCTTGTGGTGTGAGCGCTTTCATGCGGAGCAACACTTTTGGACTGAGGCTCAATGATGCGCGCTGGGTTGCCAATGGCCGTGGCGCCCTTGGGAACGGGCTTGGTCACCACCGCATTGCTCCCAATGCGAGCGCCGTCGCCCACCTCGAACCCTCCGAGCACTTTGGCGCCTGCACCCACCACCACATCTCGACCCAGTGTGGGGTGGCGTTTTGCACCTTTGTACAAACTCGTGCCCCCAAGCGTCACCCCTTGGTAAATTGTGCAACCATCTCCTATTTCTGCCGTCTCTCCCACCACCACGCCCATCGCGTGGTCAAAGAAAACGCGGTGACCTATTTTGGCCGCCGGGTGGATCTCAATGCCCGTCAAAAAACGACTCACATGGGCAATAAAGCGACCCAACCACCACAGGCCCATGCCCCAAAGGGCGTGTGCAGCGCGGTGCAGGATCAAAGCATGCAAGCCTGGATAGCAAGTGAGCACCTCAAAGCGGCTCTTGGCCGCAGGATCGCGCTCAAAAATGCATTCAATATCATCTCTTATCGTTTTAAACATAACGCGCCTAGTCTATTCTTTTTAGCGGTTCTTTGGGGACCATTTGTTTAGCAACACCTCTGAGAATGTGGACTTCCTCGGTGGAGAGATTCGCACGGTTAAATATTTGCTGCAAGCGTGGCATGAGTTTTTTAGGTGCCAAGGGATCAAGAAAACCAATTTTCACAAGCGAGTCTTGCCAATGTGCCATGAGGCCTGCGATCTCCTTGGCATCGGCCAAGGAACGAGACCCTGCCTCAGGCTCAAAAGAGGCATACGGGTCTGGCGTGCCTGACGAAAACCCGCCAAGCGCCAGGCGCCACTCATAGGCCAGAACCTGCGCCGCACTGGCCAAATTCAAGGACCCAAAATGAGGGTTGGTGGGAATGCTCAAAGCCACGTCACAGCGGTACACATCGTCGTTCAGCATGCCAAAGCGCTCTGAACCAAAAAGAAAGGCAACGCCACTGGGTGTTTCTCGCTCGGGGGCCAACACGTCTTGGAAGTGCTCTCTGGGAAAACGCGTAGGGGGACCAAAATCTCTGGGGGTCATGGCCGTGGCGCACAAATGCGTCATCCCGTCAAGCGCCTCCTCAAGGCTTGAGACCACGCGCGCGCGCTCGAGCACATCGTGTGCGCCACTTGCGCGTTGTTTGGTCTCCTCGCGCCTGAGCACATTGTCAAAACGTGGGTTGACCAAGACCAAATCATCAAAACCCATGACTTTCATGGCTCTTGCGACGCCGCCCACATTGCCAGCGTGGCTGGTCTGAATTAATATAAAACGCGTTTTCATGAAGGCTTATGTTGATCTAAGGACAGGCAAAGCCTTGAAGAGGCGTTAAAAAAGGAGAAGTTCCCCCAATGATGACTTAAAATACGGTCAGTGAACTTTAAATAGCAAAAAACCGCTCACAAGCCCAAGCGCCAATGGCAGACATTTGCACCCAAGCTTTGAACCCAGTGCTATTTTAAAGATTTATCAAGGCTCTTTTCCTGATCCAGGGTGACTTTCTTTTACAAGCACACCGGATTTGCATTGAACCCCCCACTCGCAATATCGCCCCTTTGAAACTCACGATTGTTCTTTTATGATGCCCTCCAACTCCCTACACCCCATGCTCAATGTGGCCATCAAAGCAGCACGAGCCGCAGGGTCTGTGATCAATCGAGCCGCTTTGGATGTCGAGTCTGTTCGCATCTCCGAGAAAAAAATCAATGACTTTGTGACAGAAGTTGACCACGAAAGCGAGCAACTCATCATTGAGACGCTCCTTGGGGCGTATCCCGATCATGGCATCTTGGCAGAAGAATCTGGCACGACCCATGGGTCAGCCAACGCCGACCACATCTGGATCATTGACCCCTTGGATGGCACCACCAATTTCATTCACGGCTTTCCTGTTTATTGTGTGAGCATTGCCCTTCAAGTCAAGGGCAAAATCGAACAAGCCGTCATTTATGACCCCACCCGCAACGACTTGTTCACGGCCACAAAGGGACGCGGCGCATTTGTCAACGACCGACGCATGAGAGTCAGCAAACGCACGCAACTCAAGGATTGCATGCTGAGCACAGGCTTTCCATTTCGCGCTGAGGATGACTTGAGCGCCTACTTGAGCATCTTAAAAGACATCATCCCCAAAACCGCTGCGCTCAGACGCCCAGGTTCTGCCGCACTTGATTTGGCGTATCTTGCTGCCGGTTACACCGATGGATTTTTTGAAACCGGTTTGGCGCCTTGGGACATCGCTGCGGGCTCATTGTTGGTCACCGAAGCTGGCGGCCTCATTGGCAACTACAGCGGCGAAGCCCCTTATTTAGATGCGCAAGAAGTCATGGCCGCAAGTCCCAAGATTTACGCACAAATGGTGCCTATTTTGAAGCCTTACTCCAAATTCCACACGAGCGCGTCCAGCACCGAGGACGTCAACAGCGAAGAAAAAGCTGCTCCAAGCGGCACCTTCACGCTCAAGGCACCAACCTCGCCCACCTCCTTGGCTCTCAAAAGATTGCGCTCCTCCCAAGGCAACTGAGCGAACCAAAGCGGCGTCACCTCGCTTTGTGTTGACCCATTAACCTTCGCGCATCCTGCACCCCACACCCAACAGCCGTATGAAAGAGGACAGCAGCAAAACAAGCAAAGACGTCGCGCAAAAGGGCGAGACGGATACGCCCATGATGCAGCAATACAAAGCGATCAAGGCGCAATACCCACAGACCTTGGTGTTCTATCGGATGGGGGACTTTTATGAGCTCTTTCATGAAGATGCACACAAAGCCAGCGACATGCTGGGCATCACCTTAACGCACCGCGGACAAAGTGCTGGGCAACCCATCGCCATGGCGGGCGTGCCTTTTCACTCAGCAGAAGGTTACCTGGCCAAACTTCTCAAGCGCGGTGAATCGGTCGCCATTTGCGAACAAGTTGGAGAGATCACAGGCAAAGGGCCCGTTGAACGCAAAGTCGTTCGTGTTCTGACGCCCGGCACCTTAACGGACACGGAACTCTTGTCCGACAAAACCGAGTCCTACTTGCTGAGCGTCTTTGCAAGTGAGCGAGCCGCCTCTGAGCAAGGCTGCGGCCTGGCTTGGATGAGTCTCACGCAAAACGAAATTTATCTCACTCAGTGCCCCAGCGCAGACCTGAGAGAATGTATCAACCGCATCGCCCCAAGCGAGGTGATTAGCTCGCAAAGTTTGCCTGTCGCATTGAGAGCCAAACTCGTGGGGCCCCATGTTCTGACGCAGCGAACGGAGTGGCAATTTGAGGCCGATCTGGGGGTGAGGAAACTCCAAGAACAACTCCAAACCCAATCTCTAGAAGCCTGGCATGCACAGCACCTCAGTGCCGCACATGCCGCGGCCAGCGCACTGCTCAGCTATGCCGAGCACACCCAAGGTCAAAGCCTGCCTCACATCAAATCCCTTCAAGTGATCTTGAAAGACGATTTGATTGATTTACCCCCCAGCACGCGCAGAAATTTGGAGCTCACCCAGACGCTCAAAGGCGAAGATGCGCCCACCTTGTTCTCATTGCTTGACACGTGTCAAAGCTCGATGGGTTCTAGAGAACTCAAGCGTTGGATGTTGGAGCTCAACAGATCCAGGGACACGCCTCGTCAACGCCTTGACGCCATCGAGATCTTGATGCAAGGCAGCAGTCAAGCCCATTACATCCAACTGCGCGATCACTTCAAAGGCATGGCCGATGTGCAGCGCATCAGCGCACGCATTGCACTCAGACAAGTCAAACCACGCGAGCTCATCGCCTTGACCCGCTCACTTCAAAAAGCGCAAGTGCTTCGCGAGCAACTGTTGACACTCTCACCCACTGCCTTGTTGTCGCATCTTGGCGCAGAGCTCGTGATCGATCCAGCCTGGCCGGCTTTGATCGCTCGCGCGATTGCCCCGGAGCCATCGGCCATGGTGCGCGATGGCGGCGTGATCGCTGATGGCTTTGATGCGTCTCTTGATGAATTAAGGGGCATACAAAACAATTGCGATGCGTTTCTTTTGGACCTAGAGACCCAGGAACGAGCACGCACTGGCATCCCCAACTTGAGAGTCCAATTCAATAAAGTGCACGGCTTCTTTATTGAAGTCACACAAGGCCAACTCGATCGCATTCCCGAGAACTACCGCAGGCGACAAACGCTCAAAAATGCGGAGCGTTTTATCACCCCTGAGCTCAAGGAA
Source organism: uncultured Burkholderiales bacterium (assembly GCA_903861115.1). GTDB lineage: Bacteria > Pseudomonadota > Gammaproteobacteria > Burkholderiales > Burkholderiaceae_C > Limnohabitans. Next base: position 51,273 of record CAIOTD010000025.1, read on the forward strand.
TTTGAAGACAAGGCTTTGTCGGCTCAAGAAAGAGGCTTGGCCCGTGAAAAATGGCTCTACGAGCAACTTTTAGACACCCTTCAAGAAACGGTTCCCCTGCTTGCCGCGATGGCCAAAGCCCTTGCACAACTGGACTGCTTGTTGACACTTTGTGAGCGCTCCCAGACCTTGGGCTGGTGTGCACCGTCTTTTGTCAACCACCCCTGCATTGAAATCGCCAAAGGCCGCCATCCCGTGGTTGAAGCACGTCTGCAAGAAGTCTCCAACAAGGCCTTCATTGCCAACAACACGGCCATGAGCCGCAAGCAGCGCCTGCACATCATCACCGGACCCAATATGGGGGGAAAGTCCACCTATATGCGACAAGTCGCGTTGATCGTCCTCTTGGCCTGTATGGGCAGTCATGTGCCCGCCCAGTCTTGTACCCTTGGCCCCATTGATGCCATTTACACCCGAATTGGCGCCGCCGATGATTTGGCCAATGCACAGTCGACTTTTATGATGGAGATGACCGAGGCGGCGTTTATATTGCACAACGCCAGTGCTCACAGTTTGGTCTTGATGGATGAAATAGGACGAGGCACCTCCACCTTTGATGGTCTGTCGCTCGCCTCCGCCATTGCCACCCAACTGCACAACAAATGCCAATCGTTCACTTTGTTCGCAACCCATTATTTTGAGTTGACGGAATTTCCCAACCATCACCTGCAATCGATCAACATCCATTTGGGGGCCAGCGAGACGGGCTCGAACATTGTTTTTCTGCACGAAATTGAACCGGGTCCAGCCAGTCAAAGTTATGGCATTCAAGTGGCCAAATTGGCCGGCATCCCCCAAGCGGTTTTGAACCACGCAAGGCAAGTCTTGGGTGCGCTTGAAGCACAAGCGCATTTGCAAGAGGCGCAGATTGATTTGTTCAATGTCCAGGAAGTCGATGCCTCTCTTAGCACCACAGCCCTTGAGAGCCGGCTCAAAGAGATTGACCCCGATCAACTCTCGCCCAAAGAGGCCCTTGACGCCTTGTATGCTTTAAAGAAATTGCTACAAACCTAGCGCCGCCATAGACACCTGGCGCGAAAGAGGAGCGCTCAATGACTCCATTGAACCCACTCGTAATGGGCGGTGATCAAAATCAAGAGGCCAAAGGCAATGCGGTAATACGCAAACACCATAAAGTTGTGTGTTGAGATGAATTTGAGCAGCCACCGCACACACACCCACGCACTCAAAAAGGAGACGATCAAGCCCACCAAAAAGAGCGGCGCATCATGCCAACTTAACAACGCCCGCTCTTTGTACAGGCTGTAGGCCCCAGCCCCGAGAAGCGTGGGGATGGCCAAGAAGAAAGAAAATTCCGTGGCCACTTGTCGACTCAAACCCAACAGCATCCCGCCAATGATCGTGGCGCCCGATCGCGACGTTCCCGGCAACATGGCCAAACACTGAACGAGGCCGACCTTCAATGCATCTTGACCTGACATGGATTCCACATTCAGCACGCGAACGCGGTCATTGGGGTGCTCATCCAAAGCCTTGGGGCGGCCAAAGCCTTCGGCCCACAAAATGACAAAGCCCCCAACGATGAAGGTGCTGGCAACGACCCAGGGGGTGAACAAGTGTGCTTTGATCCAATGACCAAAAAGCAGCCCCATGATGACCGCAGGCAAAAAGGCGATGCACACATTGATGGTCAAGCGCTGAGCAGTTCTTGATCTGGGGAGCGCCATCACCGTTGTTTTAATCTTTGTCCAAAAAACAAGCACCACGGCAAAAATTGCGCCCGATTGAATGGCAATGTCAAAGACCTTGGCTCGCTCATCATCGAATTCAATCAAGGAACCCACAAGCACCAAATGTCCCGTTGAGGAGATGGGTAAAAACTCGGTCAGTCCCTCAACGACCCCCATCAGCACCGCTTTTAACATCAGCATCACGTCCATGTCCACGCTCAATCCTTGGTTCAAAAGTCAATCTGTTGCTTGGATCTTTTCGCACCCAAAGCGTGCCAATTATCCTTTGCAAGTGCAAGCTTTGATGCACGAATACAAAAAAATATCGTTTTGCGCCGCATTGAACGCACTTATGCACCAAGACGCGCCTAAAATCAGCGCCATGAGCGCCAAAGATCCATCTCCACACAATGCCCCAACGCCCGCGCACCCTGCTGCGCCTTCCTTGACGCAAGACAAGCCCAGCAATTTTTTACGCCAGATCATCGAACAAGATTTGGCCAAAGGCGAATACAGCACTCGCCAGTGGGCGGGCTCTCCAGGACCTAAATCTCACCAAGCGCAGGGCCCTTTGGACACGGCGGCAATTCGAACTCGTTTTCCGCCTGAACCCAACGGCTACTTGCATGTCGGTCATGCAAAAAGCATTTGCATCAATTTTGGCTTGGCGCAAGATTATGAGGGTGTGTGTCACATGCGCTTTGATGACACCAACCCAGAGAAAGAAGACACCGAATATGTCAACTCCATCTTGGATGCGGTCAAGTGGCTTGGCTTTGATTGGGACAAAGAGATCAATGGCCAAAAGGTCTCTCATTTGTATGAGGCCAGCGCCTATTTCGAATTCATGCACGAGGCTGCACTTGCCTTGATTGCATCAGGAGATGCCTACGTTGATGAGCAAAGTGCTGATCAAATGAGGTCCACCCGCGGGGATTTCTCTACACCAGGGACCAACAGCCCCTTTCGCGATCGAAGCCCACAAGAGAACTTGGCTCGCTTTGGCGCCATGAAGAACGGTGAGTTGGCAGATGGCACGGCCGTGCTGCGCGCAAAAATTGACATGGCCTCTCCCAACTTGAACATGCGTGACCCGGCCATTTACCGCATTCGTCGAGCGCACCATCATCGAACGGGAGACCGTTGGTGCATCTATCCGATGTACACCTTTGCACACCCGATAGAGGACGCACTTGAACACATCACACACAGCTTTTGCACACTAGAGTTTGAAGATCAACGCCCCTTTTACGATTGGCTTTTGGACAAACTCATTGGACTTGGGCTCTTGAGCGCCCCAGCCCCCAAGCAGTATGAGTTTGCACGTTTGAATTTGACCTATGTGATCACGAGCAAGAGAAAATTGGCACAACTCGTGAACGAGGGCCATGTGGGCGGTTGGGATGACCCGAGGATGCCCACCCTTGTGGGGCTTCGCAGAAGAGGCTTTACGCCCGAGAGCATCCGCGCCTTTGTTGAACGCATTGGTGTCACAAAAAGTGACAGCTGGATTGATTACAGCACCCTTGAGGGTTGTCTCAGAGAGGACCTGGAGGGCAAGGCGCCAAGAGCCATGGCCGTCTTGGAGCCCCTGCAACTGACCTTGACCAACTGGCAAGAGGTGATGGGAGAGGTGGCCAGCCTCCCTGTCTCAGCCCCCATGCATCCAAGTCACCCTGAGTGGGGTCAGCGTGATTTTTTATTCTCTCAACATTTGTGGATCGAAAAATCCGATTTCGCACAAACACCACCGAAAGGCTTTTTTAGGCTTTTCCCCGGCAACAAGGTTCGTCTGAAGTACGGCTACGTGATTGAGTGCGAGGGGTGTGTCACCAACGAAAAAGGTGAGGTGACTGAAGTCTTGGCAAAAATCATTGCAGACACCAAAAGCGGCACACCTGGGGCCAATGCCATCAAGGTCAAGGGCGTGATCACTTGGGTGAGCCAGATGGACGCCTTGAGCGCTGAAGTGCGCATCTATGACCGACTCTTCACCGATCCCCAACCCGATGCGGGCGGCAAAGACTTCCTTTTGGCCATCAACCCAGACAGCCTCAAAACCGTTCAAGCCAAAGTGGAGCCCAGTTTGAGCGCTGTTGCTGGCAATCAACATTTGCAGTTTGAGCGTCACGGCTACTTTGTGAGCGACCGCATCGACCACACGAGCACGTCGCCCGTCTTTAATCGCATCACGGGCTTGAAGGATTCTTGGGCACCAGGGAGTTGAAACGCGTTGAGTCTTGAAAGACGCTTGCACTTGCTAGTGCCTTGATCGTTTGTACGAGTTGCTTGATATTGATCAAAGACCAGAAAGCTTGTTCACAGTAAATTGAACCTGCAAGACCGCTTTGAAAGTTCAAGATGCAAAAAAAACAAACCCTTCCCTATTGCCCCAATGCGCAAGTCCACGTGCAGACCAAAGACGGCTTTGACGCGTGCATCACCGAACATCAATGCTTCAGCGATGACCCCTGCCCCTTGATGCAACAGTTCACAACACAAACCGTCATCAAATCCAATCGCAAAGACGCTAGCCTTGCACAGCCCAATCCAAGGCCTTGAGCGCACCGAGGCAGGGCACACCTTCGAGCACGAAACTTGTAAATAAAATATACTGAGCAGCTGTTTTGACCTTTTTGGCCCTGAAAAGCCCAAAGCCCCATGTTTCGGTTTATTTTTTGCGTGTTGTTCATGATGAATGTGCTGGGTGCGAAAGCACAAAATTACCCCCAAGCCATTGAGCGGACTTGGGTTGCCAAAAACTTTAAATTTCACACCGGCGAGGTGTTCAAAGAGTTGACCGTTGGTTTCACGACGGTGGGAGACCCCAAAGGTTTGCCTGTATTGATGTTGCACGGCACAGCAGGCAGCGCCAAATCTCTATTGAACACGCAATTTGCGGGGGAACTTTTTGGCCCGGGACAAGCACTCGATGCGAACAAATACTTCATTGTGTTGCCAGACAGCATTGGTGTTGGGCGAAGCAGCAAACCCTCAGACGGTCTCAAACGACAGTTTCCAAGATACAACTACGAAGACATGGTCAAGGCCCAATACAGGCTCATCACGGAGGGGCTGGGCATTGAGCATTTGAGACTTGTGAGTGGCAACTCCATGGGCGGCATGCAAACTTGGTTGTGGGGCGTCTTGTACCCCGATTTCATGGATCTCTTGGTCCCCTTGGCCTCAACGCCCAGTGCCATGTCAGGCAGGAATTGGATGACCAGAAGACTCATCATCGACTCGATCAAAAACGACCCCACTTGGAACAACGGCAACTACACAGAGCAGCCCAAAAGTTTAAAATTTGCATCCGCTTTTTTCTCAATCGCCACGAGTGGCGGCACGAAAGCCTTGCAAAGAATAGGGGCCACTCGAGAAAAAGCCGATGCTTTTGTGAATTCAAAATTGAGCGATGCGACGCCCGCTGATGCCAATGACAATTTGTACCAATGGGAGTCATCGGCCGATTACGACCCTGAGCCTTTCCTAGAAAACATCTCAGCGCGTGTCTTGATCATCAATGCCGAAGACGATGAGAGAAATCCACCCGAGCTCGCCCGCATTGAGCGCGCACTCCAAAGAATCAAAAATGCGCGATTTCATCTGATCGCATCCAGCGACCAAACATCCGGTCATGGCACCACAGGACAAGCCAAATGGTGGCATCAAGAGTTGAGCAAAGAGCTCCTTGCGACCCCCATGCGCAAGCCTTGAGTTGCTCCCTCTTTTTTTTAAACTTGTCGCGTGCAACCTCTTTTGAGCCCAAGCGCCTTGCCCCTCTTTAAGGAATCCCTTGTGTCTCCAACCCTGAACAGTTTCATTCGCCAAGCAGGATGCGCCCTGGCAGTGAGTTGCCTGCAATTTGCCTGTCTGAGCAGCACAAGCTTTGCCCAAGACGCCTCTGAATGGCCCAGCAAGCCCATCAAGATGATTGTGCCTTTTCCGGCCGCAGGGGGAACCGATGCCGTTGCAAGAGCATTGGCCAACAAATTGAGCCAGCAACTCGGTAAAGCGGTGATCGTGGAGAACAAATCTGGCGCCAATGGTGTGATTGGCGCCGATTATGTGGCCCATTCAAGTCCTGACGGCTTGACCCTTTTATTGACCATTGCCTCGCACGCCATTGCACCCGCGATTTACAAAAGCCTGCCCTACAGCACCGATCAAGATTTTGCCCCCGTCAGCCTCGTGGCCCTATACCCCTACCTCTTCACCGTTCCTCCAAACTTGCCCATCCACTCCTTCAAAGAATTCATTGAGTATGCCAAGCAAAACCCTGGGAAAGTCAGTTACGCCTCTTCCGGCACGGGCAGCGGGCCACACTTGGGCATGGAATTGCTCCAAGACATTGCAGGCATTGAGCTCATCCACGTGCCCTACAAAGGCGCAGCCCCGGCCAACAACGATTTGATCAGCGGACAAGTTCAAGCCATGCTCAACAATCTCTTGGCTGGCGGCGCCTTGATTCGAGCACAGAAATTAAAAGTATTGGCCGTCACCAGTGAACACCGCTCCAAGGTCTTGCCCGATGTGCCCACCATCAAGGAATTGGGTTACCCCAAATACCAAGTCGATGGCTGGTACGGTGTCTTTGTCCCCAACAAAACACCAGCAACGATTGTGAACAAACTGTCTCAAGAGATCGCCAAGGCGTTGAAGGACCCTGAGGTCTTGAACCGTCTGAGCAAAGATGGCGCAACGCCCATTGGCAGCTCGCCAAAAGAATTTTCCGACTTTTTTAACCGCGACAAAAAACAGTGGTTAGAACTCACACAAAAAATTAAAATCACATTGGATTGACCCCATGCCAAGCCTTCAAGTTGCCAAAAACATTGAAATTTTTTACCGCGAGGATGACTTCACCGATCCTTGGCAGAACCGACCCACCCTCCTATTGCAGCACGGCAACGGTCGCAGTGGAGCGTTTTGGTACAGATGGATCCCTGAGCTCAGCAGACATTTCAAAATCATTCGTGCCGACATGCGTGGCGTGGGCCAGTCGTCTCGCATTGAAGACCCGGCCAAAGACATCTCGATCCAGGACTGCGTCAATGACTTGGTGCAATTGATCCATCACCTTGGTTCAGCGCCAGTCTATTACTGCGGCGAGTCCATGGGCGGAATTTTGGGCATGGCACTGGCCAGTCTGCACCCAGAGCTGGTCAAAGCGCTGATTTTGGTGGCCACGCCTGTCTTCATCAGTGACACCATGAAATCACGTTACGCCATGGGACACGGCTCGAGGTTGGATGCCATGAAAAAAATGGGCATTAAAAACTGGGTGCGTGAGACCAGTGTGATGACTCGCTTTGCCCCAGACACAGACCCCAAGTTGATTGATTGGTATGTCGACGAGTTTGCAAAAGGTCAACCTGAAGTGCTGGTGCGTTACTCTGAACTTGTCAACAGTGCCAATGCAAAGGATTTTTTGCCCCTCATCCAGTGTCCCACCCTAGCCATCATGCCCAGCAACGGTCAAATCACCGATGCGGATCAAGAAGCCTTGATTCAATCGCTCATCAAGAACATTCGCATCGAACACATCCCCTCTGAGTACCACATGATTCACCTGACCCATGTTCAAGCATGCACCGAACAAGTCCTTGACTTCCTTCTTGCACCCTCCCACTAAGAACACGTTGACCCAGAAGACTACACCGTTGCAACAGGGGTCACGGGCGAGCCCGCTGCGCCAGGCAATCTCAAGGGCGGCGCGGTCAATAAAAACCGGTGGCGTTGGTTTTGATGCAACCAATTGGAGAGCTCGCTCAAATACCAAAGTTCACCCAAGTGCACGCCGAGTTTGAACAAACAGTGCTCATGAAGTGGCAATACTGCACCTCGCTCGCCCAGTCCATGTCGAACCCCTAAGGTCGATGAGGCCTCGATCGCCAAATTGTCAGAGGCAATGGCACTCAAACCCGTTTGCGTGATCCAATTGAGAATGCCCTCGTCCTCTCCATCCAAAACGGCACAAGCCGTTTTGATGGTTTCGTTGGGGCCACTGACGGGGCTTTGCATGATCAAGTCATCCAGGCCTGTGTGAAAGCACACCATATCACCCTCTTGAACCTCAATGCGCTCTTGATCCAGAATGGACAAAAGCATCTCCAAATTCACATGCACCCGTTGTTGTCCAAAATGACGAAAGAGATCGATCATCACGCCACGGCCTTGAACGCCCTTTTGTGCCATGTTGGCAATGGACAAGGCCTTGGCACCGAGTTCACCTTGCAGACCTTGCCCTTGCGCATCGACAATGTCCCAACCGTTGTAAAAAACTTTTTTCGGCTGGCCATGGCCGTCCACATCGAACCAAGACCCTTTGTGCGAAAAACTGTCCCACTGCGTTGAGTACTGGCTGTACAAGAGCACCGCCTCATCACTTGAAACATCGGTGAGCCGTTGATCCAACGCATTCAACGCAAAATTAAAAATTTTGTGTCCTTGCGCATTGGTCACGGGCTTGAAAACCGGTGCACAGCGGTGACCATTGAGAACTTGGCCACCAGGCTTGTCCAAGGGCAAGCTGAGACAGAAAACCTCTCCCGTGCGCACTTCTTGCATGGCTTGTAGCCTTCTTTGGGGCGTGATCAGGTTCATGCGACCGAATTGATCATCATCGCCAAAGTCGCCCCAATTCGACCCCTCGGGCCTCACCGTCCATCTCTTGCTCATAAGCTTAGCTCTCCTTTGCTATGATTTTCCCTAGGCCACTTTACTGATCGCCCTCACTTTGGCGTAAGTATTCATTTCTACAATGGTGCCTGAAATATATCCCCAAATGCAGCCGTCATTCAAAGACGCCAGATAAAATTTCCAAGCGTTTGCCCCTCCCAACACCGACCTTGACCCAAGAGCCATGACCGATCGATTCAAATCCATTCAACACTTCAGCCTCGCAGTGCTTTGCACACTTTCATGCGCCTTCAGTCTTGCAGGCGCCTACCCCGATCATCCCGTTCACGTCATCACCCCTTTCCCAGCAGGTGGCGCAGCGGATGTGGTGCTCAGACTGGTCACGCAAAAATTATCCGAATCCCTTGGCTCACCCTTTGTCGTTGAAAACAAAGCAGGTGCGGGCGGCGGCATTGGGAGCCTGTTTGTTGCAAAAGCCGAACCGGACGGATACACATTGCTGTTGACCTCCAGCAGCGCCATGTCGATCAACCCCCTTTTGGCAGAAAAGTCCCTCTACAACCCATTCACTGACTTTACGCCGATTGTTTTGATTGGCTCATCTCCCAATGTGTTGGTTGTCAACCCCAAAGAGTCCATCAACACCATTGGCGACTTGATTGCTCAAGCCAAGGCGAAACCCTCACAATTCAGTTTTGCCTCCAACGGCGCGGGCACTTTGAGCCACCTCACCGGAGAGCTCTTTAACCAATATGCCAGCGTGTCACTGCTTCATGTCCCCTACAAAGGGGCTGCGCCCGCTGTTGCAGACACCATTGGAGGACAAGTGACCGCCTTGTTTGCGGCTTATGCAAGTGTCAACCCCATGGTCAAAGCCGGCAAGCTCAAAATGATCGGCGTCACCAGTCTCAATCGCCTTGAAATCACCCCTGACGTTCCTACCCTTTCAGAAAGTGGGCTCAAAGGATTTGAGTCCAATCAGTGGTGGGGCTTGTATGGGCCGCCCGCCATGAGTGGATCCGTTGTGGCTAGACTCAACAGCGAGATGAATAAAATCTTAAGCAACAAAGAAACCAAAAAACGATTTGCTGAAGAGTCCATTGAATTGATGGGTGGCACCCCCAGTCAACTCACACAGTACTTAAGAGCCGATTACTCCAAATGGGAAAAAGTCATTAAAAATGCAAACATCAAAAATCAATGATCCAACTCAGAGCTTGACTCACGTTGGCGCCACGCACGCACTGGCGCAATTTGGCCACGATCTGAAATGGGACGCAGTTCCCGCTCGCGTCAAGGACATTTTGCAGGTCTTGATGATCGACATTTTTCGAGCCACTGTTGGCGGCATTGATCGCAAATGGACGCAAGACATTTTGTCGCTTTATCGGCACCACCAATCGGATCGCAATGCACAAGTCATGCTCCATGATCTGCAAGTCGACGTTGCCAAAGCGGCCTTCATCAACGGCACAGCTTGTGGCAGCTTGGACTGGGATGACTCGCATGTGGCAGCCATCATTCACCCTGGAGTTTGTGTGTGGCCTGCGGCACTTGCCATGGCACAAGTGACCCAAGCGAGCGGTCAAGCGCTCTTAGAGGCCTGCTTGGTGGGGTATGAGACTGCCATTCGCATTGGCATGTCCATTCAGCCTGAACATTCTTTGCGGGGCTTTCAAGGCACCCCCACATGCGGTGCATTTGGAGCCGCCGCTGCCTGTGCCAAATTGCTCAAATTGAATGTCGAACAACACCGCAATGCCCTTGGAATCGCGGCTACATTTGCATGTGGCATTTCTCAGTTTTTTGTGTCTGGCTCAGACATCAAACGCTTTCACGCGGGCAAAGCTGCCATGAATGGCGTAGAAGCCGCCCTGTTGGCGCACCAAGGCCTCAGTGGACCCATCGATGCCATTGAGGGTGTCCAAGGATTTGGAAAGGCTTTTTCTAACCGCTTCGATGAAAGCACAGTGACCCATCAATTGGGGACGTATTTTGAGATTGAAAAAATATCTCTCAAACCGCATGCTGGCAGTGTCCGAATGCAAAGTGCCATTGAGTGCGCCTTGCACATCGCCAGCCAAAAGAACCTCCCGATTGAGCAAATTCAATCGATTGAAATTGGTGTGCATCCAGCCATGGTGGGCAAACTCACCGCCAACCAACCCGTTGATCACCAGCAGGCCCAATTGAGCACACCATTTGCAGTCGCCATGGCTTTTTACTTGAGCCTCACCCGAACGGGCCCCATTTCCCTGTCCATTGATGACTTCGCTCAGGCGTTTGAGAACCCTCTGGTGATGAAACTGTCCTCAAAAGTCTCTTGCTATGTGGACCCAGAGGTTGAGGAAAAAACCTCCCAAGCCTCTGTGGCTGCAAGAGTGCGCTGTCACTTGCTTGATGGCTCAACATTGGAACACTTCATTGAGCATCCACTGGGCTGCCCGGCCAACCCCATGAAACTTGCGGACATCTCCAGCCGATTTATCAACCTATCGCAAGAAAAGGTGGGCACCTCACACTGCCTGCAGTGGATTGAATCGACCCGAGATGTTGCCGGCCTGGCCAACACGAACGCCTTGATGGCCCTGAGGTTGAAATCATGAAAGCCCCCACGCTTGAGTTGTCTGAATTTGTCGCAAGTGCGAAATACTCGCTCGCACCCCAAGCCATTCAAGATCAATTGATCGCGTGCTTGCTTGACTATTTTCGTGTCGCCTCCATTGGTCAGCGCATGCCTTGGAGTCGCTGGAGTGAAGCCTTCACGGCAAAGACCAGCCACTCGGGGAACAGTCGAGTTCTCTTTAGTGAGCTTGAACTCGATGCGCTCAGTTGCACCTTTTTAAATACGATCTACGCCGGAAGTGTGGACGCGGATGATGTCCACGTGGGCGCCATGCTGCACCCAGGTTGCGTCGTCATCTCTAGCGCTTTGGCGATCGCGCAAGAGCGTCAAAGCACAGGCCTTGAAACACTTGATGCCATCTTGGCGGGCTATGAATGCATGATTCGACTGGGGCTCGCCATTCAACCGGGCCACTTTAAGCGGGGCTTTCAAAGCACGTCCACCTGTGGGGTCTTGGGCGCTGCAGTCACAGCAGCCAAATTGATTTTCAAGGGCCCTGATTGCGCTGTCAAAGTGGCCCAAACCTTGGGCGTGGCGGCCTCGTTTTGTGGCGGATTGACACAATTTTTTCATTCTGGCTCAACCGTCAAAAGATTGCATGCCGCTCAGGCGGCAAGCTCAGGCGTGAAGGCCGCACTCTTGGTGGAGGCGGGCTTTGATGGACCTATCGACATCTTAGAGGGCGAAGATGGTTTCTTTAAAGCCTACTCAGACAGCTTGGACTTGGGGCAGCTGCTCAATGGCTTGGGGCTGCATTATGAGACAGCAGGTGTGGCCATCAAACCGCATGCGAGCTCAGCGCGGGTGCTCTCGGCCATAGAAGCAGCCTCGACTTTTGTGGAGTCAAAGAATTTTGACCCACAAAAAATTGAACGCATCGACCTGGGTGTGCCCAAGGTCATCTTTGGCCGTTTAACGTCATCCAACCCAAAGGATGTGCAAGCGGCCCAGATGTCTGCTCCCTTTTGCGTAGCACTTGCGCTTCATTTGAGAAAAAACACCACACAGTCGATCAACATGGATGACTTTGATCGCTTCATCCAAGACCCAGGCGTGAGAGCCTTGTGCGCAAAAATTCATTGCCATTTGGATGACCAAGTTGAAGCCACAAGCACTCAAGAATCGGTGAGTGCAAAGCTCACGATCACTTGGAGCGACAAAACGACGTCAAGTCATTTTATTCAAGCCCCCAAAGGCAGCGCCTCAAGACCTTATGAATTGAGCGACCACTTGAGCAAATTAAGGGATGAACTGCACAAAAGATTGAGCCAAGAAAAAACCGCTCAACTCATTGAACGCGTGTTGAATTTCGCGCGCTTGGACACGGTGCACGTCGACTAAGAGAGCGCGCTTTTTAAACGCACTCTCTTGGATGGAGCGGACCCATGACACGAGGTCCAGCGCCCATCGCGTTTTATTTGGCGCCTTGAGCCTCATCCAAATTGGCGGCCTCTTGCGCACGAATATCGGTGGTGAGCACACGACCGCTCTCAAGCGTCAACTTCTTCAAGGCACCACCCTTTTTGCCATTGCGAAGAGGACTGAAGGCGACCACAACTTTGTCGCCCACTTTGGCTGAATTTCGCGTCCAGTTGCTCACCCTTGTCAAATTACCGGGACTGGTCATCTCCATCAACCAAACAGTGGGCTCCTCGTCTTTGATGGCGCCAGAAATAAAAATAGCCACATGGGGATTGGTCCACTGGACCTCCTTGATCACACCGGTGATGGTGACACTTTGAGCGTGATCGAACATGGTGGTTGAGTGGTGAGCCTGAGCCATTTGCAATTGAGACACGCCTAAAAACATGCTCAATGTCAAAAACAGGTGTTTCATTGATTTTTTCATCTTCGGTCCTTTAATCATCATTGAGGCGGAATTCTATTGCCGCCAATATCCATGGGAATGGGTTCGTAAATATCAAATCCTTTGGCATCCTTTGCGGGCCTGAAACTGCCCTCCAAGCACACGCCTTCAACAATATCAAATTTTTGAGCACGTTGTCTAAATGAAATGCGAGTGGTCTTCCATGGCTTGGTCAACAAATGAGACGCAGTGATCACAAGCTCATCGTGCAACTCATCTTTGCCCACCAAGCGAATCCTCTCGGTGATCCGAATGTCGCCATTGTGTGGCACCCCGGCCGCTTCACTGATGGCAAAAATGGCCTGAGGCAAAATCGCCACCGTATCGACCACCAAGGTGTCCCCCTCCCAATGTCCAATGGAGTGCCCATGGAATGTCGGATCTGGATCCTCTGGGTGCTTTCTACCGTCTGTGTAAATACGGCGCAATCGATTGCCATCCGACTCGCCTAGCATGGTGACACGCCCTGGGGTGAAAAGCACTTCCATTGAATTGTGAGAAATCAGCATCCATGCGGGCATGCCCTCGGGCAAACAATTCACAAAAAGAGGCGTCGGTCGACCTGCTTTTTCCTCGGCCAATTGAAACTTGATGATCTCGGCCACCTCTGGCTTCCAAGGCGGCATATTGGTTTTAATTTGTTGATCCTGGTCCGTGATTTTTGGATTCCAAGTCCCACTCCAGTCGGGCAGTTTTGCCAAGTCTTGCCAATCGCGTGCGGAAGGCGTGACGTTGTAGCCCGGCTTGCTACCCACTTGCGCATGAATTGACAAGGATGCACTTAGAAAAATGACACCCAGACAAGCAGCACTCAACACTTGATGAACACGTTTCATTCAACGATCCTCTTGTTTAATTGACCAACACTGGCTCAATGGTAAAACCAATCCAGCGACCACACAAAATCACTCCCAACCAAAGGCATAGAGAGATCAACCCAGCAAGTCTGGCAGAACTTGGAATTTGAGATTGCCGGGCCCAACGGTGTTGATCTAGACTGATCAAGCGCTGAAAAACCAACATGTTCACGCCAGCCAAAAG
>CAIOTD010000026.1 GCA_903861115.1 uncultured Burkholderiales bacterium
GAAAAAGACCAGCTACCTGATCAATTTGGCAAGAGGCGGTGTGGTCAATGAGGCCGATTTGATCAAGGCCTTGAACCAGCAAACCATCCAAGCGGCGGCACTGGACGTCTTTGAGCAAGAGCCTTTGCCAGCAGACCATGTCTTTTGGGGCATGCACAATGTGATCGTGACCCCCCACCAAGGCGGGTTTTACGATGGCTATGTGGACGAAGCCATTCCGGTCATTCAAAAAAATCTGATGTGCTTTGAGCAAGGTCAACTTGAGCACATGATCAATGTGGTCAAAGTGGCCAGCTAGACCCATCCATCCCCTCCAAAGCCAAGAGGCACCGTCAGCCCACCAAGACCTTCAACAGAACAACGAAACTTTTACCATGAACGCACAAACAGAAAAAATCAATGCTCCCATCTCCAGCGCAGAACTTGAGCGGCGATGGGGGGCCGTCAGAGCCGCCATGAGAGAGCGAGGCATCGATGTCCTCTTGATGCAAGCGAACAACGACTTCATGGGCGGTTATGTGAAATATTTCACCGACGTGCCGGCCACCAATGGCTACTGCGTCACCGTGATTTTCCCAGTCGATGACCGCATGACGGTGATTGGGCAAGGTCCATTCAACATGGTGCGGGAATTTGAAAACGAAGACGACGTGCTAAGACGCGGTGTCGCCAGGTTCATGGGAACGCCCAGCTACGCCTCGGCCCACTTCACCGCCCACTACGATGGTCAACTCGCCGAGAAAGCGATGGCAAAATACGCAAAGGCCAATATTGGGCTGTTGGGTGTTGCCGCCATTTCCTACGCATTGATCGACACCCTCAAGAAAGGCCCCTTGGCCCATGCCTCGTTCAGCGATGCGTCTGAAATGGTTGATCAAATCAAGTGCATCAAAAGCGATGAAGAGATCAGCTTCATGCGTCAAGTCGCCAAAATGCAAGACATCGCCATGACCGCCGTGTTCGATCAAATTCGTCCCGGCATGACCGACCTGCAAGTCGCGGCCATCGCCGAGCAAGTCGGCCACAGCCACGGCAGTGAACAAGGTCTCTTTCTGTGCGCCTCGAGCCCCATTGGTGTGCCTCCTGTCTTTGCCAACCGCCATCAACAAAACCGTGTGATCAAAGAAGGCGATCAATTCACCCTTCTGATCGAAAACTCGGGTGTGGGTGGTTTTTACACAGAGCTTGGCAGAACATGCGTGCTCGGCAAAGCCTCGAGTGAAATGAAAGAGGAGTATGAATTTGTGCTCAAAGCACAAAAGTTCACGGCGTCGCTCTTAAGACCCGGCGCCGATTGCGCAGACATCTGGCAGGCATACAACCAATACATGCGTGAGAATGGTCGCCCAGAGGAGAAGCGTCTGCACTGCCACGGACAAGGCTATGACATGGTGGAACGACCCTTGGTCAGAATGGATGAAAGCATGAAGATCGCCAAAAACATGGTCTTGGCGGCACACCCGACCTACACGACAGAAAGAACCTACAGTTGGTCATGCGATGACTTCTTGGTCAGTGATGTGGACGCGTCAGAAAGACTTCACGCATTTCCGCAAAAAATACACGAACTTTAAAAAGAGGGTTCAATTTTTTGCCGTTCACCAAGAAGTTCGTGATGCCTCACAACAGTGATTGGTTCATGGATAAACAAAAAAAACCCACTCAAGTTGAAGTGAGTGGGTTAAAAAGTTCCGTGAAGAACTTGACATAAAGGAGACGCATCCATCAAAGAATGATGGATGCTAAATACAGAGTGCAATAAAGAAGCACTCCGCAAAATCCTCAATGATTTCAATCGAACATTGAAATCACAAAGATTTGGAAGAGCGCTTCAAATCAATTTAGAAACGGTGCTGTAAACCAACTGTGAAGCCTGAGTTAGACAAGCTGGCAGCTGCAGATTTAGACACATCCATTCCAGTTGCTTTGGTGTTGTCAACTTCACCATAGATATCTGTTGTCTTACCTATTGCATAACGAACACGTGCAGCGTACGTATTGAATTGGTTAGAAGACAAACCAGCTTGCTCGAATTTAGCTGTGTAATAGGCAACTGCCAAGTTCAAGTCAGTCGTGACTTGATAAGTCAAACCGATGTCATTGACAGACAATTTGGTGTCGGTGGTAGCAACGCCGCCCACCAAATAACCAGAAGGACCTGCATAAGTAGAACCACTCAACACACCGGCAACTGCTGTGTAGCCAGCTGGCGTCTTGAGCTGAACGGTTCCAGCTGTCAATTTCACACCAGCAATCGTGTAGTTACCACCAAATGTAGTGAGTGTTTGGCTGAGCGATGTTGCATCTTTCAAGCTGTCTGTTGTAGCAGCCAAAGTCAAGTCACCAGCACTGTACTTGGCCATAACCTGTGCAGAAGAACCTGCATTTGTATTGCCAGAGACGTTACCAAACGAATAGGCAACACCAGCAGTCACGGGACCAAATGTACCCATGTACTTCAATGAGCTGTCTCTACGTGAAGTAAAGAAACCGCTACCAATGGCTGTGCCCAAGGGGTTGATGTTGATTGCTTTCACACCAGCCAATTGGTTGTTGTTGGTCATCTCAAGACCCAATGGATCGATGGTGTAAGAAGCCGTTGTATCGTATGCAAAGGTAGTCACACGACCCAAATCCAATGAACCCATGCTGTTTTGCAAACCAACACTGGCTGCACGATCAAAGAGGTTCGTTGCATTGGCAGAAGCGCCAGTGCCAGGCTTTAAACCACTCTCAAGTTTGAAGTTTGCTTTGATACCGTCAGCAATGTCTTGCGTTCCACGGATACCAAAACGTGAAGTATTCAATGCACCGTTGTTAAATTGTGTCAGTGACTGAGCTGCACCAGCTGAAGATTTAGCAACGTTTGAGTCATTGCGAACACCAGCGTCCAAAAGTCCATAAAGAACCATTGAAGATTGGGCGTGAGCAACTGAGGCCAATGCGCCTAAGGCGGCGAGTGCAACGAGTGTTTTTTTCATATCAAAAATTCTCCAAGTTTAAAAAAATGACGCGTCTCAAAATCAATAACTCATCAATTAAGAAACAAATCAGGAACTTACCTTTCGGAAGTTGTTCGTATTTGAATGGGTTTCAAACATCAAGGCAATTTTTTTAAGAGGTAAATTTTAAAATTGTTGACGCACTGCAACATGACATCAAGTCGTCAATTTTCTATCGCCAGAACGTCACAAATGAACGATTTGGATTCAACTGAAATGAAACACATCAAGATATAAATCATTGAAATAATAAATTGTAAAAAAAATGAAATATTTGAATTTGTAGATCAAAAAGAATTGAATAAATAAAAAATCGCTGAAACTTTACAAACACGCCACCCTTTCATCAAAAAATTAACAAAAGAAATCAACGACGTTTCAATCAAGTTCAACTAAAATTGAACGAACACTATGAATCCTTGCACCTGACAGACCATTGACTTGTCATTGACTTATTCCTGCTTTACTCTATTTAGACCCATTTGAGCTCATCCATGTCTATTGAAAAACTAATCGATATGATGAACAAACAAAAGTTGATTGATGGAATGATCCACAACCAAAAAATGAACAGACAAGACTTTGTTGAAACCCTGATTCAAAAGCAGCACGATGCCGAGTTGAAAAATTTCATCGCTAAGCAATCCTCTACTGAATTGGGTAGTTATTTGGATGGTTTGAACTTGGACAACGCAAAAACTCTTTGGGGGAAAATTCCCTCCGAAAGAGAAAATGATGTTCTGTGGGAACTATCAGATGAACGCCGAAGCGAACTTGCCGGCGATCGACAACCTGATTTTGGCGAAAGCAAAATCAATGTCTACGACTTGTTTGAGGATCGTCTTCGCAACATTCCCATCTCTACACGCAAAGACTTGGAGCAGGCAACACCTATTTGGATTGACTTGATCAATCCAAGCAAAGCTGAAAGACTATTCATTGGCGCTCATTTTGGACTAGAGTTACCTGAACCTGTTGAAGCCACAGATCTTGAGGTCAGTGCAAGGTTCCATGTGGATGAGTTTGACAACATTCATTTGCACTCCAACTTTCTTCTGGATCTTGTGGGTGACTCTAGAAGTGTCCCTGTCACTTTTATTTTGCATGGCGGCATTCTTTTTTCAATGCGAAACGAAGAGCTACCCGTTTTCAGGCTGCAGCGTCGACGGGCATTGACCCAGCCTGGCTATGTGTCTGACAGCATTGATCTCTTGCTTGAGCTCTACGGAGCCGATGTAGAAGTCTCGGCCGATTCACTTGAGAAAATTTATGCCAAGTTGGGTGTGGTCGGACGTCATGTTTTAAGCGAGGCCATCACCGACCAAGAAGCTGCAGGAATTTTGGCCGATATTGCTGAAGAGGAAGATCACAACGGGCGCATCCGTAGCAATATCCTAGATACACAAAGAGCACTCAGCTTTTTAATGCGTGGACGCCTATTGACAGCACAGCAAATTGCCGATTCAAAAGAAATTCAAAGAAACATTGATTCCCTCAACAGTCACACCGCATTTTTATTCGACAAAATCAATTTTCTAATGGATGCAACGATTGGTTTCATCAACATCAATCAAAACAAACGAGTCAATCAATTGACGGTTTTTAGTGTGGTCTTCATGCCCATCAATATTTTGGCAGGCATTGGAGGAATGTCAGAGTTCTCAATGATGACAGAAGGCACGCCTTGGCCAATTGCTTATGGTGCTTTTTTACTCTGTTCAGCCGTCATTGGCGTGGTGACTTACGCAGCACTGAGGTATGTGGAAAACCGACGCCTAAAGAAAAAAATGTGAGAATATTCTCTTGAAAAGTCTATCGATCCTATTTGAACAAGTATTGATCCAATCTTCTCCCCCGCACATCGCTATCCCAACTACCAATCCAACACAGTGAGTCTGCGCCCCATTGCACCCCGAGTTCTCGTTCGTCCAATCGAATTGGGTGACGAACAAGAGTATTTAAAAAATTACAAAGCCAGTAAAAGTGAACTCAAGCCCTGGGTCGATGTTCCCACCACATCTCAAGCATTTCGCAAATACGTGCATGAAATGCTCACCGAAGAAAACAAGTCATTCGTTGTCGTTGAGAAGCACACAAAGGTCATGATTGGGATTGTTGAGTTGCGAGACATTTACATGTTTGACTTTAAAAACAGTTACATTATTTATTTTGGCTTTAAAGGTCATTTGAGGCAAGGTTTGATGGCCCTAGCCGTTCGAAAAATCATCAAACTAGCGTTCAAAACCTTAAAACTTCACCGGTTGGAAGCCAATATCCAACCGACCAATATTGCATCACGAGCGCTCGCAAAATCTTGCGGCTTCAAACTTGAGGGCTACAGCCCAAAATTCATCAAGAAAAATGGATATTGGCGAGACCATGAACGCTGGGCCTTATTGAATGAAAAATAAAGCGTCATTCAAGCATAGTCAAAAGGCTGAAGTTTCATCGCCCAACCCTTCGCCGAGACAGCCGTGCGTTTGCGACGTAATGATGATAAGTCTCAAATGCCCAACGCTGTGACGCCAGCATTGAGTCACTTCACAGAGATCGTGCGATCGGTTGCAAACGTTTGAAACCAAGATTGTCCATTGCCAAAAATAACGGGCAAGAACAATACAAATTGTTATGGTTTGACTGGTAAAAGCTGCCGAATCTCTCCCTCTTCTCCTGCGTCATCCAACCATTTCACAACAATCAGACCCGTGACCGTTGCTTTGATATAGAACTCGAAAAATGGGTTGGCCGCGATGCCTGAAGAAATTTGCACATTGAACACCTCTTTTTGATCATAGGTGGCCTTGATCCACTGAATGACGTTTCTAGGAATGTAGTGACCCGTGAAATCTTGTAGATAACCCGTTTCCATGGGGTGCTGAATCAAAAGACGCAGTTTGACCACATCGCCAGTTTTGATATTGGAGGGCCACGTTAATCTAGCATTCATCTCAATCGCCTCAATTGCTCTCAGAGGCATCAACACAGGCAGACTCTGTCGCTATGACATCGACCATGTGGTAATACCAAGAAGAATCTGACATTTTGGCCAAGGCCATGATCTTTTGGCTGCCCGCGAGCCGAAGTCGTGTGTTGATTTCGGCTCGTCCATTCCAAGGCCCCATGTGAAAATGCGCCATGATCAACACTGGATTGCGCTGAGACAACAAATACAAGGACGCCACATGGTCCGCTTGGCTCATGGGCGAGTCCACCACCACATTGGCCGGCACCGAGTTGCCGTTGTCCGCCAACAAAGGAATGTACAACTTCACCCGTGCCTCTATGGGTGTTTGTAGCGCCTTGGGGTAGTCCTCAATCCCTCGCAACATCTCTTGCATGGATCTCAAGCGACCTGAGGTCATGTTCTGAGCATTCGCGGGTTGACTCTGGATGAAGCCACCCAAGGTCAAGCCCAAGAGCAATTGTCTTTTTGAAGTTGAGAATGCGGTCATGAGATGAGTTGAGGGGTGTGCCTAATAGAAACCGATAAAAATGAGTTTAAAGGATCCCCAGAGAAAAGGTTGGCCGTGACGCAAAATAAGCACAAGTCGTGCGGGGCTTCTTCGCTTAGAAAAAGCAATGAAAATGGACCCCAGATTTAAAAGTAAATCTGGGGTCCACAACCGTTAAGCACAAGACCATCTCTCACACTCTGAAGCAGAGAATTGGCCTAATCCCTTGGACTGGGCGCCTTAAAGTCGCAAGCTCAGGTTCTTACTCTGGCCAATGAGAAGCCATGATTTTTTAGCGGCAATGAACGCACGCGTTTGCCCGTGGCGTTGAAGATGGCGTTGGCCACGGCGCCTGCCAAGGGCGCTTGGGCGGGTTCGCCAACGCCACCCCAGAAGCCGCCAGTTGGCGCAATCACCGTTTCAACCTTGGGCATCTCGTTCAAGCGCATGAGACGGTAGTCATGGAAATTGGACTGCTCGATGCGGCCTTCTTTGACGATCATCTCGCCCCAGAAAATCGCACTCAGACCATGCACCACACTGCCTTGCAGCTGTGCTTGGATGTTATCTGGGTTCACAGCGTAACCGGGGTCAATTCCAATCACGATGCGGTGAATCTTCACCTCTTGGCGCTCGTTCACAGACAGCTCACAGACACAAGCCGTCCAACTGCCGTAACCTTCTGTCTCGGCAATGCCTCTGAAGACCCCCTTGGGCAAAGGCGTTGAGTAATTGGCCGCCTTTGTAACGGCTTTCAAAATCGCGATGTCTCTGAAGTTCTTCTCAGGTAGATTGGCCAATCGGTACTCAAGTGGATCCTTGCCTGCAGCATGGGCCAACTCGTCGATGAAAGATTCACGCACAAATGGGTTTTGTGAGTGGCCCACAGATCTCCAAAAGCCCACGGGAATGTTGGAGTTGCGTTGCGCGTAATCGACCAAAGAGTTTTCGATCGCATAAGGGTGGTCTTCAAAGGCCGCCACCGCTTGAGGATCCACGCCTTTTGGCAATGGCAACTTCAAGAGTGACGCAATCAAAGAAGGCGCACTCACACGAATGTGCAAAGCATTGATGTTGCCATCAGGCTTTTGAGTGGCGGCCAATTTGACCAAGGACGCGGGACGGTAGAAGTCATGCTGCATGTCCTCTTCACGGGTCCAGATGAGTTTGACGGGCTTGCCTGCCATTTCTTTGGCAATGCGAACGGCTTGAACAGTGAAATCTTGGGGGCTCTTGCGACCCAAGCCACCACCAAGTTGCATGGGATAGACTTTGACGTTTTCTTGCTTGACACCTGAAGCGGTAGAAGCCGCAGCCAATGAGCCCTCAGCATTTTGAGTCGACGGCCAAATCTCTAGGCTGTCGCCTTGAAGCCAAGCGGTACACACCATGGGCTCCATGGTGGCATGGGCCAAATAGGGGGTGAAGTACTCGGCCTCAATGACCTTGCCCGCCGCCAATGCTTTGGGCGTGTCGCCATCGTTCCTGGCCACAGCCAACTCAGATTGGGTCAAGCCCTCTTTGAAAAAGGCGTGCAGTGAAGCGTTGTTGAGTTTGGTGTGCTCTGGTGCCACGTCCCACTCGATGTTGACCTCTTTGAGGGCCTCTTTGGCTCTCCAAAAGTTATCTGCAACCACGGCCACAAAGTTGCCCATGTTCAAGACCTTGACAATGCCTCGGCGGTTTTGTACCTTGGAGCCGTCCATGGACTTGACCTTGCCATTGAAAACAGGGCTTTGTGCCACAGAAGCGTAAAGCATACCGGGCAATTGCGTGTCAATGCCATAACGAATCTTGGCCGTCACGATGTCTGGGATATCAACGCGCTTGATGGGCTTGCCCGCGATGGTCCAATCTTTGGGATCCTTCAAAGCCACATTTGCAGGCGGTGTTAATTCAGCGGCCTTTAAGGCCACCTTGCCGTAGCTGATGCTCTTTTTAGACGGGGTGTGAATCACCATGCCCAATTTGGCAACGCATTCAGAGGACGGCACATTCAAAGCCTGTGAACCGGCCACGATCAACATCTCGCGAGCAGTGGCGCCGGCTTTTCTTAAGTACTCTTGGGACAAACGAATCGTGCGACTGCCCACAGAGGCCATGTCACCGTAAACACGTTTTTGTTTTAAATTGTCGTGCGCGAGCGCATACTCGACTTTGACTTTTTTCCAGTCGACTTCCAACTCTTCGGCAACGAGCATTGGCGCAGAAGTGCGTGAACCTTGTCCCATCTCGGACCTGGCATAACGAATGATCACCGTCTCATCTGGACGAATTTCAATCCAAGCATTGACCCTTTGTGGGTCGTTGTTGGCAGGTGTGGTGCCCTTGGGGTCTGCAGCGTTTGCACGCTCAGGGACAAAGAAGGCCATGCTGAAAGCACCGGTACTGGCCGTGACGGAGGCACCGATTTTCAGAAAGTCACGGCGCGCAACGCCTGCGTCTTGTGTTGATGCGTCAGCGTTTGAGTTGATGTGTTGATCGCTCATGCTTTTACTCCCTTGGCTGCAACAGCGTGAATCGCTGAGCGAATTCTGGCGTAGGTACCGCAACGACAAATGTTGGTCATTGCTGCATCGATGTCTTCATCGGTGGGCTTGGGTTTTTTCTTGAGCAATGCCACTGCAGCCAAAATTTGACCACCCTGACAGTATCCGCACTGGGGCACTTCATGGTCCACCCAGGCTTGTTGAACAGGGTGCAATTTGCCCTTTTTCTCCAAACCTTCCAGTGTGATCACCTGCTGCCCCACGGCAGCTGAGACGGGATAGGAACAAGAACGAACAGGTTCTCCGTTCAGGAGCACCGTGCAGGCGCCACATTGAGCAATACCGCAACCATATTTTGGACCTTTGATGTCCAATTCATCTCTTAATGCCCACAACAAGGGCATGTCTGGCTCTACATCGAGTTCACGGGGTTGTTCGTTGATTGTTAATTTCATAGGTGTCCACAGTAAAAAATAATCTCCACGGAGCTTATCACCCGCTGGTTTTGAAAATCATCAGGGTTAACCCCTTTTCCCCATCCAGCGGGCCATCGCAAGCGCTCATGGCCTCAAAAGTGCAATGGTATCAGGCACGCCCAAAGGCTGCCCAGGATGGGCCAATTAACCCCCTGGACTCTTCGAGATTGAAGCTAAACACTAAAGAAAAAAGGCCCATTCAGAATGGGCCTTTTTGCACGGGCTAAAAGATTAAATTTCTAAATCCTCTTGAATCACCAAGGGACCTTTGCCAGCCCACTTGTCCAAGTAAAGATAAATCACCGGTGTGATGTACAAGGTAATGACTTGAGAGAACAACAGTCCGCCCACCACGGCAATGCCTAGCGGTGCCCGCAACTCAGCGCCCGCCCCCAGCCCCAAGGAAATGGGCAAGGCACCCATCAGGGCTGCAAAAGTGGTCATCAAAATGGGTCTGAACCTGAGCTTACAGGCTTGACGAATCGCATGCTCGGGATCGAGCCCCCCGTTCCTTTGTGCGTCCAGCGCAAAGTCGATCATCATGATGGCGTTTTTCTTAACGATACCAATCAACATCAAAATACCGATCGTTGCAATCAAGGTCAAATCGATTTTGAAATACCAAAGGAACAAGAGCGCCCCCACAGCCGCCGAGGGCAAGCCGGCCAAAATGGTCAAAGGATGAATATAGCTCTCATACAAAACACCCAACAGCACGTAAATCACCAAGACCGCCACGACCAACAAAACGACTTGACTTGACTGCGTGTCTTGGAACACCGCCGCGTCTCCGCCATACTTGGTCATGATGGACGCAGGCATTTGAATGTCTTGGGAGAACTCAGCGATTTTTTGTGTGGCATCGCCCAAGGGCACTTCAGGGGCCAAGTTAAAGGAGATGGTGACCGCTTGCAATTGACCTTGGTGATTCACTGCAGTGGGACCGACCCCACGGGTCACTGTCACAATACTGGACAGGGGCACAACTTGTTGCGTCAATTTGGAGCGAACAAAAATATTCCCAATTTGATCCTCAAATTTCCTAAAGTCCTCCGGCGCCTCCATGATCACCAAATAGCTGCTCACTGGCGTGAAGATGGTCGAAATTTGGCGGTCGCCAAAGGCGCTGTAAAGGGCCGAGCGAATGTCTTGGGTTTGGACACCCAACTGCCCGGCTTTGTCACGATCAAAAATCACATTCGCTTGGAGGCCACGAAGTTGTGAGTCACTCGTGACGTCTCTAAAGGCTGGGTCACCGCGCATCTTTTGCTGCAATTTGTTGGACCACTCGTTCAAGGAGTCTGCACTCACGCTTTGAAGCACATATTGGTACCTGGATTTACTGACCTTGCCTCCCAGCTGCAAATTTTGAACAGGTCGCATGTAAACCGCAAACCCCGGATAACGTGCCCGCTTTCTTAAGCCCTCAATCACTTCTTGAATTTTGGGTCTTTGGCTCAAAGGCTTCAAGGCAATGAACATTCGCCCAGAGTTCAGTGGAGAAGAAGAAAAGGAGCCCGACCCCACAAAGGTCGACACATAGTCCACATTGGGATCCTCTTGCAGTCTTTCAGCAATCAAATTTTGTATGCGCACCATCTCAGTAAAAGAGATGTCCTCAGAGGCCTCGGTGGTGACTTGAATTTGACCAATGTCTTCCTCAGGGAAGAAACCCTTGGGACTGATCGTAAACAGCCAAGCCGTTAAAACAAAGGTGACGAAGGCCACAAAGAGCACCCATCGGCGGTGAAGCAAGGCCACATCCAAGCTGCTCGTGTAGGCATCCAACAAAGACTGAAATGCGTTTTCAAACCAACGTCCAAAGGCGTTTTCTTGACTGCTCGCGTGAGCACCATGGCTGTGAACAGACCCATCAGCACTCGCGTGATGGGGGGGTAAAAAGCGACTGCACAGCATGGGCACCAAAGTCAAGGACACCACAGCGGAGACCAACACCGACAAGCCGACGACCACAGCAAACTCGTGAAACAACAAGCCAATGACACCCGGCATGAAAAAGATGGGAATGAACACGGCCACCAAGGAGACAGAGATGGAGATGATCGTAAAAGCCATCTCCTTGCCCCCCCTGAGGGAGGCCTCCATGGGCGACATGCCGTCCTCAATATGGCGCACAATGTTCTCAAGCATCACAATCGCATCGTCCACCACCAAACCCACAGCCAAGGTGATCCCTAAAAGAGAAATATTGTCCAAGCTGTAACCCAAGGCATACAAGAGGCCGATGGCACCAATCAAAGAGACCGGCAAACTCAGCGTTGGAATGATGGTCGCGA
>CAIOTD010000027.1 GCA_903861115.1 uncultured Burkholderiales bacterium
CAACTGTCAGATCAACATGGTTATCCCCTGCAAACCGAAGCAAAGCGTCAAGCGCTGTAGCTTTCAGCGGGACATTACGAACCTTTCCGCCCAGGAAGCACAAAAACAGTTGCAAACTTTTTTAAAGTTTATGGGTGATGCAAGCACCGAAAAAGAAGAAGAAATTAAAAGTGAGAACTACAGGGTTGTTGAAGTTAATATGGTTGTTAAGTCAATCTGTTCAATTGAGATTGGACTGTAAGCTCAGTTTTTGACTGTTTTAAATTGATTTTCTTTCAAAAATCATTTCACAAAATTTCTTTGAAAATGCTTAGTTTGCCCGCCAAATTATTAATACAAAACCGTTAATTCAGGAAATTTAATTTTTTATTTTGCGAGACTGAATTTAAGTTGGAAACACTAAGAAAATTGACTCTGCTTTACAAAAAAATCTAATTCTGAAAAGAGTAGAGTTAAGTCGTCTAACTAAAGTGCTAATTTCGTTATTTTGAAGGCGTTTGTTGATTTTTTTCTTAGCGCTAAACGCAGCACATAATTTCTACTAGGTCTTGGAGCTATTATTGATGCGGGTTCGCAGTGGGCACGACACACTTAAAATCTGCCGCTTAGTTACTAGCGGGCGTGCCGGTTCGATTCCGGTTTCGGGTTAGATCAAGGATGATTGAGTCGTGTGCTGTTCGAATATTTGAAGAGTTTCCATCTCAACACCATCCGCTTTCATGGAAGTTGTGGCCAGTGTCGTATTTGTCAATATGAAGTCAATAAAGTCGGTATCGGGTACTTCAGCTACGATTGCAACAGTATTGCTATTTTTTTGAGTGAATATTTCATACTTCACTCCAAGCTTGCCCCACGCTTGCTCAATCGAATTGTTGGCAAGCCACCATTCAGGATCAGTTACTTTGTGAGTTACCAGCAGTTTTTTCATGAGCACTCCATTTGATTCGACAAAAGATACCATAAGTAGGGACGAAAAAAGTGCGGATGCGACATAAACTTTGATTACATTTTGGACTTTTAAACAAAGAAGATGCTTTTCATGTTGACTGGTGCAGGCGTGCGTTTGTAACTGGCGTCGAGATGTTATTTTTAAGTCAAGAAGACTTGTAACGTTTTTCCATCGTGACAATGTGTTTTGCAATGAAATGATGGGCTAGATCTACAAATGCTTACTCGCAAATCAGTTGGTTTTCTAAGGGCTACTTATAAAACCATGTGAATATTTTTGTGCTGCGTATACGAGTAGATCTCATCAAAGCCTTCTTCTCGTCCAATGCCAGACTGCTTGTAACCACCAAAAGAGGCGCCTATGAAGTGGCTGCTCACGTGGTTAACCCATACAAAGCCAGATTGAACCCTAGATGCTGTTGTGTGCGCATTTTTTAAGTTCTGAGTCCAAATGGATGCGGTCAGGCCATATTCCACCGAATTGACCTGATCGATCAGATCCTCCTCATTGTCCCAGCGGATCACGGATAAAACGGGTCCAAAGACCTCTTCGTTTGCAATGCGCATTTTTTGTGTCACATTCGTAAAAATGGTGGGCTCTACAAACCATCCGTTCGCCAAGAGAGGGTCTTTGGGGGCTTTGCCTCCGTGAACCAGTGTCGCCCCTTCCCCTTTTGCAACCTCTATGTAATTCATAATTTTCTCCCATTGTGCTTTGGAGACGATACTGCCCATGGTTGTTTTTAGATCTGTCGGAATGCCTGGCACGTAGTTTTTGACCTGCTCCATAACGCCAGCCATGACTTCATCGTAGACCGACGTATGAATGAACAATCTAGATGTGGAGCCACAACTCTGTCCACACCACGTAAAATTCATACCGTTGACCGCAGCAGGGATGGCTTTCTTTAAATCTGCATCGGGATAAATGATGCAGGCATTTTTACCCCCGAGCTCCAAGGTGATGTGTTTGAGTTGATCGGCTCCTGCCTTGGCAATGGCGCGCCCTGTTGGGACGCTTCCAATCAAAGCAATTCTTGGGATGTCAGGGTGTTTGACCAAGCTTTGCCCGGCAACCAAATTGCCAGTCACGATGTTCAATACCCCCGGTGGTAGAACACCCTCCAAGAGCTCCATCATTCGATAAGAGGACAGGGGTGCTTGGTAGGGGGGTTTCATGATCACGGTGTTGCCGGTGATCAAGGGAGGTGCCATCTTAGACGCTGTGAACATGATGGGATGGTTGTACGCCACTATTCTTGCGCAAACTCCATAGGGCTCTCGAACCGAGTAATTCAAAATGCCATCCCCCATGGGAATGGTCTCACCCTTGATTTCTGTTGCAAGCCCCGCATAGTAATCAATCTGTGCGGCCGCAATCAACGCGTCTCTTTGCATCTCACTGATGGGGTTGCCGCAATTCGCAGCATCAAGCAGCGCCAATTCAAATGCGTTGTCCCTGAGAATTTGGGCTACTTTTTTGAGCATACCCGCTCTCTCTAGGGGCTTTAATTTGGCCCAGCCGATTTGAGCTTTTTTGGCCGCTTGCACTGCCAAGTTGATGTCTTGCTCGTTGGCCTCGGCACAGGGGCCAAGATTTTCGCCAGAAGCGGGGTTGAAGGTATCAATATAACCACCGAGAGGTTTGTGCCAAGCACCGCCATAATACAAATCGCGTTGCTTTGGAAGTATCTTTGAAAAATGAAGATCGTTTGCTGTGTGTGCTGTATTCATGGTGTCGATGATTAACGTTGGTGTGCTGTTGAATTGGTGACGGTTTGACCACTCATGTTTGCGTCGTATCCGGGCGCTACACAAGCATCAATAATGCAGGTATGACCCGCTTTTACCCAAATAAGGGCTTGTTCAAATGCGGCCTGAAGATCTTGCTTTCTTTTAATTGGCCCCAAGGACTTGGCGCCCATGGAAGAAGACATTTGAGCAATGTCAATCTCAGGCTCAGAAATACGTTGCCCAATCCACTTGTTCTCTACAGGGCGAGATCTCTCTTTGGCAACTCTTTCTTGATGCAATTCATCGTTGAAGAAGGAGTGGTTGTTACAAACCACGATCAACATGGGGATGGCATATCGCACAGCGGTCCAAACTGCGGTGTTGCCCATTAAAAAGTCACCGTCGCCGATCAAAGCCATCGGTATTCTTTTTGAGTCCATCTCCTTGAGAGCAAGTCCGACACCAATGGCATTGCCAGGACCCGCACCTATACCCCCCCCGCCATCAGCGCCCAAATAGTCCAATGGGTGCGTCCAATTTAAATAGGCACCATTCCAGCCAAGGGGTAAGCGTGCAATGCAAAGATCTTCTGAGCGTTTCATTGTTTGTAAAACATCAGCAATGGCTCTCAAGCTAACAACGTCATCTGTTGGCGCAAGTGGCAACGAAGAACGAGTGGGCCAAGTCGATTTGGGTTTTTCATTCGAACCGCTCAAAAAGGCCAAAACAGCATCATCAGGTTCACACAGCATGAAGACGTCAGCGGCTGGTAAGCTGCCCATGTCCATGCTCCATCCACGGTGAATGTGCATGTCCAAAGAAACGTGGATGACTTTGGCTTTCAAAGGGGCCCCTTGCAGCGCTTGTTTAAATGCACCGCCTGGATCAACCCAGTCAAATAGCACAACCAGTTCAGCTTCTCTGACAGCTTTGCAAGCATCCGGGCTCATAAAGTATCCGGGGGAAGAGGTGTGTTGAGGATGGTGGGTTGGAAAAACAGCTGAATTCTTTAAATCAGTCACCACTTCTGCATTCAATTTCTCCGCGAGCTTCACTCGTCGATCCCAATCGTCCTTTGATCTGGACATGCGACCAAAAAGCAATGTAATTTTCTTGGCTTCATTGAGCAAAGACAAGCTTTTTTCAATGTCTGTAGGGTTTGCAAGAGATGATTTAGGCGGTAAATAACGGCTCACATCAGGCAGGGTGGGCGCATCTTGCAGTTGGGCTTCTTGCAACGCGGCATCCAAATTAACGTAGACGGGTCCTCTTGGAGCGGTTTGAGCAATTTGAGATCCCCTTAATAGTGATTCAATCGCAGCGCTCACAGAACCAGGTTGGTTGTCCCACTTGGTGTAGTCTCGAACCAAGGCGCCTTGGTCGGCTGCAGTGTGGATCCAATCAATCCACGGTCTTCTCTTGGCTGCATCCCAGGGGCCCGTGGCGCCAAGGATCAGCATGGGACTGCGATCGCACCAGGCGTTAAAAATGGCCATCGTGGCATGCATCAGTCCCACATTGGAGTGCACCACGGCCCCCATCATTTTTCCTGAGGCCTTTGCGTACCCTTGTGCAATTGAGATGGCAACCTCCTCATGCAGGCACAAAAGCATTTGAGGCGACTCATTGCCCAAGTGGTTGACCAAGCTGTCGTGCAGGCCTCGGTAACTTGCCCCGGGATTCAAGGCAAGAAAAGGGATGTCCATTTTGCGCAAGCACTGGGCAATGGCATCGCTGCCCCAAAAAGTATCTTGTTCGGGGCTTGGAATGGGAATTTCGCGTTTGATCATTGTGTAAAAAAAGGAGAATGTTTATGAAGAGGAAAAGGATCAATTACTCGCCCTTGATATTGGCCTCCACAATGACTTTTCCCCATCTTGCGTAGTCTTCGCGGATGGTGGCCGTCAGAGCTTCAGGGCTGGCGATGGATACTTCAATACCGTGGTTGGATAAGTTGAGTTTGACGTCGTTTTGCAGCAGCACCTTTGCCATGTCAAGGCTGACCTTGTTGATGATGTCTTTTGGAACGCCCGCGGGCATAAATACACCCAGCCAGACATCGACTGCGACGCCTGGAATGGTCTCCGAGATGGCTGGTAATTCAGGAAAAGCAGCAAATCGCTTGCTGCCTGCGCTGGCCAATAACTTTAATTTGCCTTCTTTGATGTGGGGCAACAAGGAGTTGACTGCACCAATAAATATTTGAATTCGTCCGCCCAACAAATCAGTAATGGCAGGGACGGCGCCTTTGTAGGGGACGTGTTGAGTTTGGATGCCAGCTGAGAAATTGAGCATTTCAGTTGCGAGTTGCTGAGGAGAGCCATTGCCTGATGAGCCATAGTTTAGAACTCCAGGATTCTTTTTCGCATACTCAACCAAACCCGCCACATTTTTCGCGGTGACAGATGGATGCGTTACCAAAACAAATGGAACCGTTGCAACTTGTGCAACGGGAGAGAAATCTTTAAAGACATCAAAAGGCATCTTGCCAACATGTGGGTTTGTCACGAAAATATTGTTAGCGCCGAGCAACCAGGTGTAACCATCTGGGGGACTTTTGGCCACGATATCTGCGCCCAGATTCATCCCTGCACCGGGCCTGTTTTCAACCACAACGGCTTGCCCCCAGAGATCGCTCAGTTTTTGAGCAATGACGCGGGCCACGACATCGTTGCTGCCTCCAGGCGTGATGGGAACAACGAATTTGACCGGTTTCACCGGAAAAGGCAAGCCGTTTGTTTGTCCAAAAACTTGGAAGGAGCAAAGACCAAGAACCAGCACATACGACAGCTGTTTTTTCCAAGGCAAAAACAGCTGTTTAGCCGTCGTCACTTTTTGTTGAAAACTTTGGATGTTCTTCGATTGGAATTTTAAAATATTCATCAATGGACTTCCCTTGGTCGGTGGGGTTCAATCCATTTTAGGAAGGTCCTTGTAGACCTTGACTAAGTGTTTTCCAAGTCTTTTTTGGCAATTTAAGGGCTTGTACTGATAAAAAACACCATGAAGTTTAAAATTGTGTCATTTCGTCAGTTATTTGAATGTCTTGTTGCATTAAAACTGCATAATAGGAAAGCCCTTGGACCAAGGCGTAAGTTCCTTGACTGAACAATTTTGGTATTTACTCAAACTCGCCCATGACGCTATCACATCTGAATTTGGATGGATCAGACGAGCCTCTTTTTAACAAGGGGTTCTCTCTCTATGAGAGTGGGCAATTTGACCAAGCATTTGATATTTTTCACCAACTGATTGCAAGCAACCCGCAACATTTCGATGCTCAATTTTTGAGTGCGTTGATCCTCTTAAGACGTAAACAATTTTCAGCGTCCATCCACTACTTGTCAGTGACTTTGTCCTTAAAGCCAGATCATCCGCCGTGCCTGCGCTACATGGCTTTGGCCTTGTCAAAAGTTGGACACCTTGAGCGAGCCCTTGAGGTTGCGAATCGATTGGTCGGAATTACTCATGGCTCCATTGAGGCATATACCTTGTTGGCTCAAATTCAGGCGAGTCATGGAGATCAAAGTGCTTCGCTTCAGACATGGATTAAGCTGGGTTTGCTTGAGCCAAAGTCGGCCCAGATAAAAAATAATATTGGCGTCCTTTGTCATCAAATGGGTGACTTTCCAGCGGCATTGGAGCACTACAAGCAAGCGCAATCCCTAGATCCAAAGGACGCAAAAATTTACTTCAACATGGCCGTGTCGTTAGAGAAGCTTGGGGAAATTGATTCGGCCATACAAAGCTACGTCTTGGCCACTGAGCATGATGATCAATACAAAGATGCCTATTTTAATTTGGGATTGCTGTGGATTGAGGTGGGGCAATTTGACAAAGCCATTGCGTGTTTTGATCAAGTCTTGGCCCGTGATCCAAGCATGTCTTTGGCTTATTTGAACAAAGCTGTTGCATTGCAGAAATTAAAATTGCTCTTGCCCGCTCAAGAGTGTCTTGAAAAAGCGATGCGCCTGGATTCGGCCAGCCCCTTGATTTGTTTTAACCTGGCGACTGTGCTTCAAGACAAACGAGAGCTTCAAGCCAGTGCCCTTATGTATCAAAAGGCCCTTGATCTCAATCCCACTCACATCAATGCTTGGTGTAATTTGGGGGATGTTTTGCACGATGCACAAAATCCGAAACAAGCCATTCAATGTTATTTGAACGCTTTAAATTTGGAGCCTGAGTCCATTCGCGCGAAATACCATCTGAGTTTGTCATACCTGTTGGATGCTCAATTTGAAAATGGATGGCCCTTGTTCGAATTGAGGCGTCAATACGAAGCCTCTTTCTTGAGCATTCAGTCGCAGATGCAAAAGCCCAAGATGCCTTTGTGGTTGGGCAAAGAAAGTCTAGATGGCAAAAGCCTCTTGGTCATGTCTGAACAAGGCTTGGGCGACAGCATACAGTTTGTAAGGTACATGCTTAACTTGAAGGAGTTGGGTGCACGTGTGGTGCTTCAAACACCTTCAAGTTTGGTGGCGCTTTTTAGCTCTGTCGACGGCGTCTCACAAATGATCGTGAATGATCAAGAAATGCCGCGTTGTGACTTTTACGTGCCGATGATGAGCCTGCCTTTGGCCCTGGGATCCTTTGTCAAGGGGATACCCGCTCCAACGCCTTATTTGCAGGCATCAAAGGCATCGATTGAAAAGTGGCTTGCCAAATTGGGTCCCAAAACCAGGCCACGTGTTGGATTGGTCTGGTCTGGTGGGGTGCGAAAGGATCAACCTTGGAGCTGGGATGTCAACCAAAGAAGGAGCATTCCTTTGCGACTGCTCGAGTCACTCAAACACCCCGGCTTGGAATTTATTTCTATACAAAAAGGCGAACTCGCAAAGCAAGAGCTTATGGCTCTCAGAGCGCAAGGATGGGGTGGGCCTGAATTGATCGATCTCATGGACGAGGTTGGGGATTTCTCTGAGACCGCAGCCCTGATTGAACATCTCGATTTGTTGATCAGCGTGGACACCTCGTGTGCTCACTTGGCGGGTGCATTGGGCAAGCCCGTTTGGATGCTCAATCGCTACGATACGTGTTGGCGCTGGCAACTCGGCAAACAAGAGACTCCTTGGTATCCCAGCATGAAAATATATCGCCAAGAGCGACTGGATGACTGGCTTGGTGCGATAGAAAGTGTCAGGGCTGATTTATTCGCACTCTTTGAGCGTGAATTGAATTCAAGCAAGGCTTGAAGGCGACTTGGCATTGATGAGATTTTGATTTGGGCAAAAAAAAGCCCCCTCAATCGCTTGAGGGGGACACGGGTCAAAGAATTATGACAAGTGTTTGCCGATCAAGCCAGCCAATTCAAACATGGTGACTTGGGCTTTACCGAAAACTGCTTTGAGTTTGTCGTCGGCATTGATGTTGCGCTTGTTGACTTTGTCTTGCAAGTTGTGCTTTTTGATGTATGTCCACAATTTGCTGACCACTTCAGTGCGTGGGCTAGGTGTGTTGCCGATGACAGCTGCTAACGCAGCGCTGGGTGTCAAAGGCTTCATGAATGCGGCGTTGGGCGTGCGCTTTTTAGCGGGTGCTTTTTTGGCAGGCGCTTTTTTGGCGACTACTTTTTTGGCAGGTGCTTTTTTAGCGACTACTTTTTTCGCTGGAGCTTTTTTAGCAGGTGCCGCTTTTTTAGCGACTACTTTTTTTGCTGGTGCTTTTTTTGCTGGTGCTTTTTTGGCGGGTGCCGCTTTTTTAGCAGCTTTTTTTGCCGGAGCTTTTTTTGCAGTTGCCATTTTTGATGTTCCTTCTTAAAGTATAAAAAAACCAATGAAATCTGCGTTTTTCATCAGTGGTGTGATGCTATAGCGAAAAATACGACTTTCCAAGGGGAGAAGTACTTTTTTCATAGGTAAATGTTGTTTTTTTTGGATAAAAGCGTGTTTTTCTCCCTCGGAGGCGCTGTTTTTGGGATTTTGTCGCATTGGCATGTTGCGATGGCTTCTTTGCAAAAAATTGAAATTTCCCTTGGAAATCATCTTTTTTGAACTTGGCGTGGCGTGCTTCAGCTCAGCAATGCAATGTGTTGCTCAAGCTTTATGAGCCAGGCCGAAAAGTTATTTTTCTTCTAAAAAACTTCGATTGATGAGCACGACGTAAAATGTGGGAAAATTGTATTCAACGACAAGAGAGACGCCTTGCAATGTTTTTTGCGAGCATGTTTTGGCGACGAGGTCACAGCAACGCATATTGATTCTCAATGAGGCATGTTCTGGCATTGCTTGCTTTTAAAACACATTTTTTTGCTAAAAATTTCGGCTCTCTTCAATATTTAAATTCATAACCGGCTCTATTAAACATGTTAGAAATTACTTTACCTGATGGTTCGGTCAGGCAATACCCAGGACCCGTTACTGTTTTTGAGGTGGCCTCATCGATTGGCTCAGGTTTGGCCAAGGCGGCACTTGCTGGGCGTGTCAATGGTCAAGTCGTGGACACCAGTCATTTGATTGAGGCAAACAGCGCACTTGCCATTTTGACCAACAAGGACCCTGAGGGCTTGGATGTGATTCGGCATTCAAGCGCTCATTTGATGGCGTATGCGGTGAAGACGCTTTTCCCAGAGGCGCAAGTAACCATTGGGCCAGTCATTGAAAACGGCTTTTATTATGATTTCTCCTACAGCCGTCCTTTTACGCCTGAAGATTTGGTCAGCATTGAAAAAAAGATGGCCGAGCTGGCTTCCAAGGATGAGCCGGTTGTAAGGCGCGTCCTTCCAAGAGATGAGGCGATCACATTTTTCAAAAATTTGGGCGAACACTACAAAGCCGAGATCATTCAAAGCATTCCAGCCGGTGAGGATGTTTCTTTGTACAGTGAAGGGGCGTTCACGGACCTGTGCCGTGGCCCCCATGTGCCCTCGACTGGCAAATTGAAGTTCTTCAAGCTCATGAAAGTGGCCGGTGCCTATTGGCGGGGTGACCACCGAAATGAGATGCTTCAAAGGATTTATGGAACAGCCTGGGAGTCCAAGGATGCCTTGCAGGGTTATTTGCTCATGCTTGAAGAGGCAGAAAAGAGAGACCATCGGCGCCTAGGTCGAGA
Organism: uncultured Burkholderiales bacterium; assembly: GCA_903861115.1. Classification (GTDB taxonomy): domain Bacteria; phylum Pseudomonadota; class Gammaproteobacteria; order Burkholderiales; family Burkholderiaceae_C; genus Limnohabitans. The sequence goes on from CAIOTD010000027.1 coordinate 9,733, forward strand.
GCTCGATCTCTTTCATATTGATGAACACGCACCAGGTTTGGTCTTTTGGCATCCAAACGGCTGGACCATTTGGCAGGGCGTAGAGCAGTACATGCGTCAGGTCTACCGAGACAATGGATACTTGGAGGTCAAAGGCCCGCAGGTGATTGATAAAACACTTTGGGAGAAAACGGGTCATTGGGATAAATACCGTGACAATATGTTCACCACCGAGAGTGAGAAAAGAGACTATGCGCTCAAGCCCATGAATTGTCCGGGTCACATCTTGATCTACAAGCAAGGCATCAAGAGTTATCGCGATTTGCCACTGCGTTACGGTGAGTTTGGACAGTGTCACCGCAATGAGCCTTCGGGTGGCTTGCATGGCATCATGCGCGTCAGAGGCTTCACCCAAGACGATGGTCACATTTTTTCACTGAAGACCAAATATTGCAAGAGTGCACGGACTTTACAAGCTTGCTGCAAAAAGTCTACAAAGACTTTGGGTTTGAAGACATCATTTACAAAGTGGCCACTCGGCCTGAGCAACGCATCGGTAGCGATGAAATTTGGGACAAGGCAGAAGCTGCGCTGAAGCACAGCCTGGATGTGTCGGGTTGCAAGTATGAGGTTTCCCCAGGCGACGGCGCCTTTTACGGCCCCAAGATTGAATACACACTCAAGGACGCCATTGGCAGGCAGTGGCAATGTGGAACGATACAGGTGGACTTCTCCATGCCGGAGCGTTTGGACGCCGAGTATGTGGCGCTGGACAGTTCTAGGCAGCGTCCCGTGATGCTTCACAGAGCCATTGTGGGCAGTTTGGAGCGTTTTATCGGGATTTTGATCGAACAGCACGCTGGCGCCTTGCCCACTTGGCTCGCGCCCGTGCAGGTGGCCATTCTGACGATCACTGAATCCCAGGCGGATTACGCCCAAGATGTCGCAAAAATGCTGAAAAATCAAGGGTTTAGGGTGCTTTTGGACGTTGCCAACGAGAAAATTACGTATAAAATACGCTCTCACGCCATGCGCAAGCTGCCTTTTCTCTTGGTCATTGGTGACTCCGAGAAGGCATCTGGTTCAGTCGCCGTGCGAGCCCGAGGCAATGTTGACTTGGGCGTGATGACGACAGCTGAATTTGTGCAAAAACTCCAAGTGGAAATAGATCACAAGAAGTGATCTGTCTTTGCCCTGAGGGAGTCATAAAAGCTTTCATTCCTGGCCAATTGGGGCCAGATTTTTTTGAGGATAGACACCATCGTTACTGAATTTCGTGATCGCCGCCTTCGTGAGGAGCGCAAACACCGCCTTAACCGGGAAATCATGGCCCCGGAAGTTCGTCTAACAGGTCAAGATAACGAACCCATTGGGATTGTTAGCATCGCTGAAGCGTTGAGAATGGCTGGAGATTTGGACGTTGATTTGGTTGAGATTGCTGCGACTGCAACCCCGCCAGTTTGTCGCTTGATGGACTACGGTAAGTTCAAGTACCAAGAGCAAAAGAAGGCGGCTGAGGCCAAATCAAAACAAAAAGTGATTGAGGTCAAGGAAATCAAGTTTCGACCAGGAACGGATGACGGCGACTACAACATCAAGTTGCGCAATATCAGGCGCTTTCTTGATGAGGGTGATAAGTGTAAGATCACGCTTCGCTTTAGAGGACGAGAGATTACCCATCAAGAGCTAGGAATGGCCTTGTTGAATAGAATCAGGGATGAGCTGGCCGACTCCATAGTGGTCGAACAGTTCCCTAAATTGGAAGGCCGGCAGATGATCATGATGATCGCGCCAGGCAAGAAAAAACCGGGTAGCGTGACCAAACCCGTTGCAGAGACCGCGCCAGTGGCTTCTGTTTAAACCAAAGGTAACGCAAAAAAGAAGTGTCTCGGGGCCAACAAGGTTACGATTTCTTTCGTAAACGCCTCACGAGCGCAATTGAAGTAAGGAGCATTCAAAATGCCCAAAATGAAAACCAAAAGCAGCGCTAAAAAGCGCTTTCGAGTTCGTCCTGGTGGGACCGTTAAACGTGGTCAAGCCTTCAAACGTCACATTTTGACCAAGAAGTCAACCAAGAACAAACGCCATTTGCGTGGAGCAGTTGCTGTTCATGAGACCAATATGGGTCACATGGCGCAAATGTTGCCAATGGCCGGTCTTTAATTTAACGAATACCCAGGAGAAGCAATATGCCTCGCGTAAAACGTGGTGTGACGGCTCGAGCCCGTCACAAAAAAGTACTGGTCCTTGCAAAAGGTTTCCGTGGTCGTCGTGGTAATGTTTTCAGAGTCGCTAAAGAAGCGGTGATGAAGGCAGGGCAATATGCCTACCGTGACCGCAGAACCAAAAAGAGGGTGTTTCGTCAGCTCTGGATTGCTCGTATCAACGCGGCAGCTAGAGAGTGTGGACTTACTTACAGTCAGTTTGCCAATGGCCTGAAAAAGTCAATGATCGAGATTGATCGCAAGATGCTCGCTGATTTGGCTGTGCACGATAAAGCCGCTTTTGGCAGCATCGTGGAGCAGGTGAAAGCCAAGCTGGCCATTTAATGTCCCACGCATTTGAATAGATTGCCGCGGTTCTTTTTTATTTAGGAGCCAAGCGTGGACCTCTTGCAGGTCCATCGCTTTAGGAATTGAGTTCATCAAGAGGTTAGGGCAGGTGCTTAATAAGTGCTCGCTTTGACCTCTTTTTTATTTTTAAAGAGCGATTACTTCATGAATGCCTCAAACGATGAGTTGGTGACCCATGCCAAGCTAGCCTTTGACCAAGCAAAGTCGCCGGCAGATTTAGAAAATGCCAAAGCTTTGTATTTGGGCAAAACGGGCCGTATAACTGAGCTCATGAAGGGGCTGTCTGCTCTTTCGGTTGATGAAAAAAAAGCACAAGGCGCGCTCATCAACAAACTCAAGCAAGGCATTGAAGAGGCTTTGCAACAAAGGCGCTTGGAGATGCAAGCCGCAGAGCTTGATCGCCAACTTCGCGCCGAGGCCTTGGATGTCACCTTGCCTGGACGCTCGCGACACAAGGGCGGCTTGCACCCCGTGAGCATGACCATGGAGCGCATCGAAAAAGTCTTTGCTTCCATGGGGTTTGAGGTGGCTCAGGGTCCTGAAATTGAAACCGATTGGTTCAACTTCACGGCATTGAACACGCCCCAAAACCACCCAGCACGCTCCATGCATGACACCTTCTATGTGGAAGGGGGGCACTTGCTCAGAACGCACACCAGTCCCATGCAAATCAGACATGCTGTTCAACACGTCAAGCGCAACAAGTCCTTGATCGATCAAGGGCTCAGCATGCCAGAGATTCGAGTGATTGCGCCTGGACGCACCTATCGCGTGGACAGCGATGCGACCCATTCACCCATGTTTCACCAGTGTGAGGGGCTTTGGATTGGAGAGCAAGTCAGCTTTAAAGATTTGAAAGTGGTGTTTACCAACTTTTGCAAAATGTTTTTTGAAAGCGATGATTTGATTCTTCGCTTTAGACCCAGCTTTTTCCCCTTCACTGAGCCCAGTGCAGAAATCGATATTCAATTTCCCTCAGGCCCTTTGGCGGGACGTTGGCTAGAAGTCGCAGGATCTGGTCAAGTGCACCCCAATGTTGTCCGCAACATGGGGCTCGATCCCGAGCGCTACATTGGTTTTGCATTTGGAATGGGCCCCGATCGTTTGACCATGCTCAGGTATGGTGTGAACGATTTGCGACTTTTCTTTGATGGCGATTTGCGCTTTTTAAATCAATTTCAGTAAACGCCAGGAGAGTAGATCTATGCAATTCCCAGAATCTTGGTTGAGAGAGTTTTGTGATCCTGCCTTGAGCACACAGGCTTTGGCGGACGCATTGACCATGGCTGGTCTTGAGGTGGAAGACATCAAGCCCGTGGCCCCAGCATTTACAAATGTCGTGGTGGGATTGATCACGGCCATTGAGGCACATCCCAAGGCAGACCGATTGAGAATATGCCAAGTCGATGTGGGCCAGTCCAGCACCTTGAACATTGTTTGTGGCGCCCCAAACGCAGAGGTTGGTATGAAAGTCCCGTGCGCGATGCTGGGTGCCCAGTTGCCCCCGGGGGAGGACGGCAAGATTTTTGAAATTCGCCCAGTCAAGCTGATGGGTGTCGAGAGTTTGGGGATGTTGTGTTCGGCCAAAGAACTCAAAATCAATGAAGAGCATGGCGGTTTGTACGCCTTGCCCCAGGATGCCAAAGTGGGTGCCAATGTCAGAGACGTGCTCGACTTGGACGATGTGCTTTTTACCCTCAAGCTCACCCCCAACTTGGCGCATTGCTTGAGCCTTTATGGCGTGGCCAGAGAGGTCTCTGCCATCACGAAGACGCCTCTAAAACCTTTGAGTGTTCACAATATCGCTGTCAACTCCAAGGACCATTTAGATGTCAATGTCTTGGCGCCTGAATTGTGTGGACGCTTCAGTGGACGTGTTCTCAAAGGCCTGAACCCCAAAGCTCAAACCCCACAGTGGATGGTGGACCGACTTGCGCGCTGCGGACAACGCGCCGTGAGCCCTTTGGTGGACATCTCTAACTACGTGATGTTTGAGCATGGACAACCCACGCATATTTTCGATCTGGATAAAATTCAAGCTCCGTTGAACGTGCGTTGGGGCAAAGCGGGAGAGGTGATCGAGCTTTTGAATGAGCAGACCGTGACCGTTGACGAAGAGGTCGGGGTCATTGCAGACGCCAATGGCATTGAGTCTTTGGCGGGCATCATGGGCGGGCGTTCAACTGCAGTGAGCGAGAGCACGCAAGCGATTTATATTGAGGCTGCTTTTTGGTGGCCGCAAGCCGTGTCAGGTCGTTCAAGGCGATTCAATTTCTCGACCGATGCCGGTCACCGCTTTGAGCGGGGTGTTGATCCAGCGCTCACGGTGCCGATGATCGAGCGCATTACGCAATTGATTTTAGATATTTGTGGCACGGCTAGCTCACAATGCGGCCCCATCAGTGATCAGCAAATCAATGTGCCCAAACCCCAAGCCTTGAAGATGCGCTTTGATCGGGCAAGAAAAGTCATTGGCATGAACTTGAGCAATGAGCAAATGTTTGATGCTTTGGCCTCGCTTGGGCTTGATCCGCAAAAAACGCAAGACGCCGTGCTCGTCACGCCGCCAAGTTTTCGATTTGATCTTCAAATCGAAGAGGATTTGATCGAAGAGGTGATCCGCTGCGTGGGATATGACCATCTGCCCACGACACCCCCTTTGGCGCCCATTGTTGGCAAATTGATGCCCGAGCGTTTGCAAGGAGACTATGCACTTCGCCATCAATTGGCGTCCATGGGCTATCAAGAAACCATCAACTACAGCTTTGTCGAGCACGAATGGCTCCAAGATTTGGATCCCACTCACCAAGCCATTGGGCTATTGAACCCGATTGCTAGTTCAATGAACGTGATGCGAACCACGCTCATTCCCAGTTTGTTGCAGGTCCTTAAATTCAATGTGGACAGGAAACTGAGCGATGTGCGTGTTTTTGAACTTGGACGTGTGTTTTTGAAAGATGCAAATGTCGTCGACTCCGATACCACCGTCAAAGGCATTGATCAACCGATGCGAGTGGCTGGTCTTTTGAGCGGCAATGCAGCACCCCTGCAGTGGTCCAGCAAAGAAAAGGCATTCGACTTCTTTGATATCAAGGCCGATGTTGAGGCCTTGTTGTTTCCCCATCAGGCCACCTTTGTTCCAGCCACGCATGCGGCCTTGCACCCTGGACGCAGCGCTCAAGTGCTTCTCAATGGCGAGAGCTTGGGATGGGTCGGGGAGTTGCACCCCAAATGGCGACAAAAGTGGGGGTTTGTGAACTCGCCGTTGGTGTTTGAGTTGGATTTGAATGCGGTCAATCAAAAGGCGGTTGCTTCTTTCAAAGCGGTCAGCAAGTTTCAATCGGTTGAGAGAGATTTGGCAGTCGTTTTGCAATCCCATGTCAGCCATTCAGACTTGATGAAGGCCATTTGGAGTGCTTCGTCTGATGGGCACTTGAGAGATGTGGCCTTGTTTGACATCTATCGACCCAAAGAGCCCGTGCCTAATTTGGCCGACAACGAGAGAAGTTTGGCCATTCGGTTGATTTTGAATTCGGATGAAGGTACATTGTCTGAGGTTCAGATTGAAAGTGCAGTTGCTTCGATCTTGAAGAGCTTGGTCGAGACCTTAGGGGCACGCCTGAGGGCTTGAAAAAAGGATTCATCATGGAACTGATATTGAACACGCTGGAATCTCCCGCCTTGACCAAGGCTCAATTGGCCGAGCTGCTTTTTGAGCAAATTGGATTGAACAAGCGCGAATCCAAAGACATGATCGATGCGTTTTTTGATTTGATCGTTGAAAAACTCTTGGCTGGCGAGGACGTCAAAATCTCAGGCTTTGGGAACTTTCAATTGCGCACCAAAACCCCCCGCCCTGGTCGAAACCCTAGAACGGGAGAGGCCATCACCATCGAAGCCAGGCGGGTGGTGACCTTCCATGCAAGCCAAAAGCTCAAAGACCTGATCCAAGACAGTGCAATCGGCAATCTTGCACAAAAATAGTTGCGCGTTACTGAAATATATTTGTATCTCCTACTAGCTTTTTTTCCTGATTGGTGTAATCTCAACCCTCCGTTTTGCGAGTGAAGTGTCCCAATGGAGTCGTCTCTACCCAATATTCCTGCCAAGCGCTACTTCACCATCGGTGAGGTGAGTGACTTGTGCGGCGTCAAACCCCATGTGCTCAGGTACTGGGAGCAGGAGTTCACACAACTGCGCCCCATGAAGCGAAGAGGCAACAGGCGTTACTACCAGCACCATGAGGTGCTGATGATCAGGCGCATTCGAGATTTGCTCTACGATCAAGGCTTTACGATCAGTGGCGCCAGGAACAAGCTCCAAGAGATTGTTCAGATTGAAAAAGACAAGAAGCGCTCTGGTGAAATCATGCTCGAAGGTGTTGAGGTCTTTGAGGAGGAGAGTGGCTTTGATGAGTCCAGTGTGGTCGATACTTGGAGCGCAAGTGGACTTCTCTCCGATCCCCCACAACTTAAAATGCTCATGAAAGAGCTCAGAGAAATACGACAATTATTGGTCTAGTGGGGCGCTTCAGAGCCAAATTTGGCATTAACCTCTGTATAATAAAACCCTTCGGCGTGTAGCGCAGCCTGGTAGCGCACTTGCATGGGGTGCAAGGGGTCGCGAGTTCGAATCCCGCCACGCCGACCAGTAGACAAGAAAGCTAGCACTTGATCAAGTGCTAGCTTTTTTTGCTTGAGGCTTGCATCCGCCCTGTCACCAGCGGTGAAATGGAATGTGAGATGTTGATTGGGTCATCACACATCTTTCAATCGACGAAGATCCAAAGCCCGGGCAGGCCAATTTTTTTCCATCTCTCACCGAGAGGCAGCCTTGGCGCCAACCCCTCATCCTCAGTGACCTTAGCGCCTCACACCCGGGGACTCTAGGGGAAGGCCTTGTCCCCTAAAGTGCAAATACAACTCCAACTCCATCAGCGCTTGAGATCCAAAAGGCAAAATTTCAGCTTTCACGCCCGACAGACAAGCCCTTAAGCGTCTTTGCAGGGAGCCCATTTTTTGCCATTCCAGGCGATAGGCCGGATAGGCCTGGGGTTGACCTTGGCTGATGACTTCGCCGCCTAAACGATCTGAAAAATGTTGTGTGTGGCAATGCGCACACGAAAGGTTGTTTTGGCCGATGCGTTTTTCATAAAAGCGTTGTCCTCTTTGAAAGGGCTCGGCGATGTTTGGGTCGATGCGTCTTTCAGACCGCATCCCCCTTGACGCCAAGGCGACCCAAGAGGTCAAAGCCAAGAGCTCATCGCTTTCATAAGCCAAGGGCTTTGCCCCTTGTTGGTTGACCCGACACGCATTGATCTGGCCCTCAAGATTGATCAATTGTTTGTTTCGCGTGTCCCACTTCGGATAGTTGAGGGCGACACCTTTCATGCTGGTTTGGGCCTCTTGATGGCAAGACTGGCAAGACGGTGCATGGCCCTGGGGCGATTCAGACCACATTCGTTGTCCCTGATCGACCCAAAGGAACGAGGGGTTGATGGCGTCGTCATTTTGTTGGGCTTGAAGGTCCTCACTTTTAAAGCTCAGTCCTGAGCGGCGCTCATCGGGGCGCAGCCAACCGGGGCCCTCTGGTGTGACTTGCGCGTGGGCGCACAGCGCGTTGAGGGACAGCACAAGGAGACAAGCAAAGCGTGCCGCCCATGCACGCCAGTCAGCCGCAAACAGATGGTTACCCTTCATGCGTTTCTGATGCTGCACAGCGCCCGCTCAATGCCTTTTACACCCACATCGTCCTCCCAGCTCAAAACGAACCAACCGCTTTCGAACACTTTGGTTTGAAACTGCAAAAAGGGGTTGGCCGCTGTGCCTGTGCCCAGTTCTGCTTCGAGCAACACTTCTGTGTTGAATTCGAGTTTTAAGGACCGGATCACATTCTTTGGCACGGCTGCGCCTGAGAGCTCATGTCTAAAACCCGTCTCCATCGGATGCTGAATCAAAATGCGAACATCAATGACGTCTCCCGCTTTGGGCGAAGGAGGGATCAAAATTCTAGCGCCCATCAAGAAGCATCCAGGCAAGCAGACTCTGTCACCTCAACCTCAGCACTTTGCCCATACCATGACAGATCAGACATCTGGGCGTAAACCCAAAGGGATTGAGAGCCATTGAGCCTCACGCGGGTGGCAACATTGAGCTTCGTGTTTCTAGGGGAGAAATGCATCTTGGCCACCAAGGGTCTTGGGTTTCTAGGAGACATGATCACAAGGGTTTTAACGTGTGCCGCCTGCGTCATGGGAGAGTCAATGCTGATCTTCAATGGCACGGAGTGTCCGTTGTCGGCCAAACGTGGAATGCTCAGTTGAATTTTGCCTTGTTGGATGGGCGCGCCTTGGGTGAGACTTTCAAGAAGTTTTAGAAACTCTTCGCTTTGCGCATCCGGGCTTTGTGCGCGTGCACGAAGGGGGAGCGAGATGAGCGTGAGCATTGCCACAACACTTTGAAGCAGAGCTCTTTTATGACGTGAATGGGTCTTCAATGGAGTGACTTTAGATAAGCGATCACTTCCTCAAACTCAGTGGCACTGAGCAAGGTTTTCCCAATGAATTTGGGGTCAACGTTGTTCAATCCGTCTGTGGAGAAGTAGGGGGGCATGATGGAGGAGGGGTTTATTTTTCTGGAGTCTTGCAGCCTTGATCTCAATTGTTGCTCATTCAATCGCGCTCCCACACCTTCAAGGGGCGGGCCCAAGTTGCCCATCACCCCTTTGTAGTTCGGGATGCTGTGGCAAAGCGTGCATTGGCCCTCTCTGCTTTGAGTCAGCTTAAAGCCCTTGTTTCGCATGGCCTCTGGGGTCGTCTCACTGGGCGGTTGTTGAGCGCCCACGGCACTTCCCAAAGCCATCCAAATGCAAAAGAGAATTGCTTTCATCGCAATTGAAAAAACTTTCATCCAGTTGGTTTAAAACGCTCTTTGGAGATCAAGGCACAACTCGGCGCGCATATCTTTTGATGCCTCTTACGCATCATGCCCCTAGGCCAAACCTTGAGTTTAATTCAAAGTTGAATGCTTTGCCTCGCCTTGCCTTGCTTGCTGTCGCAGGCAAGGGCTGATGATCAGTCCGCCCCAAATTGATCTTTAAAAGAAAACTAGGGGGCAGACTGTTCATGGCTTAGCACATGGGTTTTAAACCAATTCCAGGCCTTCGTTCTTGAGTGGCAAGGATCTGACGGGCTTGCCGGTTGCCGCGTAAATGGCATTCATGATCGCAGGGGCGACGACGCAGATGGTGGGCTCACCAACGCCACCCCAGAAGTCAAAGGTGGGCGCGAGAACGGTTTCAATTTTAGGCAATTGAACCATGCGAGCAATCTTGTAGCGATCAAAGTTGCTCTCCACGATGCGCCCGTTCATGACACTGGATTCGCTCAACAAAGAGTCAAAGCCGTAAGCCACAGAGCCCTCCACTTGAGAGGCCACTTGGTCGGGGTTGACCACGTGGCCGCAATTGGTGGCCAGCACCATACGATGGACTTTGACTTTGCCGTCTTTCACACTGACTTCTGCCACGGCGGCTGTATAACTGCCGTACCCCATGAACTGAGCAATGCCTTGGTGCACTCCATCGGGCAGCGCACGTCCCCAGCCCGCCTTGTCGGCCACCGCGTTCAAGACGCCCAAATGCTTGGGATGCGTCTTTAAAAGCGAGCGCCTGAATTCCAAGGCGTCTTTGCCGCTGGCTTTGGCGACCTCTTCCATAAAGCACTCTAAGTAGATGGCGTTTTGGTTGGTGTTGACGCCCCTCCATGGACCGACCGGCACATGGGTGTTGCGCATGGCATATTCGACTTTCAAGTTGGGCACGGAGTAGCCAATTTGTGCGTCTCCTGGCTCAGGCCAAAAGCCTTGCAGTTGCCTGCGATCTTTGCCGTCGGTGATGTTGTGAGGCGCCAAGTACGCGTTGATCGATTGACCTGAGACGCGCAGACTCAAAGCGGTGAGTTCACCCTTGGCATCCAGACCCGCTTGCAATTTGCACAATCCAATGGGCCTGAAGATGTCGTGGGTCATGTCCTCTTCACGGCTCCAAAGGACTTTGACGGGTCTGCCGGGAAACTCTTTGGCGACGATGGTTGCATACCTGACGTAGTCTTGTGGGCCTCCACGGCGACCAAACCCGCCACCCAAGGTGTGGTTGTAGGCCTCGCATTTTTCGGCCGGCAAACCACTTGCGTCTGCGAGCGCTGCGAGGGCCGCCTCCGCGTTTTGGGTGGGCACCCAAGCCTCGGCTCTCTCGCTGGTGTAACGCACGGTGCAGTTCATGGGCTCCATGCAGGCATGGGTCACAAAGGGTGTGCTGTAAACGGACTCAATCTTCTTGCTGGCTTTCTCAAACGCTTCAGTGAACTTTCCCGTGTTGGTGTCGGCAAATACATTCTTGTCAGAGGTGAGGCCTTCTCTCAAGTGCTCGGCGATGCTGGCACTGTTGACCTTTGCATTTTCGCCCTCATCCCATGTGATGGGCATGGCGTCAAGCGCCGTCTTGGCGCGCCACCAGTTGTCAGCAACAACAGCGATGGTGCTGTCATCAATGCGCACAACCTTTTTGATGCCTCTTCTTTTCAAGGTTTCAGTGGCATCAAAGGATTTGATGGTGCTTTGGAACACGGGGGCAATCTTGATGGCTGCAAATAAAATGTCATCAGGCCTGTAGTCGATCGCATATTTTAAAGAGCCATTGACCTTTTGTGCCGTGTCCAAACGTTTCAGGGGTTTGCCCGCAAGGGTCCATAAATGAGGGGGCTTGAGGGTGATGGTTCCCACATCGGGTGCGCTGAGCGTGGCAGCGGTGGAACACACTTGCCCAAAGCTCAAGGTTCGAGAGGTCGGCACGTGTGTGATGACACCCTTGCTGACCTTGAGGTCTCCCACGGGCACACCCCATGTTTTTGCCGCGGCTTGCATGAGCATGATGCGTGCAGCTGCGCCGCCTTGGCGAACATATTCTTGGGATTCTCGGATGCCGCGTGAGCCGCCGGTTGCCATGTTGCGCCAAACACGTTTTCTGGCCAAATTCTGGCCCGGTGTGATGTGCTGAATCTTCACCTTTTTCCAGTCGCACTCCAGCTCCTCGGCGACCAATTGTGCCAAGCCCGTGCTGGTGCCTTGACCCATTTCGGCCCTGGCAATTTTAATGATGCACTCGTCATTGGGTTGAATCACCACCCACGCGTTGACTTCAACGGCCGTGGCTTTGTCGGCTGCGGCTTTCATCGATGAGCTCTGCGCCAAAGAGGGCACATGGAACCCCACGCTCAAAGCACCCGTTGCAGCGGCAGAGGTGACCAAAAAGGCACGGCGTGAGAGGCTTGATTTTTTAGATGTGGAGGATTGATGGTTGTTCATGGGGTGTCTCCTGTGGGTTAGGCCTTGCCGTGCTCGTTGTTGCAGCAACCATTCATTGCGCAAGCGTCATTGCTTGAAGCGCCGTGGTGCCCGTGCTCGTGCAACGCATGTGCATGCGTGGACAGTGCGGCAACGCTCAATGCGTCAGCGCTGTCGGCTTGGGCCATGTGAATCACTGAAGGAATGCCTTTGCCCGTTTTGGCGGCTTGGTGAATGCCCGCGCGGATGCGCCGATAAGAGCCACAGCGACAAATATTGGTCATGGCCTCATCAATGTCTTGGTCGCTGGGTTTGGGGTTTCTTTTGAGGAGTGCTGCAGCAGCCAAAATTTGCCCAGATTGGCAGTAACCACATTGGGGAACGTCCAGCGCTTTCCAGGCCAATTGCACGGGATGCGTGGAATCGGCGGACAAGCCCTCAATGGTGGTGATGTTTTTGCCTGTGGCGGCTGCGACAGGAAAGGAGCAAGATCTGACAGGTGCACCGTCAATCAAAACGGTGCATGCGCCACATTGTGCAACGCCGCAGCCATATTTTGTACCCGTTAATCCAATCTCATCTCGCAACACCCAAAGCAAGGGCATCTCTGGTTCTACGTCGACAGCGTTTTTTCGACCATTGATTTGTAAATTGATCATCTTCAGTCCCTTAGATTGTTTTGATTCAAAAAATGTTGAACGTCCCTTGGCTCGGGAATTGTTGTCAAAGCTTTGACGCTTTCCTTTGCTTGCCACAAGACCCAACAAAAAAGCGAAAAGTGAAAAGCTTCAGCATTCTCTCTTTTTTAATGACTTTTGCAATTGGGTGAACAACCGATCCTTCACCTGAGCGGTTCAGCGTGGGTAAATGTAGACGTTTTGCTTAAAGATTCCTTTCATTACAATGGGCTTTTGGGCTGTTTTTAAAGGGGCCAGTCCATGGTTTTTCTCCAATTGGCTTAAAAAGCATTCATATGAGGGTTTTTAGCATGTTAGATCCACAAGCGCATGGACTGTTAAAGTTGATGATGGAGTACGGGGTCCCTGCGGTGAACACGCAAACACCAAAAGACGCCAGACACGCCTATTTAAGTCGAAAGGCCTTTTCTCAGCCCGAGCCCGTGAAAGTTGCTCACATTGAGGACCATGCCGTCGATTTAGGGGGGCGAGTGCTCCAAATTCGGCAGTACAGCCCTGAGTCTTTTTTGCCCGCACACCCTGAACCTGCCGACGCCATGGTGGGTGCATTGCTTTATTTTCATGGGGGTGGCTGGACGATAGGGGACATTGAGACCCATGATGTGTTGTGCCGAGCATTCTGCGCAGGAGCGGGGTGTGCCGTCTTTTCTGTGGCCTACCGACTGGGCCCTGAGGCGCCGTTCCCCTCCGCCTATGAAGATGCGCTCGCCGCCTTTGATTGGCTCAATGAGCGCGCCCAATCGCACGCTTTTGGCGTGGATCCCAAACGAATCGCTGTAGGAGGAGACAGTGCGGGGGGTAATTTGGCTGCGGCGCTTTGCCTGGGTCTGAAAGAGCGCGCGCACAAGCCTTCTTTTCAGCTTCTGATTTACCCCGCCACAGATATGCACTGCTCCCATGCGTCCCATACCAAAAACGGCAAAGGCTACTTGTTGACCAAGGAGGCCATTGAATGGTTCCGAGGCAATTACGTGCCCAATGCGAGCGACTATGCCGATTGGCGCGCCTCTCCACTGCTGGCAAGCAATCACAAAGACTTGCCCCCCGCTTTTGTCTTGTTGGCGGGCTACGATCCTTTGCACGATGAGGGCTTGGCCTACGCCAACAAGATGTCCAAGGCGGGTGTGTCCGTCAGGGTTGTGAATTTTGAGCGACAAATCCACGGTTTCATCACCATGGGCAAAATCCTGGATGAGGCCAATACAGCGGTTGATTTGTGCGTGAGCGTTTTGAAGGCAGCGCTGCAAAAGGGCAGTTGAGGTCGCTTACATCGCCCTAAAGTTGTGCATCGAACTCAGTGCAATTCAATGTGATGGAGTGGGAACACGTTGGATGCCCTGTCGCTGAAATAGCACTTCAGTGTTTCTTTGACGGTTCTAAAAGCCAAATCATCCCACGGAATGTCACTTTCAGAAAAGAGTCGAACCTCTTGGGTTTCATGTCCCGGTTTGAAGTCTAGGTGTGTGAGTGCCGCTCGGTAATAGAAGTGGACTTGCCCAACGTACACAACACTCGTGATGGTATACAAGTCAAGCAGTTTAAAAGCGGCCCCTGCCTCTTCGACGGTTTCTCTCGCAGCGCCTTGTTCTAGCGTTTCCCCAAGCTCCATGAAGCCAGCAGGCAGTGTCCACATGCCAAATCTGGGCTCGATGTTGCGTTTGCATAACAACACTTGATCGCCCCAGGTGGGCAAGGTGCCCACCACATTCAAGGGGTTTTCATAATGAACGCTTTGGCAAACATCGCAAATGGCTCTTAACTTGTCATCGCCATCGCTGGGAATTTTGTAGCTGACCTTTTCACCACAATGTTTGCAGTGTTTGATGGGGGTGTGGTTTTTCATGAGGGTAGTTTAAACCTATTTTTAAATTGATTTTTGTGCCCTTGTATTTCTTCAAAACATTGATTTTTATAAAATAAGCACAGCACCAAAATGAAAGCCGGCTTAAGCGTTAAAATTCATGTGTAGCAATCATTTTTGAAGAAAAATAAAAAAGGTTTCAAACTGATATAAACTTCGTACATTGCTAATTGCTTTCTCATGGTCGTGATGTGTTTAAATCAATGCACATCGTCGATAATGATTTCGATATCGCTTGGTCCTCTCAATTGGGAATGATGGTGAATTTAATTGTTGTTTGATCATTGTTCAACTTGTCAGCGCTGCTGTAATGTGACTCCTGGATTTCCGGCTTTGGAGATCACGTTGACGTCACAGGAGCAAAAAAAGCTCGGTAGCATTTGTGTTGAAGTCAACTGTCCTCATTTGGGCGACAAGGGCTGTACTTTAGGTCCAGACAAACCTTTTTCTTGCTACTTGTACCCCTTGGTGTACAACCCAAGTAATAAAACCTATCACTACGATATCGACTGCCCCGTGATGCCTGACTACATCAAGCAACTGAAGGTGGACGGCAGTGAAGCGCAGCAGCATTTACAAGGCATCAAAAAATCAATTCAATCCTTGGCGCTGCAGGACCCAGATTTTTTAATGAATAACTTTGAAATCGATCAGAGCTATTTCGAGATCAAAAAGCTACCTCACCAAAATAAGATTGGGAACGAATGATGGATGGTTCATCTGCAGAAACACACTATTTGGTTGAAGATGTTCAAGACGCAGAGGTCAAGCGCCTAGGTTTCCAAAGTTGGACCAAGGACAATTTGTATGTTGAGAGCGATCACAACGACATTTTGTATTACACCAGCCGTTGGGATGCGCTGTGCCCCTACATTGACGTGACCGAAGAGATGCTTGCAGATGCACCCAAACCTTTCATCGTCTATGCGGTCCCCCCTGACAGTCGTTTTGGCGTGCCGATCAACGATCGCTATGGCATGGTGGATGTGACCACCCCTGGCTTTTGGGACGAAGAAAGACGGGCACGCAAATTCAAAGAAATTCAAAAACAATACCGTCGCTTTGAGCACACCATCGAAGTGGTTGCGGGCAAGGACCTCACCTTGGACGATTTGTTTGAAATGGGCGGGGATCACTTTGCCAACTACTACATCGATGACAAAGAGGTCGAGGGCTTTTTGGACTATATCCAAGACCTGGACTTGCTGGTCATCCAAGTGCACGATGATCAAGGCGAGTTGGTCTTGACGGATGTGTCCGTGATGCTTCCCAACTACAGTCAAGTGTATGGCAGCTTTTGCCAATGGAACCGGGCCTTTAAAAACCGCTCACCCGGTATCTATGCCTGCTTTTTGGTGTGCAAGTGGGCCAGTGAAAATGGCTACCGTTACTACAACCTTGGGCCCGTGGATGATTACGGTTACAAGTCCTTGTTTGTGACAGACTTCGAGCCTATTTATGCGGTTGCTGTGACGCCCTTGGATCACCCCTTGGCGTTGGACGCCACATCCCCTTTGCACACCGACTTCAAGTCAGAGGATTGGAATCAAATTTACCGCCCCGAGCACATGATGAAAAAGACAGTGTCTTAAGAGCGCCCCATTCGTGTGCACCCAGTAAAAAAGGACCGACGGTCCTTTTTTTATTGATTCACTTGAGCGCTACTTGAAAATATGCGTCTCGCCAAAACTATGATCATAGTCCATGGTCACTTCTTCTCCCGTTTTGATGGGTTTGATGCAGACGAAGGTGCCATCTTTTTTCATTTTGATGTTCGGCGTCTTTGAGTGATTCAAATAAATGGCCATGTCCATGGTGTTCATGCCCATGATAGGAATTTCAACAGATTTTTTATCGTAGTAGCAAAAAAGTTTGATTTGCTTTTGTACGCTTTTGGGCAGTTTTTTGATCTCGTCGTGTGAGAATTTGATCTCAATGTTTTTGAGCCAACTCTTTAAGGGGTTGGCGCCTTTGGGGATGGCCCTAAGCGCAAAAACGCCAATGCCGTGCAAGGGCGAAATCCCCAATCGGCAATAGACTTCTTCTTGAAGATGCTTGAACAGCGCGTTTTTAATTTTTTTATTCGAATCAGACAAATTAAACTCCTTGAGGCGGCCAGTGTCTTGCGTCAAGCGCTGGCCGAAATGCTGAGGGACGGTGACATGTTAAAAAAGTGACTTGTGGGTCCAGGGTTCTTTTTAAACGACTTTGAGGTCGATGGCGCCAACCCCTTCAACAAATCCATGCATCACGTCCCCTTTGACCACTGCATTGACGCCTTCTGGTGTGCCTGTAAAAATCAAGTCGCCCGCTTGCAACTCCCAAGCACTGGAGAGGTGCTCGATGGTTTCAGCAATGTTCCAAATGAGTTTGTTGATGTGGCTGTTTTGTCGATCTTGGGCGTTGACGCTGAGATAAATTTGGGCCTTTTCAAGATCGTGTACCGATGCCTTGGGCACAATGGGCCCCATGGGTGAGCTGTGATCAAAGGACTTGCCAATGTCCCAAGGGCGTCCTTGTTTTTTCATGTCATTTTGCAAGTCTCTTCGGGTCATATCAAGACCAACGGCGTATCCATAAATGTGTTTTTCGGCATCTTGGGCCTTGATGTTTTTACCGCCCACCCCTATCGCCACCACCAACTCAATTTCGTGATGAAAGTTTTGAGTCAAACTCGGGTAGGGCAACTCACCTGTGGTGCCATTGGGTACATAAATCAAAGAGTCTGTGGGCTTTAAAAAGAAAAAGGGCGCTTCACGTCCGGTGTAGCCCATCTCTTTGGCGTGCTCTTCATAGTTTCTGCCGACACAATAAATTCTGTGAATGGGAAACATGTGCTCACTGCCCGTAACGGGGACAGCTATGGGGGCTTGAGGGGAATGGGTGAAGTTCATGAAAGGACAAATGATGAAGGTCAACGGGAATGCCAAAATGGAAAAAATCCGTTTGGCCGAACTCGATAGTTTAGCGCTTATGCAATAGTTTTCAAAATGGCTCCGCCCTGGACCCCAAAAAATTGGGTAACATGGTGCGCAAACCCTCCAACCTTGCGGCCTTTTTCTCTCATGACCCCTGCGTCCTCTTTACAAACCTCAGACTTTTGGCGCCCTCGCTGGGGTTTGGAGCGTCTAGGGGTTCGGACCCATTTGAGCTTTCGCGATGGAGGCGTCTCGCTCAAGCCCTTTGATCGCCTTAATTTGGGTTTGCATGTGGGTGATGAGCCAGAGCGGGTTGAGCAAAACCGCTCGATTTATGAGCAGCAAATGGGCGCCAAAGCCGTCTTCTTTGATCAACGGCATGGCACCGATTGCGTCCAAATTGATCACGCCACACCCAACGGTTTGTGCGCGGATGGTGCTTACACCATGGCGCGTAGACTGGCCTGTACGATGATGGTGGCCGATTGCATGCCGGTGCTGCTCGCCGATGCCAAGGGTCGTCTGGTGGCGGCGGTTCATGTGGGGTGGCGCGGCTTGGTGGGCCTTGGGGGTCATTCGACCTTGTTGCCACTTGGCGTGCTCGAACAAGCTCACCAAGACATGAGCCGAGTGCTCAGGCAGGCCTTTGAGTCCTCAGAGGTGCGACTTTTTGCTTGGTTGGGCCCCTGTATAGGGCCCGAAACTTTTGAGGTCGGCGAGGAGGTCTTTGGCGCCTTCAAAGCCAAAGAGGCCTTCAATGCTGAGGCTTTTAAGCCCCTAGAGCACAAGCCGGGCAAATACTTGGCGGACTTGCCTCAATTGGTCCGCCTGCAGCTCAAGCGCCTTGGCGTGCAAGACGTGTGGGGCAACGACGGCTCCAAGCCTTGGTGCACCGTCAGTCGTCCCGATCTTTATTTTTCTCACCGACGTGATCGCATCAGTGGTCGCTTTGCAGCCAGTATTTGGCTCGAGCCTTG
The DNA here is from genome assembly GCA_903861115.1 of uncultured Burkholderiales bacterium. Classification (GTDB taxonomy): domain Bacteria; phylum Pseudomonadota; class Gammaproteobacteria; order Burkholderiales; family Burkholderiaceae_C; genus Limnohabitans. Next base: position 28,080 of record CAIOTD010000027.1, read on the forward strand.
AAAAAATCTGGACGCTGCACTCTAATTCGTGTCACCAAATACTGCGATACTTGAGCGCATCTCCTTGTCAAAAATTCTTTTGCTTCTCTGGACCGTTCAATATGCCCCAATCTGACAAACCCTCCAAGTCCGCCTCTCAGCCGCAAACCGCCTTGGATCCTTTGGCGAAAATGAAAGAGACTTTTGAGCAATTTTTGTCGAGCTTTCATGCGCAAGACGCACACCCTGGCGCAGCGCTCATCAAGCCCCTTGAACTTGATGCACAAAAACTCCAAGGACTGCAAAGCGAATTCATTGAACGTGCCACCAAGCTTTGGAACGACAGTTTGAGCGACAGCATACAACTCAAGGATCGACGCTTTAGCTCAGAGGCTTGGGCCCAGCAACCTTCCTCCAAGTTTGTCGCGGCGATGTATCTTTTGAATGGCGAGTTTTTACAAAAAATGGTCCACGCGGTCAAAGCCGATGAAAAAACCCAAGCGCGTTTGAGTTTTGCCGTTGAGCAATATGTGGCATTGACGTCGCCCAGTAATTTTTTACCTCTCAACCCAGAGGCGATGAAAAAAGCTCTCGAGAGCGATGGGCTTTCAATCTCCAAGGGTCTGCAAAATTTGCTGCACGATGTCCAGCAAGGGCACGTCTCCATGACCGATGAAAGTGTCTTTGCGGTGGGCAAGAATGTGGCGCTCACAAGTGGTCAAGTGGTCTTTGAAAACCCTTATTTTCAGCTCATCGAATTTGCCCCTTTGAGCGATAAAGTGTTTGAAAAGCCTTTGTTGCTCGTGCCCCCTTGCATCAACAAATACTACATTTTGGATCTCAAGCCTGAGAACTCTCTCATCCGGCACGCTGTGGCCAACGGGCACCGCACCTTTGTGGTGAGTTGGTGCAACCCAAAGGAGGACATGGCGCATGCAACTTGGGATGACTACATTGAGCACGTCGTGCTCAAGGCCATTGAAGTGACGCAGTCGATTGGGGCATCCAAGACCATCAATGCACTGGGTTTTTGTGTGGGCGGGACACTGTTGAGCACGGCTTTGGGCGTTTTGGCCGCAAAGGGCGAACAGCCTGTGGCGAGTCTCACACTGCTCACCACCTTGGTGGATTTTTCCAACACCGGCGTTTTGGACGTCTTTATCGATGAGAACATGGTCAAGTTCAGAGAACTTCAATACGCCAATGGTGGCCTGATGTCGGGCAAAGACATGGCGCAGACCTTTAGTTTTTTAAGGCCCAACGACCTCGTTTGGAATTACGTGGTGAACAATTATTTGAAGGGCGAATCCCCCCCGCCCTTTGATCTTTTGTATTGGAACAGCGACGCCACCAATTTACCCGGTCCTTTGTACGCCTGGTACCTCAGGAACATGTACCTTGAGAATTTATTAAAGGAGCCAGGTGCATTGACGGTTTGTGGAGAAGCCTTGGACTTGTCCCAGATCAAAGCGCCCGTGTACATCTATGGTTCACGAGAGGATCACATTGTGCCCATTGACGCGGCTTATGCGTCGACCCAGATTTTTAAAGGCAAGAAGCGCTTTGTCATGGGGGCATCCGGGCACATTGCTGGCGTGATCAACCCACCGGCCAGTAAAAAAAGAAGCCATTGGGTCAGCGCCAAGGCCACCTTCCCCTCGGACTTGCAAGGCTGGGTGGCCAGCTCCAAAGAGGTGCCTGGGAGCTGGTGGGACGACTGGATGGGTTGGCTGTCTCAGTACGCGGGCAAGCCTGTACAAGCGCCCAAAAAGCAGGGCAACAAAATCTTCAAACCCCTTGAGCCAGCGCCTGGTCGGTATGTGGCTGTGAAGGTCTAGGGAGGGGGTAAGCGATGAAGCCAAATCGAATTAAATCAACCTTTTTTGATCTAAGGCATGGTAGATTCACTTAAATATGGTTTAACTTACGGGGTGTGACCATTCAATGGATTAATCAGTGATTTTTTGGAGTAATCAGTTATGAAAGATATCGTCATCGTTTCAGCCGCTAGAACCGGAGTGGGTAAATTTGGGGGCTCTTTGGCCAAGGTGTCTGCGCCTGATCTGGGTGCTGTGGTGATCAAGGAGGTCTTGGCTCGAGCGAAGAATTTGGATCCCGCGTTGATTGGTGAGGTGATTTTGGGGCAAGTCTTGGCGGCCGGTTCAGGGCAAAATCCCGCTCGCCAAGCCTTGATGAAGTCCGGCATTCCACAAGAAGTGCCCGCGTTGACCATCAACGCGGTTTGTGGCTCCGGTCTCAAAGCGGTGATGTTGGCGGCTCAGTCCATCGCCTGGGGCGACAGTGAAATTGTGATCGCCGGTGGGCAAGAAAACATGAGTGCCTCGCCCCATTTGTTGATGGGCTCCAGAGACGGTCAGCGCATGGGCGACTGGAAAATGGTCGACTCGATGATTGTGGACGGTTTGTGGGATGTTTATCACCAGTACCACATGGGCATCACGGCAGAAAATGTGGCCAAAGCCAACGGGATCACCCGTGAGATGCAAGATGCATTGGCCCTGGCCTCCCAACAAAAGGCGGCCGCGGCTCAAGAGGCCGGTCGCTTTGATGCGGAGATTGCTGCGGTCACCATTCCTCAAAGAAAGGGTGACCCCATTGTGTTCAAGAGCGATGAATACATCAACAAAAAGACAAGCGCTGAGGCTTTGGCAGGTTTGCGACCCGCTTTTGACAAAGCGGGGTCCGTGACGGCTGGAAATGCCTCGGGGATCAATGACGGTGCAGCGGCCGTCATGGTCATGACGGCTCAAAAGGCCGCCGCCCTTGGACTCACGCCCTTGGCAAGAATTGCCTCCTTTGCCACCAGTGGCCTAGACCCCGCATTGATGGGCATGGGCCCCGTGCCTGCGTCTCAAAAAGCCTTGGCCCGCGCGGGGTGGAGCGTGGATTCCGTGGATCTCTTTGAGCTCAACGAAGCCTTTGCCGCGCAAGCCTGCGCGGTGAACAAATCTTTAGGCATTGATCCGAGCAAGGTCAATGTCAATGGAGGTGCCATTGCCATCGGTCACCCAATTGGTGCGTCAGGTTGCAGAATCTTGGTATCTTTATTGCATGAGATGCAACGCTCCAATGCCAAGCGTGGTTTGGCTGCCCTGTGCATTGGTGGCGGCATGGGGGTTTCTTTGACCCTAGAGCGTTGAGTTGCACAGTTGTGCGACAGTGTCGAGTTTTTTTGAATTCATTAATTAAATAAAGTGAGACAAACATGAGTAAAAAGGTAGCTTACGTCACGGGTGGTATGGGTGGCATTGGAACCGCGATCTGTCAAAGATTGCACAAAGATGGATTCTTGGTGATTGCCGGTTGTGGACCCACTCGCGACTTTGTGAAGTGGATCAACGAACAAAAGGCGCTGGGCTTTGATTTCCACACCTCTGTTGGCAACGTCAGCGAGTGGGAGTCCACCGTAGAGGCCTTCTCCAAGGCCAAAGCCGAATTTGGTTCCATTGACGTGTTGGTGAACAACGCGGGCATTACCCGGGACAAAATGTTTTTGAAGATGACCCGAGACGATTGGGATGCGGTGATTGACACCAATTTGAACTCCATGTTCAATGTGACCAAACAAGTCGTGGGTGACATGGTTGAAAAGGGTTGGGGTCGCATCATTCAGATCTCCTCGGTCAATGGTGAGAAAGGGCAGTCTGGACAAACCAACTACTCAGCCGCCAAGGCGGGCATGCACGGCTTTACCATGGCCTTGGCTCAAGAAATGGCCAGTAAAGGCGTGACGGTCAACACCGTCAGTCCTGGCTACATTGGCACCGACATGGTCAAAGCCATTCGACAAGATGTGCTGGACAAAATTGTGGCGACCATTCCTGTGAAGCGTTTGGGGACTCCCGATGAAATCGGCTCCATCGTGGGTTGGTTGGCCAGTGCTGAGTCGGGCTTCACCACGGGTGCAGACTTCTCTTGCAATGGTGGTTTGCACATGGGCTGATCCACCCAGGCTTGGGGCTCAAGCGTCCAAGCCTGAGAGGGCTTCTCTCCAAAAGGCCTTTGGGGTCCCGCAAGGGCTTCAAAGGCTTTTTTTTGCGTGCTTTGTAGGCGGACCCCATGCTGTGCGCGGGAGGGTTCGAGCGTTCAAGACCCCTCTTCAGATCAGATTAAAATGCAAGCACGTGATCCCTTTTTGAATACCTTGGCTTGCCCTGCAACTGTGGCCTTCGATGACTTGACCTCCATGACCTACAACGCCGCCCCAGATTTAAAACTTGATTTAAGTTTTGTTCGACAAGTCAATGTGCCCAAGGCCTTGATTTGGCGTGCTTGGAGCGAGCCTGATTTGCTCAAACGCTGGTTTTGCCCAAAACCCTGGCTCACCACCGAATGCGAGATGGACTTGCGCCCAGGGGGGCTTTTTAAAACGCTCATGCAGTCCCCTGAAGGCGATGAGTTTCCCAACGTGGGGTGCTTCCTGGATGTGCAGGTGAACCATCGGCTGGTGTGGACCAATGCATTGGGCCCTGGGTTCAGGCCCAATCAGGCTCACAGTTTGGGGGTCGAGGACAGCCACTTCTTTTTCACCGCCACCATTGAATTGCAGGACCACCTCGGGGGCACCCGTTACTTTGCTGGCGTTCAACATGCAGATGAACGCGCTTGCAACAAACACCGAGACATGGGGTTTGAGCAGGGATGGGGCCTGGCACTTGAGCAAATGGTTGACATGATCAACCAAGGCATTTGAGTCTGCAGATGCACAAACTTCGACACCTTTTAAGTGTAGCGCCCATGATGGATTGGACCGACCGCCACTGTCGCTTCTTTCATCGCTTGATCACACAAAGAACCCTTCTGTACACGGAGATGGTCACCACAGGGGCCTTGCTGTTTGGAGATCAAGCCAGGCATTTGGATTTTGATGCGTGTGAGCATCCGCTGGCACTGCAGTTGGGCGGCTCTGAGCCTGAAGATTTGGCCAAGTGCGCAAAAATAGGACAGGGTTGGGGTTACGATGAAATCAATCTCAATTGTGGCTGTCCTTCTGAGCGTGTGCAAAGAGGCGCTTTTGGTGCATGCTTGATGAATGAGCCGCAAACGGTGGCGGCAGGCGTCAAAGCCATGCTGGATGTGGTGGATATTCCAGTCACCGTGAAGCACCGCATCGGCATTGATCACAATGAAAGTTACGAGTTTGTTCGTGACTTTGTGGGTGCGGTGAGCTTGGCCGGTTGTGAAATATTTATCGTTCATGCCAGAAATGCGGTTCTTAAAGGTCTGAGCCCTAAAGAAAACAGAGAAATTCCGCCGCTGCGCTACGACACCGTGCATCGCTTAAAAAAAGACTTTCCTGGTTTGACCTTTGTGTTGAATGGCGGGCTTCAAAACAATGCGCAAATAGCCCTTGAAGGCTCTCAGGTCGATGGCGTCATGGTAGGGCGCGCAGCCTATCACACGCCCTTCATGATGCGCTCGTGGGACACTTGGTTCAACGAGGGCCAAATCGGTACGGACCTTGAGCGTGTCTCGGGTGAGCCATCCGAGGCGCTTCGATTTGAGATTGAGCAGCAAATGGCGCAGTACATGAGCATTCAGTGCAAATCAACAGGACAGTCTTGGCTCTCCATGGCTCGCCACATGCTGGGTCTTTGGCACGGTCAGTCAGGTGCCAGGCTTTGGCGCCAAGTGTGGAGTGATTCTCATTTAAAGGATTTGAGCCCACTGGAGGTCATGCAGCGTGCCACATTGGCGCGCAAAGGCGTAAAAAAAGGCGAGAACGAGATGGGTGGCATATAAAAACTCCAATTTGAGCAGTTTTTAATACACAATCTATGAACAATGACCTCAAAGCAAAGCCTTTGAGAAGACAAGCATTCAAAGACGGTATGCGTATTGGGAGCACCATGACAACAAACAATCAGCCCTTTCAACCCTCCAATCTAAATGACTGGCAAGAAGCAGCCAAGAAATCAGCTCCCGCAGGAGATGTCAAGGCTTTGAATTGGATCACCCCCGAAGGCATTGAGGTCAAGCCCTTGTACACCGCACAAGACATCAAGGACCTGCCCTACACCAACACATTGCCAGGGTTTGAGCCCTACTTAAGAGGCCCTCAAGCCACCATGTATGCCGTGCGGCCGTGGACCATTCGACAATATGCAGGATTCTCGACCGCACAGGAGTCCAATGCCTTTTACAGAAAATCTTTGGCGGCTGGGGGGCAAGGGGTTTCAGTGGCGTTTGATTTGGCCACGCACCGTGGATACGACTCCGATCACCCCAGGGTCACGGGGGACGTCGGCAAGGCAGGGGTCGCCATCGATTCGGTCGAGGACATGAAAATTCTCTTTGATCAAATCCCTTTGGACAAAGTGTCTGTCTCCATGACCATGAACGGTGCCGTGCTGCCCGTCTTGGCCGGCTACATTGTGGCGGCAGAGGAAAGTGGCGTTCCTCAGGAGAAGCTCTCGGGCACGATTCAAAATGATATTTTGAAAGAGTTCATGGTGCGCAACACCTACATCTACCCGCCTGAGCCCTCGATGCGCATCATTGGCGACATCATCGCGTACACGGCGCAAAAGATGCCGAAATTCAACTCGATCTCCATTTCTGGCTACCACATGCAAGAAGCGGGTGCGAACCAAGCGCTCGAGTTGGCGTTCACCTTGGCCGATGGCGCCGAATATGTGAAACTCGCCTTGGGCAAAGGCTTGAACATCGATGACTTTGCGGGTCGACTGTCCTTCTTCTGGGCGGTGGGGATGAACTTCTATTTGGAAATTGCCAAAATGCGTGCGGCGCGTCTTTTGTGGTGCCGCATCATGAAGGATTTTGGTGCAAAGTCGCCCAAGAGTTTGATGCTGAGGACACACTCACAGACCTCTGGCTGGTCATTGACTGAGCAAGATCCCTACAACAATGTGGTGCGAACAACGATTGAGGCCATGGCCGCTGTTTTTGGTGGCACGCAATCCTTGCACACGAACAGCTTTGATGAGGCGATTGCCTTGCCCACAGAGTTCAGTGCTCGAATCGCCCGCAACACACAACTCATCATTCAAGAAGAAACGCACATCACCGCTGTGGTCGATCCCTGGGCGGGCAGTTACATGATGGAGAAGCTGACCCAAGACATGGTGGACAAAGCCTGGGAGATCATTCAAGAGGTTCAAGAGCAAGGCGGCATGACCAAGTGCGTTGACTCAGGTTGGGCCAAATTGCGCATTGAGTCTGCCGCTGCACAAAAGCAAGCGCGCATTGACTCCTCACAAGATGTGATCGTGGGTGTGAACAAATATCGCCTGAGCCAAGAGGCCGACATTGATATCCTGGATGTAGACAACGTCAGGGTGCGTTTGGAGCAAATTGAGCGCTTGAAGAAAATCAAAGGCACACGAGACACCACTCGGGTGGAGCAAACACTTGACGCGTTGACCCAGGCTGCGCAAACCGGGCAGGGCAATTTGCTTGAACTCAGCGTGCAAGCGATTCGAGCTCGTGCAACCGTTGGGGAGGTTTCAATGGCGCTAGAGAAAGTTTTTGGAAGGCACCGTGCTGACACGCACAAGGTGAGCGGCGTTTATGCCCAGGCCTACGACAGCGCAGAGGGTTGGGAGCAGTTGAAAACAGAAATCAGTGATTTCGCCACCCAAGAGGGACGACGCCCGCGTGTGCTCATTGCCAAGTTGGGGCAAGACGGACACGATCGCGGCTCAAAGGTGGTGGCCAGTGCCTATGCCGATTTGGGTTTTGATGTGGACATCGGTCCTTTGTTCCAAACCCCACAAGAATGTGTGCGACAGGCCATTGAAAACGATGTGCATGCCATTGGCGTGTCCACGCTGGCTGCAGGCCATAAAACATTGGTGCCAGAGATCATTGAGCAGTTGAGCGCGCAAGGCGCGCAAGGCATCATCGTCTTTGTCGGCGGCGTGATTCCCAAACAGGATTACGAGTTTTTGTACAACGCCGGTGTCAAGGGCATTTATGGCCCAGGCACACCCATTCCCGCCAGCGCCAAGGATGTCTTGGAGCAAATTAGGAAAGCACTGCATTGACACCCCTTGAATTGGTTCAAGGCCTTTTGAGTGACATCGATGTCACCAAGAGGCGTTCAATGGCCAAGGCCATTACCCTTCTTGAGTCCACCAAGCCCATGCATCGGCAAGCGGCCGATGAGATGCTGCAGATTTTGCAACTTCACCCCAAACCTAAAACCACCTTGAGGCTGGGCATCAGTGGTGTGCCAGGCGTGGGCAAGAGCACCTTCATCGAGGCCTTGGGCTTGGCTTTGATTGCCAAAGGTCAACGGGTTGCTGTGTTGGCGGTGGACCCTTCGTCCTCCTTGTCAGGGGGCTCCATCTTGGGGGACAAGACACGGATGCAAAGTCTCTCGGTCAGTGAACACGCCTTCATTCGACCCAGTCCCAGCAGCGGCAATTTGGGCGGGGTGTGTGAAAAAACCCGTGAATGCATGTTGATCTGTGAGTACGCTGGATTTGATGTGGTGATCGTGGAGACCGTGGGTGTGGGGCAAAGTGAGGTGGCCGTTGCCAACATGACGGATGTTTTTTTGCTCTTGCATTTGCCCAACGCAGGGGATGATTTGCAGGCCATGAAAAAGGGCGTCATGGAGTTTGCCGATTTTGTGGTGATCAACAAAGCAGACTTGGATCCCGATGCCGCCATGCGCGCGCAATCCATGATGTCAAGCGCGATGCGCTTGGTGTCTCAATCCAAAGGGGGCCCAAGTGCAAGCAGCGCCGCGTCTTATGCCGGCATGACGGATGCAGAACTGCTCGCCCACGGCGTGTCGCCATCGGCGCCGTCTCCTGGGGCCTTCGGCCCCATGGATCAATACGTGGGTCTCAAGGCCGCGCACGCCTTGCAAATGGATCCGACATGGCGGGTGTTGCAAATTTCTGCCCTCAAGATGCACGGCATTGATGTGCTGCTTGAGCGAGTGCTTCAATACCAGGTTGAGCAAATGAAGTCGCGCGCCTTTGAGCGCAAGCGAGCCCAACAAGCCGTCTCTTGGCTGTGGGAGCGGGTGCATTCGGGCTTGAGAAACGCCTTCATGGAGAACCCAAGTGTCCTTCAAGCACTGCCCGATTTGCTCGCACAGGTCACGAAAGGGACTTTGGAGCCCTCGAGTGCGGCCAGAATGCTGCTCAAACTCAAGCAAGTGTGAAGGAGAGCCGTCCATGTTTTTTCTGCTCAATAGGGAGGTTTGTTGAATATGAGGGTGCCACTTTTTCCTTTAAGCACGACCCTGTTTCCTGAGGGTTTGTTGCCGCTGAAGATCTTTGAGCCACACTATTTGGCGATGGTGAAAAAAGCCCTGAATGAGAAAACCCCCTTTGGTGTGGTGACCCTGACGCAGGGCTCTGAAACACGGGTCGCGGGCCAGCAGGTGGGGTTTTCTGACATTGGCGTTTTGGCGCACATCGAGTCCTTTGAAGAAATCAAACCCAATTTGTTCTTTTTGCTGTGCAAGGGGGTTGAGCGCTTCACCGTCTTGTCCAAGGCGCAAGAAAGCAGTGGTTTATGGGTGGCCGAGGTGAGTGTGTTGCCCGCTGATGCACCTAAACCCATCCCCAAGGAGTTGCAAGAGGCGGCGGATAAATTGGGCAAAGTGATCGTGTCCTTTCAAAAGCACCACATCAAGGCGCAAGAGATGCCCTTTACGCAACCTTACCGGCTCGATGACTGTGGCTGGGTGGCCAACCGATGGTGTGAGATGCTGCCCCTCAACCCCTCACAAAAGGAGTTGCTTTTGAGTCAAAACAACCCCAGGCTGAGGCTGGATTTGGTCAATGATATTTTGGATGAAATTCAAATATCGATCCAGTTTCCAAATGGTTAGTACGGGGTGTATTTTTCGAGGGTTACCGTGTACATTGGAGACTGATTGGGGTCTTTGCAAGATTAATTTTTTTGATGGTTCAATATGACTGATATCAATATACAACTTGAACAAAAGCGGGCCGCAGCCCGCCTGGGCGGCGGACAGCGAAGAATCGATGCCCAGCACAGCAAAGGCAAACTCACCGCCCGTGAGCGCATCGAGGTCTTGTTGGATCCCGATACCTTTGAAGAGTGGGACATGTTTGTGGAGCACCGCTGTACGGACTTTGGCATGGACGCGCAAAAGATTCCCGGCGACGGTGTGGTCACTGGCTACGGCATGATCAATGGCCGTTTGGTGTTTGTGTTCAGTCAAGACTTCACGGTTTTTGGTGGCGCACTTTCAGAGTCACACGCTGAGAAAATTTGCAAGATCATGGATCAAGCCATGAAAGTGGGTGCGCCAGTCATTGGTTTGAATGATTCCGGTGGCGCACGAATTCAAGAGGGCGTGGCCTCCCTTGGGGGCTATGCAGAAGTGTTTCAAAGAAACGCGATGGCCTCAGGCGTCATTCCTCAAATCAGTGTGATCATGGGTCCTTCCGCCGGGGGCGCCGTTTACTCGCCCGCCATGACGGATTTTATTTTCATGGTCAAAGACAGCTCTTACATGTTCGTCACCGGCCCCGAGGTCGTCAAGACGGTCACGCACGAGGAGGTGAGCGCCGAGGAGTTGGGAGGCGCGTTGACGCACACAACCAAAAGCGGTGTGGCAGACCGGGCTTTTGAAAACGACGTTGAAGCGCTCTTGATGATGCGTCGCATGTACAACTACCTGCCTTTGAACAACAAAGAGAAGGCGCCCTTCAGGGAGTCCCTGGACCCGAGTGACCGACTCGAGCACAGCTTGGACACGCTCGTGCCCACCAACCCCAATCAACCCTATGACATGCATGAGTTGATTTTAAAGATCGTTGACGATGGTGACTTCTTTGAGTTGCAGCCCGAATATGCAAAAAACATGCTGATCGGTTTTGCTCGCATGGGGGGGCAAAGTGTGGGCATCGTGGCCAATCAACCCATGGTCTTGGCCGGTTGCTTGGATATCAAAAGCTCCATCAAGGCGGCAAGGTTTGTGCGCTTTTGCGACGCCTTCAACATCCCCGTGATCACCCTTGTCGATGTGCCCGGTTTCATGCCAGGCACCAGTCAAGAGTTTGGCGGCATCATCAAGCACGGCGCGAAGTTGCTCTACGCCTACGCCGAGTGCACGACCCCCAAAGTCACCTTGATCACGCGAAAGGCGTATGGTGGCGCCTACGATGTGATGGCCTCCAAACACCTCAGGGGAGATGTGAATTTTGCTTGGCCCAATGCAGAGATTGCAGTGATGGGGGCCAAAGGGGCGGTGGAGATCATTTTCAGAGAAGACAAAAACGATCCTGAAAAGCTGGCCGCCAAGGAGCAAGAATACCGTGCTCGGTTTGCCAATCCCTTTGTGGCAGGTGCGAGAGGATTCATTGACGATGTGATTCAGCCGCAAGAAACGCGAAAACGCATTTGTCGCTCCTTGGTCATGCTCAAAGACAAGAAGGTTGACAACCCGTGGCGCAAGCACGGCAATATTCCGCTCTAAAGAAAACAAGTGTCATTTTTAAAAAGTAAAAGAACGACTGAACGATTAGGGAATCACCGACATGTTTACAAAAATACTGATTGCCAACAGAGGCGAGATTGCGTGTAGAGTCATTGCAACTGCCAAAAGAATGGGCATCAAAACGGTGGCTGTTTATTCTGAGGCCGATGCCAATGCACGGCATGTGGAGTTGGCCGATGAAGCGTATCTGTTGGGCCCCGCACCCTCAAAGTCTTCCTACCTTGTGGTCGACAAAATACTTGAAGTGGCCAAGAAAAGTGGCGCGCAGGCCATCCATCCAGGCTACGGATTTTTGAGCGAGAACGAATCCTTTGCCAAAAGGGTGGAAGACGAGGGCTTGATCTTCATTGGCCCCAAGCACCACGCCATCAGTGCCATGGGAGACAAGATTGCGTCCAAAAATTTGGCGCAAAAGGCCAATGTCAACACCATTCCGGGGCACAACCAGGCCATTCCAAGTGCCCAAGAGGCGGTTGAAATTGCCAAAAAAATTGGTTTTCCGGTCATGATCAAAGCGTCCGCAGGTGGCGGGGGCAAGGGGCTTCGCGTGGCCTATTCGGACCAAGAGGCGCTTGAGGGCTTTACAGCTTGTCAAAATGAGGCCAGAAACAGTTTTGGCGACGATCGAATCTTTATCGAAAAATTCATTGAAGACCCGCGTCACATCGAGATTCAGGTCTTGGGAGATGCGCATGGACATTTGATTTATCTGAACGAGCGCGAGTGTTCTATTCAAAGACGGCACCAAAAGGTCATCGAAGAGGCGCCCTCGAGCTTCATCTCTGACAAGACCCGTGCTGCCATGGGTGAGCAGGCCGTGGCACTGGCCAAAGCGGTCCAGTACCAAAGTGCAGGGACGGTTGAATTTGTGGTGGGCCGCGACCAGGGTTTTTATTTTCTAGAGATGAACACCCGACTTCAAGTCGAGCACCCTGTGACTGAAGCCATCACGGGGGTTGATTTGGTCGAGTGGATGATCAAAATTGCGGCTGGGGAGCATTTGACCCTTGAACAGTCTCAGGTGAAAAAAGAGGGCTGGTCCTTGGAGTGCCGCATCAATGCGGAGGACCCCTATCGGCAGTTCTTGCCTTCCACGGGTAGGTTGGTGCGTTTTGAGCCACCCCAAACGTCGATGCGAGCCGCGCACCCCGATGAGCGTTACGGTGTGCGTGTAGACACGGGCGTGCAAGAAGGGGGGGAGATTCCCGTTTACTACGACTCCATGATTGCAAAATTGATTGTGCACGCGCCCGATCGGCTTCAAGCCATCGACAAAATGCGTGAGGCGCTCAACGCGTTCGTGATTCGAGGCATTCACACGAACATTCCCTTTCAAGCAGCGTTGTTGGCGCACCCCCAATTCATTTCGGGTGACTTCAACACGGGCTTCATTGCCGAACATTTTCCATCAGGGTTCAAGTCCGAGATGGTCAAGCACCCGGATGCTGGATTTTTGATCGCGCTTGCCGCGCATGTTCAAAGAAAAACCCGTGAACGAGCAAAAGGCATGAGCGGACAGTTGTCCGGCTACGATATTCAGCACGACAGCGAGCTCACGGTCGTTGAATTGCTCCCAGGAGGCAAGCATGTTGATCACGCCGTGTCTTATAGCGACGGTGCCTCCAATTCAGCCGATTCAGTGATCGAGGTGGCGGGTCAAACTTATGCCATTCAAAGCAACTCCAATTTGAACGATATCGTGATTCAAGGTGCTGTCAATGGGGTCCCGTTTGTGGCCCAAATTGATCGCAATTTACCTCGCAATCCCTTGGCACTCCAAATCTCCCATGCGGGCGCACGGGTCGATTGTTTGGTGCTCTCCAATAGAACGGCCGAGCTCTATCGCTTGATGCCCATCAAAGCGCCGCCTGATCTTTCAAAGTTTTTGATCTCTCCCATGCCAGGTTTGCTCACGCAGGTGCATGTCAGCGTTGGACAAAAGGTGTTGGCGGGTGAAAAACTGGCGGTGATTGAAGCCATGAAAATGGAAAATGTCTTGCTCGCCTCTGCTGACGGCGTTGTGAAATCTGTGAATGCCAAAGTCAGCGAGTCCTTGAGTGTGGATCAAATTATTTTGGAGTTTGTATGACCCAGACGTTGATGGAGCGACCCTTTCGTGTGCTGGGTTTGCAGCAAATTGCTCTGGGCGCCTTGAGCAAAGACCGACTCAAAGGTTTGTGGGTTGATCTGTTGGGCCTCACCATGAAGGGGCATTTTGAAAGTGCCACAGAAAATGTTTCTGAAGACATCTGCCAGTTGGGCTTTGGTGCAGCCCAAGTCGAGGTCGATTTGATGCAACCCTTGGACCCCGAGAAAAAACCTCAAGTGCATGTGCCGCCTTTGAATCACATTGGACTTTGGGTGGATGATTTGCCGCTCTGTGTCAATTGGTTGGCCTCAAAAGGGGTGCGCTTTGCACCGGGAGGTATTCGAGCGGGCGCGGCTGGTTTTGATATCTGTTTTATTCATCCCAAGGGCAACGAGGCGTTCCCCCTGAGTGGCGAAGGGGTGTTGATTGAGTTGGTGCAAGCGCCCAAAGAAGTCATTGACGCCTTGAGCCGTGTGCTCGATGCACCCAGTCCCATCCCGAGCTCCAGCCAATTTGGTCTTTGAGTCACAAAGAATTTTCATCTCCGTCATGTCTATCGAACGTCAAGAAAAAGTTGAGTTGCCCCCTGTTTTGAGCGCGGATGTGTTGGTGGTGGGGGCTGGTCCCACGGGCTTGTTGCTCACGCATTTATTGGCCAAGCAAGGGGTTCGGGTGTGTTTGATGGAGCAATTGCCCCAGGTGGTGGGCGAGGCCCGTGCGGTGAGCATTGATGATGAGAGCTTGCGCTCCATGGCCGATGCGCTTCAGCTCGAGGCTTTGGCGCCCTTGATCACGCACGCCTATGGGGTTCACTACTACTCTTGGTTGCAAACCTTGTTTGCCAAAGTCGAGCCCCGTGTACAGGACTACGGACATCCAAAGCGAAATGCATTTCGCCAGCAGCAACTGGTTCAAACACTCTTTGACGCACTGAAGGCGTACCCCCATGTGGAGGTGTTGATGTCCTCTCGCGTGCTGGGCTTCACGCAAGAGCCGTTGCTTGAGCCCTCTTCACAAGACCTGCAGGCATGCCCTGTCACGGTCAGCTTTGAGCAAGGAGAGCAAGTCAGGCAATTGCTTTGTCGATGGCTTGTCGGTGCCGATGGTGCGAGAAGCACCATTCGAGAATTGATGGGCACCCGTTTTGATGGTCAAACCCACGCTCAGCGGTGGTTGATTGCAGACCTTGTGGGAAGACAGGACGCCTTTCGCCACACCCGAACTTATTGTGACCCCAAGCGACCCGCCATCCGATTGCCCGGCCCTCAGTCCACCCTTCGCTACGAGTTCATGTTGTTTGATCATGAAAAGAGTGAAGAAGTCCTGGAAGAACAGGTCTACCGCTCATGGATCAAAGAGAGAAACGAGGCCGATGCAGACCTTGCTCTTATGCGCAAAGTGGTCTACTCCTTTCACGCTCGAGTGGCCAAAGAGTGGCAAAAGGGCCGTGTCTTTTTGGCAGGAGACGCGGCTCACCTCACGCCGCCTTTTGCCGGGCAGGGCATGAATTCGGGGGTCAGGGATGCGAGCAATTTGGCCTGGAAGTTGGCGGATGTGGTGAAGGGTCGTGCCAGCACAGCTTTGCTTGGGACTTATCAATTGGAGCGAAAACCCCACGCCTGGGCGCTCATTCAAATGGCCTTGAAAATTGGTGTGGTGATGCAGCCGCGCTCCATGCTTGGGGCGATCGTTGTGCAAACCTTGCTGAAAATGGCCTGCTGGGTGCCCCGTGTCAAAGATTATTTTTTGAATCTCAAATTCAAACCCAAACCCAGATTTTTTGAGGGCTTCTTTGATCTCGAGTCCAAAGGCCGCGCGCTCATTGCCCCTGGGCAATTGATGGTGCAGCCCCCTTTGGAGAGTGCTCGCTCAGACATTGTGAAAATGGACAGCGTGCTGGGTTCAGGCTTTGCTGTCTTGACGTGGTGGGATGCAAAAGAGGTGGATTGGCCTCAGGCCCTCGATCTGAAGGTCATCAAAATACTCCGACAAGAGGAGGACTTTTTGCACCCGAGCGAACAAAGCGATTGGTACCGCGATGTGGATGGCCACTTGCAGCGTGTGTTGGACAGCGCGCAGGCGTGCGCGGTGATTTTGAGGCCCGATCACTATGTCTTGAGTTATGTCTACCCAGACGACGACCGCGCGCTCAGTCGTTTGCAAGCCATTCTTTTTGGTTATTACACCTGAGCGACGATGAGCCTCAAAGCGCTTTTAAGGGGTGCTTGAAGGATGTGCTCGAGCGGCCTGTAAGGCTTTTTGTAGCAAGGCCGCTTTATCAATGGCGCCCGCCTTTTGGGCGGGGGCGTTTTTCACCGTGCCTGATGGCGCTTGGGGTTGCTGCTCGTTCAGAGCATGAAGTCGTTTGGCTTGGGTGTGGGTTTTGGGTCCTCTGAGCGCCTTGAGATCCAACCGCGCTTTGTGCTTGTCATAGCGAGCTTGGGCTTCTAAGGCTTGTTCTGCCGACCACGCCCGCCAACCACTTTGCTCAGGCGTTGCCTCTTCAAGTTCAATGCAATCAATGGGGCAAACGGGCACACACAATTCACAGCCCGTGCAGTAGGCCTCGATCACGGTGTGCATGCTTTTGTGGGTCCCCACAATGGCATCTGTTGGGCAGGCATCTAGACACAGTGTGCAGCCGATGCACCACTGCTCATCGATGAATGCCATTTTGCGAGTGCCCTCAACGCCGTGCTCCTCGTTGAGGGGCAAGGGCGCGCGCTTTGTGAGTTGCGCCAAGCGCTCTATGCCCTCTTGCCCGCCCGGTGGGCATTGGTTGATGGGGGTGTTCTCCAGAGCAATGCTTTGTGCATAGGCCTGGCAATCCTCAAAGCCACAGCGTTTGCACTGGGTTTGAGGCAAGAGCGCCAAGATGTCTTGCGCAAGTGAGATGTGAGAAGCTGAATTCATGGCGTTCAGTTGAGCGTGTTGGCGCAAGCCTCACGACCCCAAGCGGGGTCGGTGTCAAGCGGGGATGCTTTTTTGGCGGCCGCGTTTGGCAGGCGTTGAGGCTTTTCTGGCGGTTGAGCGAGTGCTCGCGGAAGGGGCGACCTTTTTGGCCGCGGCAACTTGGCGCACAGGGGCTTTGGGGGTTTGAGCCACACGGGGTTGGTGGGCCAAAATGAAGTCCTTCACAAAGGGGTACACCACCTCTCGCCAACGACGGCCACTGAAGATGCCGTAGTGACCGGCACCGGGCACTTCTAAGTGTCTGTATTCAGAGGCTTTGATGCCGGTGCACAGCCCCTTGGCGGCCTTGGTTTGTCCAGAGCCTGAGATGTCATCGAGCTCGCCCTCTATCGTCAACAGGGCCGTGCCATGGATGTCTTGTGGTCGAACACGTTCGAGCTTGCCACTGGTGGACTTGACGTCCCAAGTGCCCTTGACCAAGCTCATGTCTTGAAAGACCACTTTGATCGTTTCAAGGTAATAGTCCGCATCCATGTCAAGGACGGCATTGTATTCATCGTAGAAGGTGCGGTGATTGTCGGCGCTGGAGTTGTCGCCTTTGATCAAGTCTTTAAAGAAGTCGTAGTGGCTTTTTAAGTGCCTCTCTGGATTCATGGCGACAAAGCCGGCGTGTTGTAAAAAGCCTGGGTACACGCGCCGGCCAGCTCCTGGAAAGTTCACGGGCACACGGTAAATGACATTGTTCTCAAACCAACTGAAGCTCTTGTTCATGGCCAAATTGTTCACGGCTGTTGGGGAACGCGAGGCATCGATGGGCCCACCCATCATGGTCATGGAGTAGGGGGTGAGTTCTCCTCTGGAGGCCATCAAAGAGACCGCAGCCAAAACGGGGACGGTGGGTTGGCACACGCTGATCACGTGACAATTGCCGTACTGTTTTTGCAAGTGCTGCAAAAACTCTTGAACGTAGTTGACATAGTCATCCAAGTGGAATTCTCCCTCTGACAAGGGACTCATGCGCGCGTTTTTCCAGTCGGTGATGTAGACCTTGTGGTCGGCCAACAAGTTTTTGACGGTATCTCTTAGCAGCGTTGAGTAGTGGCCCGATAAGGGCGCCACCACCAACACCACGGGTTGGCTCTTTAAGACCTTGAGCGCTTCAATGTCGCTGGTGTAGCGCTTGAATCGCCTGAGTTCGCAAAAGGGCTTGTTGATCTCAACGCGCTCTTGGATCGCGACATCTGCGCCAAGGACTTGAACGCTTTGTATGCCAAATTGTGGCTTCTCGTAATCCTTGCCCAATCGATAAATCAGATCGTAGGTGGCAGAAATTCTCTGCGCCAAAGCGGTTTGCGATAATGGAGAGATGGGATTGTTGTAAAGCTTTGCCGCAGCCTGAGCAAACTCAGCAAACGGTTCAAACAAAGAGCGTTGAGTTTCATATACTTGGTACAACATGCGCGTAAACCCCTGATTTCATACAGGGCTCAATATAACAGTTGCCGACCTTGAAATATGGGGGCTAGACTCCAATATGCACCAAAAGTCATCAATTCTGCTTCCAAAAGAGAGATACCGTGAAAAATAGCCACACTTGCCCTTTTCCAAACAATGTGCCTGCGCCAACGAACAGACTGCCTGTCTTGTTTGTGGGGCATGGCAGCCCCATGAACGCCATTGAGGACACCCCATTCAGGGCGCAATGGCAAAGAGTGGGTACCTATTTTGGTGAGGGCAAGAGATGGGCCAAGCCGAGTTTGATTTTGTGCATCTCGGCCCATTGGTGCACAAAAGGCACGGCCATCACGGCCATGAAGCGGCCTCAAACCATCCATGACTTTGGCGGCTTTCCTCAAGCCTTGTTTGATCAACAATACCCAGTTGATGGTGATCCGCTGAGGGCACAAGCCTTTGCCAAGCGTTTTATGCAGGCGAGCAAGGCCGACGGTTTGCACCTGGATGAGGACCAATGGGGTCTTGATCATGGGACTTGGTCGGTGCTCAAACCCATGTTCCCCCGTGGGGACGTGCCCGTGATGCAGCTGAGTTTGGATGTGTTGGCCACGATGGAGCAGCACGTGGCCTTGGGGGCTCAATTGAATGCACTCAGGGATGAGGGCGTGTTGGTGCTTGCCAGTGGCAACACCGTTCATAACTTGCGCGCCATGCAACGCAGCATTGAAGACTCGAAAGCACACGCTTGGGCCATTGATTTCGACCAGTGGGTGGCCGACAAAGTTATCCAACGCGATAGCGATGCGTTGTGCATGAAGGGGGTTTCAGCAGAGGTGTTGGATCTCTTTAAATTGGCGCACCCAAGCACCGAACACTACATGCCACTTTTGTATGCTTTGGGTGCGAGCCAAGAAGAAGATCGACTCAGTTTTTTCAACGCGCAATACCAATACGGCGCCATTGCCATGAGGTCCATCCTTTGGGATGCACCCTGAGTCCTGCGCCCAAGGATCAATTACGCCAATACTTTGGCAATGCTTTGGCAAACGTGGTCGATGTTTTTGCTGTTCAAGGCCGCAACACACATGCGACCCGTGTCGGTTCCAAAGACGCCAAACTCAGTGCGCAAACGCACCATTTGTTCTTTGCTGAGGCCTGAGTAGCTGAACATGCCAACTTGCTGAGTGATGAAGCTCATGTCGGCTTTGACGCCAGCGGCTTTGAGGCCATCGACCAATTTTTGACGCATCAATTTAATGCGCACACGCATCTCACCGAGCTCTTTTTCCCAAACGGCCCTGAGTGCCGGCGTGTTCAACACCTCGGCCACCACTGCGCCACCGTGAATGGGTGGGTTGGAGTAATTGGTGCGAATCATGATTTTGAGTTGAGACAGCACGCGTTGCGCTTCTTGTGCATCGACACAGAGGACCGAGAGTGCCCCCACGCGCTCACCATACAGGCTAAAGCTCTTTGAAAACGAGGTCGAGACCAAGAAGTTGAGCCCTGCTTGCACAAAACGACCCACAATGGCGCCGTCTTCCTCAATGCCTTGACCAAAGCCTTGATAAGCCATGTCCAAGAAGGCGGTTAAATTTTTCGCTTTGACCGTCTCGATCACTTTGCCCCATTGTTCAGGGGTGATGTCATAGCCCGTTGGGTTGTGGCAGCAAGCGTGCAAGACCACAATCGTGCCAGGTGCCGCATTCTCAAGGCTTGCGATCATGCCTTCGAAGTTGATGCCTCTTTTTTGCGCGTCATAGTAGGCATAGGTGTCGACCTCAAACCCAGCTTGCGTAAACAAAGCGCGGTGATTTTCCCAGCTGGGGTCACTGATCAGCACTTTTGCGGTGGGCAGCAGTTTTTTAAGAAAATCAGCGCCAATTTTTAAGCCGCCCGTGCCGCCCAAGCCTTGAATGGTGGCCACGCGTGCGCTTTTGACGGGTTCAGATTCTGCGCCAAAGACCAAGGACTTGACCGCGTTGTCATACGCCACGATGCCATCAATGGGCAAGTAGCCTCTGGCCGATGGCGTGGACATGAGCTTTTTCTCGGCCTCTTGAACGCACTGGAGCAGGGGCAGTTTGCCATTGTCATCAAAGTAGACGCCGACGCCAAGGTTGACCTTTTGGGGGTGTTGGCTTGAGGCGAACTCTTCATTCAAGCCCAAGATGGGGTCTCTTGGGGCCATGGTGACAGCAGTAAACATTGACATCGGGTGTCCTTAAGTGAGGTCTATCGACAGATATCGGTGAAGAAAGCCTAAATTTCATGTAGGCTATAGGGTTAACCTGATATTTTAATCAATCGATACAAAGATTTCTCTGCAGGGACACAATTTTTTATTGTTTTTTATCCATTGAGTGTCGTTCGTGTTTTGAAAGTGTGTGCTTGCAAGAATTTATTTTCTGACATTTGAAAGTTGGTATGACCCGAGTTGTTGAAAACAGTGAACATCAAACAGAAGGTGAATTCAAAACCTATCCCAACTCACCTTTTGAGTTGTACCAACCCTATGCGCCGGCTGGGGACCAGCCGCAGGCGATTGAGAAACTGATTGAAGGGCTCCGAGATGGCGAGTCTTTTCAAACCCTTTTGGGGGTGACTGGCTCGGGTAAAACTTTTACCATGGCCAATGTCATTGCGCAAATGGGGCGCCCGGCCATCATTTTTGCGCCCAATAAAACCCTTGCCGCCCAGTTGTACAGTGAGTTCAGAGAGTTCTTTCCAAGGAATGCGGTTGAGTATTTTGTGAGCTACTACGATTATTACCAACCTGAAGCGTATGTACCGCAAAGGGACTTGTTCATTGAAAAGGACAGTGCCATCAATGAGCACATTGAGCAAATGCGTCTGTCTTGCACCAAAAGTATTTTGGAGCGTCGCGATGTCATCGTGGTTGCCACCGTCTCTGCGATTTATGGCATTGGCGAGCCCGAGAGTTACCACCGCATGGTGATGACGCTCAGAGCCGGTGACAAGGTCTCACAACGGGACGTGATTGCCCAATTGGTTCGCATGCAGTACGCAAGAAACGATCAAGATTTTTCTCGGGGTTGCTTTCGTGTGAGGGGCGACACGGTGGATGTTTTCCCCGCCGAGCACAGTGAGTTGGCGGTTCGTTTGGAGTTGTTTGACGATGAGCTCGAGAGTTTGCAGCTCTTTGATCCGCTGACCGGTCGTGTTCGCCAAAAGATCCCTCGCTTCACCATTTATCCTTCAAGTCATTATGTGACCCCTAGAGACCGGGTGCTTGCAGCTGTTGAGACCATCAAGGTGGAGTTGAATGAGAGGGTCAAACAGTTCCTTGGAGACGGCAAACTCGTGGAGGCGCAACGCATTGAGCAAAGAACGCGGTTTGATTTGGAAATGCTCAGTGAGGTTGGGCACTGCAAAGGCATTGAGAACTACACCCGACACCTCTCGGGGGCTGAACCCGGCCAACCCCCAAGCACACTCACCGATTATTTGCCCAAAGATGCCCTCATGTTTCTTGATGAAAGTCACGTCTTGATGGGGCAGTTTGGGGGCATGTACAACGGCGACCGCGCACGAAAAACCACCTTGGTGGAGTACGGCTTCAGATTGCCCAGTGCGCTGGACAACCGGCCACTGAAATTGGAGGAGCTTGAAAAGAGGATGCGCCAAGTGGTCTTTGTCTCCGCAACACCGGCTGATTATGAAAAGACACATTCTGGCCAAGTGGTTGAACAACTGGTTCGGCCCACGGGCTTGGTGGACCCCATTGTGGAAGTCAGGCCCGCCACCCACCAAGTCGATGATGTGCTGCAAGAGATCCGCATCCGAGTTGAAAAGCACGAGCGTGTTTTGATCACGACGCTGACCAAGCGCATGGCCGAACAACTCACCGATTACTTGAGCGACAACGGTGTGAAGGTGCGCTACTTGCACAGTGACATTGACACGGTAGAGCGCGTTGAGATTTTGCGTGATTTGAGGCTGGGTGCATTTGATGTGCTGGTTGGCATCAACTTGCTTCGAGAGGGCATAGATTTACCCGAGGTGTCTTTGGTGGCCATTTTGGATGCGGACAAGGAGGGATTTCTTCGCTCCGAGCGCAGTTTGATTCAGACCATTGGACGGGCTGCGAGAAATCAAAACGGTTGCGCCATTTTGTATGCCGATGTCATGACCAAGTCCATGGAGAAAGCCATCGGCGAGACGCAAAGAAGGCGCGCCAAGCAAATTGAACACAATACCTTGCACGGCATCACCCCCCGATCGGTGGTCAAACGCGTTCGAGATCTGATTGACGGTGTCTACAGCGAGAAAGCGGGCAAAGAGCTCGAGCGCCTTGAGATGCAACGCATACAGATGGAAGACATGAGCGAGAAAGACATTTCAAGGGAAATCAAGCGACTTGAAAAAATGATGATGGAGCACGCCAAAAACTTGGACTTTGAGCGAGCGGCGCAAGTCAGGGACCAACTCGCTTTGCTTCGCGAGCAAGCTTTTGGCGGACCGGGCCATGACAATATCGTCCCCTTTCTCAAAAAGGCCTAAATCATAAAGCACCCTAAAAGTGAGTGCTTGCTTACTTAAATGCCATTGATTTTAAAGGATTTTTATTAAATCGATTGGCAAAAGCCTTGGGTCGATGGGGGCGCTTTTCAGGAGTACCCGAGCAATTTGATGGGTCTTATGGTAAACTTGACCTTTCTAGTCGAGAAAGAGAATTTCTCTCTTCATTGGACCCTGATCCCACAAGGAGCATGTTTATGAGATTAACCACAAAAGGTCGATTTGCGGTCACCGCCATGATTGATTTGGCTTTGCGCCAAAACACGGGTCCAGTCACTTTGGCTGCCATCAGCCAAAGGCAACAGATCTCTTTGTCTTATTTAGAGCAGTTGTTTGGCAAACTCAGACGCCACGATTTGGTTGAATCCACGCGTGGACCTGGTGGCGGTTATACCCTGGGTAAAAAACCTCAAGACATCACCGTTGCGGACATCATTGTCTCAGTCGATGAGCCCATTGATGCCACGCACTGTGGAGGCAAGGAGAACTGTCTAGGCGATGCGGGTCGCTGCATGACGCATGAGTTGTGGTCTTCCTTGAATCAACGCATGGTGGAGTATTTAGACTCTGTGACTTTGCAAAAGTTGGTGCAAGACCAGTTGGCCAAAGGCGTGCAAATTGAAGACAAGCCCAACATGAAACGCGCCATCTCCGCCGCACCCGTGTTGAAGCCCATTCGCGTGAATGCGCCCAATTCAGTTTTCGCCTTGGGCAATGTGTTTGCCAAAAACTAAACCCCATTCTTTTAAAACTTTCACCGGTACTTGTTCATGACACCCCATTTCCCTATCTATATGGATTACGGCGCGACCAATCCAGTCGACCCCAGAGTCGTTGATGCGATGATTCCGTGGTTAAGAGAGCATTTTGGCAATCCAGCGTCTAGAAGTCACGCATGGGGCTGGGAGGCCGAGGAGGCGGTTGAGAATGCGCGCAAGGACGTGGCCGACCTCATTGGCGCCGATCCACGAGAAATCGTCTGGACTTCGGGCGCGACCGAATCGAACAACCTGGCCATCAAGGGCGCTGCAAACTTCTATGCCTCCAAAGGCAAGCACCTGATCACGGTCAAGACCGAACACAAGGCGGTGCTCGACACCATGCGTGAGTTGGAGCGTCAAGGTTTTGAGGTGACCTATTTGGACGTGCTGTCTGACGGCATGCTGGACTTGGAGGTGTTCAAGTCGGCCATTCGTCCCGATACCATTTTGGCCAGTGTGATGTTGGTCAACAATGAAATTGGTGTCATCCAAGACATGCAAGCCTTGGGCACCATTTGCCGTGAAAAGGGTGTGATTTTTCACGTGGACGCAGCGCAAGCGACAGGCAAAGTGCACATCGACTTGAATGAACTGCCCATCGATTTGATGAGCTTGGCCTCTCACAAAACATACGGCCCCAAAGGCATTGGTGCTTTGTACGTCAGAAGAAAACCAAGAATTCGAATCGAAGCCCAAATCCATGGTGGCGGACATGAGCGTGGCATGAGAAGTGGCACCTTGCCCACCCATCAAATTGTGGGCATGGGAGAGGCCTACCGCTTGGCCAGACTTGAGATGACGAAAGACAACCAAAAGGCCGCGGAGTTGCACAAGCGACTGCTCGATGGTTTGAGCGATCTTGAACAAGTCTTTGTCAACGGACACCTTGAAAAGAGAGTGCCCCACAATTTGAACATCAGTTTTAATTTTGTAGAAGGCGAGTCCCTGATCATGGGCATCAAAGGCTTGGCGGTTTCTTCGGGTTCGGCCTGTACGTCGGCCTCTTTAGAGCCGAGCTATGTGTTGCGTGCCTTGGGCAGAAGCGATGAGTTGGCCCACAGCAGTTTAAGAATCACCTTGGGTCGGTTTTCGACGGTTGAAGAAATTGACTTCGCCATTGAAACCATTCGTGAGACTGTGAACAAGTTAAGGGATTTGAGCCCTCTTTGGGAAATGTACAAAGACGGTATCGATTTGAGCACAATTAAATGGGCCGCTCATTGAGGCCTGCGAACTTGGAGAAAAAAAATGGCATACAGCGAAAAAGTTATTGATCACTACGAAAACCCCAGAAACGTGGGCTCCTTTGAAAAAGGCGATGATTCGGTAGGCACGGGCATGGTGGGTGCGCCCGCTTGCGGTGACGTCATGAAATTGCAAATCAAGGTCAACCCACAAACTGGGGTGATTGAGGATGCCCGGTTCAAGACCTACGGCTGTGGTTCAGCCATTGCGTCTTCTTCGTTGGTGACCGAATGGGTCAAAGGAAAAACGCTGGATGAGGCCGCTGCTTTGAAAAACAGTCAGATCGCTGAAGAGCTGGCGCTTCCTCCGGTCAAGATCCATTGCTCTATTTTGGCCGAAGACGCCATCAAGGCAGCGGTCGACGACTACAAGAAAAAACACCACGCAGCAGCTTAAATTTTCAAACCTACCCATCACCAGATAGAGATATTTTTATGGCAGTGACTCTGACCGAATCCGCAGCCCGGCATGTGAGCCGATACATCTCCAAGCGAGGACACGGTGTGGGCGTTCGCTTGGGCGTCAAAACAACGGGTTGCTCTGGATTGGCTTACAAGTTGGAGTATGTCGATGAGTTGAATGAGGAAGACATGGTCTTTGAGGATCAGGGCGTTAAAGTGCTGATCGATCCCAAAAGTTTGGCTTATTTGGACGGCACACAATTGGATTTTGTCAAAGAAGGACTCAATGAGGGATTTAAATTCAACAACCCCAATGAGCGCGATCGTTGCGGTTGTGGTGAATCCTTCAGGGTTTGAGTGTCCTGGGCCAGCTCAATGCGTGAGATGCTTCTAGACACGGCCAGCCCTTTGACGCAGGATGATTATTCTCTGTTCCAACTGCCTCGACAATTCACCATTGATTTAGAAGACTTGGATCAGCGATGGAAGGCCATCCAAAAACAAGTGCATCCTGATCGGTTCTCCATGGCGGGTGCGTCAGCGCAAAGGATCGCCATGCAGTGGTCCAGCAGGATCAATGAAGCCTACAGACGACTTAAAAACCCATTGGCCAGAGCCTCCTATCTTTGTGAGCTCTTGGGTGCTCCCATACAAGCAGAAAACAACACAGCCATGCCCAGTGCCTTTTTGATGGAGCAAATGGAGCTCAGAGAAAACTTGGAGGATGCTGTCAATTTGCAGGACTTCGAAGAGTTGGTGTCTACGGTTCAAAAAAGCATTGCTCAAAGACGGGCCTTGTGTGCCAAGTGGCTTGATGAGGTGTCCCCCGCTCAACCCCAAGAGGCCGCACAAGAGGTGCGTGCTTGGATGTTCATGGATCGTTTTTTGCAAGATGTTCAAAGGCGTGTTGCGCAATTGAGTGAGGATCATTCTTGACCCGTGCGGGTTCATCTTGCGTTTTTTGTCGATGGACTTGGGGTGGCATTGAGCATTGTTCTTTGATTCTCCAAGGCATCCTGTACACTATCCTTTCGTTACATATTTATCATGGCTTTACTTCAAATTTCAGAACCCGGGCAGGCGCCTGATCCGCATCAACGACGCATTGCCATAGGGATTGATTTGGGAACCACGCACTCCTTGGTGGCCAGCGTCAGAAATGGCGTACCCGAGTGTTTGCCCGATCAATTGGGTCGAAATATTTTGCCCTCCGCGGTGAGGTATCTGCCCAATTCACGCCGCTCTATTGGGTACGATGCGTTGCTCAGTCAAGCCTTGGATCCTAAAAACACGATCGTCTCCGTCAAGCGCTTGATGGGCCGTGAACTTGCCGATCTCAAACACATTGGACATTTGCCTTTTGATTTGATTGAGACGCCTGGGATGGTTTGCATCAATACACTGGAAGGTCCCAAGACCCCTGTGCAAGTCAGCGCTGAGATATTGGCGACCTTGCGCCAGCGGGCCGAAGAAACGTTCGATGACGATGTCTATGGCGCGGTCATCACCGTGCCAGCTTATTTTGACGATGCGCAAAGACAAGCGACGAAGGACGCCGCAAAGTTGGCGGGCCTGAATGTGTTGCGTTTGATCAATGAGCCCACGGCTGCAGCCATTGCCTACGGCTTGGATCAAGGCTCTCAGGGGATTTACGCCGTTTACGACTTGGGTGGCGGAACATTTGATATTTCTATTTTAAAACTCAGCCAAGGCGTCTTTGAGGTGCTTGCAACTGGCGGAGACTCTGCACTGGGCGGGGACGATTACGATCAAGCTTTGGCACAATGGGCTTTGGCTCAAAAGGGCTGGACTTTAAGTTCTGCTGAGGACAAATCCAAGATGCTCCAAGCGGCAAGAGCCACCAAGGAAGCCTTGAGCGAGCACACAACGGCGCAGTTTTCTGCTCAACTGTCTCTGGGTGACTTGGTCTTGGAGATCAGTCAACCACAGTTTGAGGACCTCACAAAAGCGTTGACCCTCAAGACCTGGGCTTGCGCAAAGCAAGCCCTTATGGACGCTCAATTGACTGTACAAGATGTCAAGGGTGTTGTGATGGTGGGGGGCTCAAGTCGCATGCCACAAATTCAGCGCCAGGTCCAAGAGTGGTTCAAATCCAAGCCCTTGAACAATCTCAACCCCGATGAGGTGGTGGCGCTGGGGGCGGCCATACAGGCCAATCAATTGGCAGGCAACAACCCCGATGGAGAGTTGTTGCTCTTGGATGTCATTCCTTTGTCCCTAGGGATTGAAACCATGGGTGGTTTGGTTGAGCGGATCATTCCCAGGAACCAGACGGTTCCGGTGGCCATGGCGCAGGATTTCACCACCTTCAAAGACGGTCAAACCGCACTGGCCCTTCATGTGGTGCAAGGTGAGCGTGATTTGGTCAAGGATTGTCGAAGTCTCGCCCGCTTTGAACTCAGAGGCATACCGGCCATGGCAGCAGGAGGGGCAAGAATCAGGGTCACCTTTACCGTTGACACGGATGGATTGCTGAGCGTGAGCGCCCAAGAAACCAGCACTCAAATTGAATCGAGCATTGTTGTCAAGCCCAGCTATGGCTTGAGCGATGAGCAAATCACCACCATGCTCAAAGAGGGGTTTGAGACAGCACAAGAGGACATGCTGGCCAGGTCCTTGGCAGAAGCTCGACTTGATGCTGAACGACTCTATCAGGCCACACAAAGTGCTTTGGCGCAGGATGCGCAACTTTTGAGCGTTGAAGAGTTGGCATCCATCGAGTCGCTGATGAAGTCCTTGTTGGCACTCAAGCAATCCGACTCTGCACACGACATTGAAGAGGGGGTCAAACAATTGGCACATGCAACTGAGTCGTTTGCAGCCAAGAGAATGAACCACGGCATCAGTCAAGCCCTAGCAGGCAAACACATCGAGGACATATGATGGTCAAGATCAAAATCTTACCCCACGCTGAATACTGCCCAGAGGGCCGAGAGTTGATGGCACTCCCCGGAGACACCATTTGTGATGTGTTGCTGGACCACGAGATCAATATTGAACACGCCTGTGACAAGAGCTGCGCATGCACGACTTGCCACGTCATTGTCAAAGAGGGTTTTAGTAGCCTCAATGAAATGGACGAAACCGAGGAAGATTTGCTTGACCGTGCCTGGGGTTTGTCCCCTTATTCAAGACTCAGTTGTCAAGCCATTATTGGAGACCAGGAATTGGTGATTGAGATTCCAAAGTACACCATCAACCACGCAAAAGAATTGCATTAAGAGAGCGGCGGTTCATGAATCCCTTTTTAATTGAGGCTTTGCGATGAGACAAGTCGTTTTGGATACGGAAACAACGGGGCTTTCGCCTGAAAATGGTGACCGAATTTTAGAGATTGGTTGCGTAGAGTTGGTCAACCGCAAATTGACCGGTCACAACTTGCATTTTTACATCAATCCTGAAAGAGACAGCCACGAAGAGGCGCTCAAAGTGCACGGGATCAGCAATGAGTTTTTAAAAGACAAACCAAAATTTGCACAAATATCTGACGAACTGGTCGCCTATTTAAAAGATGCCCAAGTCATTATCCATAACGCGCCCTTTGATATCGGATTTTTGAACAAAGAGTTTGAGAGACTCTCTATGCCCAGTATGGCGCAGTTGGTCTCTGGTGTGATTGACACCTTGTCCATGGCCAAGGAAATATACCCAGGCAAGCGAAACTCTTTGGATGCTTTGTGTGACCGCTTGGAAGTCGATAATTCAGATCGGACCTTGCATGGCGCGCTCCTGGATGCCGAATTACTGGCCGATGTGTATATCAACATGACCCGTGGGCAAGATGCCTTGTTGATGGAGGTTGAGCAATCCGACTCCTCAACCAGTAACGTCAAGAAAATAGATCTCGCTAGCTTTGAGCTGCCTGTGATTTATGCAACTGAAGATGAACTGCTGAAACATGAAGACGTGATGGTTCAAATTGACAAATCCAGTCAAGGCAAAAGTGTTTGGCGTCAACTGCAGACGGCTTGAGATTGGTTCGTTTGAAAAAAGAGAGCCACTCGGGTTATAATGCTGAGCTTGGGCGATTAACTCAGCGGTAGAGTGCCACCTTCACACTGCGTAACTACGCTTTTTTGTGTGTGAAAAAAATTCAAAAATTCCTTAATAAATTCAAGCTTCTATAGCTAAATGCTGTGGTGTTTTATGAGGACAAAAGTAG
>CAIOTD010000028.1 GCA_903861115.1 uncultured Burkholderiales bacterium
CAGCCAAAGAGGAATACACCCAAGCCTTTGGCACGCAAGAGGAGGGGGCCGCTGAAATCAAATTGCGACGCTCTTTGGTCTCGCCTAGAACTCGTCTCTTTCAACGCTTTGCCGCCTTTGAGGGAGGCTTGAGGTTTTTGTTGAACCTCAGGGCAGAGTTGATTCCCCATTTGAAAACCAATAAACGATTGGTGGCGTTGGATGCGGAGTTGGAAAATTTGTTCTCAACTTGGCTGGACGTTGCCTTTTTGGAGCTCAAGCGCTTGAGCTGGGACTCTCCTGCTTCGTTGATTGAAAAGTTGATTCAATATGAGGCTGTGCATGACATCAGGAGTTGGGCCGATTTAAAAAATCGACTCGACAGCGACCGGCGTTGCTACGGATTCTTTCATCCGAATTTGCCCAGCGAGCCTTTGATTTTTGTGGAAGTTGCCTTGCTCAGTGAAATCGCAAGCAGCATCACGCCTTTGTTGGACGAAAACGCTGCGCCCGAGGACTTGAAAAAAGCCACCGTGGCCATTTTCTATTCCATTAGCAACACCCAAGCCGGGCTTAGAGGGGTTGGATTTGGGGACTCTTTGATCAAGCGGGTGGTGCAAGTCTTAAAGGACGAGTTCCCCAAGCTCAAGACCTTCGCCACCTTGTCTCCCATACCTGGCCTCAAAGCTTGGGCCACCAAAAACATGGACAACTTGATTGAGCGCATTGGTGACAAAGAAAGCAAGGCGCTCCAAAAATCTTTGGGACTGAGCGAGCTCAATTCGGCGGAGTTGATCAAGGCCATTGATGGGTTAGAAGATTTGTCAAAGAATGCGGTGCTTGAGAGTTTTCTCAAGCAAGCAGCGGCCGTCTATCTTGGTCAATCCTTGGTCGAAGGTCATCCGGTGGACGCGGTTGCAAAATTTCATTTGCACAATGGCGCACGCATTGAGCGCATCAATTGGGGGGCCGATCCATCGATCAAGGGATACAAGCAGTCATGGGGCATCATGGTCAATTATCTCTATGACTTGAGAAAGCTCGATCGCCATCGAATGCTTTTGGCCAAAGGTAAAATCACGGTCTCCTCAGAAGTGGAAGACTTGTTCTTGCCTGTTAAAAAGGACTAGGAAGGCGCAGAAATTTTGGCCCGCCTCGTCTTGAGGTTGGGAGCGCATGAATTGCGCTCGCGCCAAATGTGTCTTGGTCTAGGCGCGTGATTTCTTGCCAGGCCAGGTGGCTTTTTGCGTCTGAGGTGCAAAACTCAATAGAAGCCCACTAAAATGCTTTTTTTAAGCAATCAACCCCCAACTTCAGAGGATCAACATGTCAGGCCCACTCTCTCATATCAAAGTTCTTGATTTATCGCGGGTATTGGCAGGACCATGGGCCGCTCAAAATTTGGCAGACCTGGGTGCGCAAGTGATCAAAGTCGAACGGCCCAAGAAGGGGGATGACTCCAGGGCTTTCGCACCTCCCTTTTTGCGCGACGAGGCTGGCCTAGCCACCAAAGAGTCGGCCTATTACTGTGCGGCCAATCGTGGTAAAAAATCAATCACCATCGATCTCTCCAGTGCGCAAGGTCAGGCCTTGGTGCGTGAACTGGCCAAAGATGTGGACGTGGTGGTTGAGAACTACAAGGTGGGTGATTTGGCGCGATATGGTTTAGGCTATGAGGACATCAAGGCCATCAATCCTGGCATTATTTATTGTTCCGTCACAGGTTTTGGTCAAACAGGCCCCTATAAAGATCGACCCGGTTATGACTTCATGGCGCAGGGCATGGGCGGCTTGATGAGTGTCACAGGCGAGAGGGACGAATTGCCTGGCGGTGGTCCACAAAGGGTGGGGGTGCCCATCATTGACATGACCACAGGCATGTACGCCAGTGTGGCCATCTGTGCCGCCATTGCCCACCGTGCCGTCACGGGTCAAGGTCAATGGATTGATGTGTCCTTGTTGGACTCTTGCGTGGCCATCTTGGCCAATCAAGCCATGAATTATTTTGCAACGGGCGAGTCTCCCTCTTCCCTTGGCAACGCGCATCCCAATATAGTGCCCTATCAGACGTTCAAGACCTCGGATGGTGCTTTGATCTTGGCCTGCGGAAACGATAATTTATTCAATAAATTTTGTGAGGTGGCCGAGTGCGAGCATTTGGCAAAAGATCCAAAATTTTCCACCAACGGCGAGCGGGTCAAAAATCGCGAAGAAATCACGGCGCTCTTGAATGCCATTTTCTTGAAGAAAACGACCAAAGAGTGGGTCGCTTTGCTTGAGCAAGCGGGCGTGGCCAATGGACCGATCAACAAAATTGCCGATGTCTTTGAAGAGCCTCAAGTCTTGGCCAGGGGCATGAAATTTGAGTTGCCCCATGCTGTGGCGGGAAGCGTGACCTTGGTGGGCAGCCCCATGAAGTTTTCACACACGCCCATCAAGCACGAGATTCCACCGCCTGCATTGGGTCAACATACGCAGGAGATCTTGAGAGACGTGTTGAACAAGTCTGAGGCAGACATTCAAGCACTTCAAAGTGCTGGCATTGTTTAAGCTTGGTCAAGTTGTCACAGGCTCAGCGCCCTAGGGACGCTTTGATTTCTTTTGCCAGCTCAATCACAGCCAAGGCGTAATAACTGCTCCAGTTGTAGCGCGTGACGGTATAAAAGTTCTCTGTCCCCAAAACATAGGTGGGTTCATTTTCACCGTTTTCTAGCATCACCAAGGCCAATGGCCCTGGGTGTGATTTCACTTGGGGTGAGAGTGTCAGGCCCCATATTTGAAGCTGCTCGCTTTTGAATGTGGGCAATATGTCAGGAATAAGCATCTCCTCCAAGTGCGTTTTGTCAAAGTTGGAGTCCAATTCAAAGTGGGTCGGCAAATCGCCTTGCCAGCCAAATTTGGCCAAGTAGTTGCCCACCGATCCAATGGCATCGGCCTCGCTGCCGTTCAGGTCGATGCGGCCATCTGCGTCTAAATCGATGGCGAATTTATGGAAATTGGAGGGCATGAACTGGGGCATACCCATTGCGCCAGCAAAGCTTGAAAACCAAACCTGCTGTTGAGACGTTTTCATGAGCGTTAACAAGGCCCCCAACTCTTGTCGAAAAAAAGCTTCTCGCTCATTCGCCCTTGGGTGGGATTTTGGAAAGTCCATGCTCAACGATGTGAGCACATCCAGGGCTCTAAAGTGACCCATGTTTTTGCCGTAAAAGGTCTCCACACCGATGATGGCCACGACGATTTCCCAGGGCACATGGTATTGCGCTTGGACTTTTTCAAGAAAAGGCCAATTTCTAAGTGCGAAATCTCTACCGCCTTGAATTCTTGACTCGCCCAGGAAGCGCTCTTTGTAGGCGGCCCAATTTTTCTTCGTGCCCACGCTTGCTGGAAGCACGAGTTGTTTGATTTTGCTCAGGCTTTTTGCTTTGAGCAGTTGGGCGGTGACCCAGTCTTTGGGCAAGTTGTTGTCTGTAGAGAGTTGTTGGGCCAAGGCCATGAGCTCTGGTGTTGGCTTGAAGGCGGGCCCTGTTTCGGTGACAATTTGTTTGCTTTTTGGGTGAGATGAGAGCGTGTGCTTGGCATGTTTGGTGTGTTTTTGACCCGAAGCCAAAGAGGCCAATTCATGGTCGCTTTTGTGTTGTGACGTTGGCGTTGCGGCCAAAGAGGCGGCGCACAACCCGTTCAGGCCCATGAGTCCCAACAAGCAAAGTTGTTTTGCGGTCAATCGATATATGCTCAAAATCAGTACTCCCTTGAGAACTATTCTAATGGAGGGCTTAGAATTGTCGTGGGATCAGGTGCTTTTACTTTCGAGGCTTTTTGACGATGAACAGAACAGGTTTTTATTCAAATGCCAATTGTCGGTTGCACGAAATGGGCGAGGGGCATCCCGAGTGTCCGCAAAGACTGGATGCGATTGCCGATCGTTTGTTGATCTCAGGCCTGGATGTGGCACTCAGCATGCGCGAGGCACCCTTGGCGCGTGAGCACGACTTGCTGCTCGCCCACGAGCCGACCATGGTGGCCCAAATCAAGAGCAAAGCCCAAGCGTTAAAGGTCGACGAGACCTTTTTGGGCCCGCAGTACGTTCACATTGATCCTGATACCTCCATGAATGCGCACACATGGACGGCGGCCTTGAGCTCTGTCGGGGCTGCGCTGGCTGCAACCGATGCGGTGATTGATGGGCAACTTGAAAACGCTTTTTGTTGTGTGCGTCCTCCTGGTCATCATGCAAGTAAAACGCAGGCCATGGGATTTTGTTTTTTTAACAATGTCGCCATCGCCGTGAAACATGCCTTGGATGTTCGTGGTCTTCACCGAGTTGCAGTGGTGGATTTTGATGTCCACCATGGCAATGGCACGGAAGATATTTTGGCTGGCGATGAGCGGGTTTTGATGGTGGGGTTTTATCAACATCCCTTTTACCCCTACACGCTCTTGAACCCACAGCCCAGCAATATGCTCAATGTCCCTTTGACGGCTTACACCAAAGGAGATGAAGTCAAACGTGTGGTGCAAGAGCAATGGCTGCCTAGACTTGAAGCGCATCGACCTGAGATGATTTTCATCAGCGCTGGGTTTGATGCGCACCGCGATGATGACATGGGGCAGATGCTTCTAAAAGAGGCCGACTATGGGTGGATCACCCAGAGAATCGTTGAATTGGCTCGCAAACATGCACAAGGGCGCATTGTTTCATGTCTGGAGGGGGGGTATGATTTGAGATCTCTATCAACCAGTGTAGAAGCACATTTAAGGGCGTTGACCGACTGTTGATCGGGTGCCTTGTGGGTGAATTTTTTTAAGGGCGACCATGACGGACTTCTTCAGCACTTCTTCTTTGGTGCAATGCGCGGCCTTGGCCTTGATCATTGGCCTGTCATTCTTGTTCAGTCAATGGTTGACCCAGCGCGTGACCCACGAGCAGTCTGTTTGGCTTGGGGAGCCGGTTCACGAAGGCTTGTTGTTTCCCTTTTGCGCCTTGATGTTGTGCTTTGTTTTAAAGGTCACTTTTCATCTCTTGCACCAACCGATTGATTTGATTTTGATGGCTTTGCCGCTCTTGGTTTTTTCTGTGAGCGTTCGCCTGATTGCTAGGGTGCTGCTGTTTGTCGCGCCCAACTCGCCTTTGATGCGTGCTTTAGAGAAGGTTTTCTTTTGGTCGGCAGGGTTCGTCTGTGTTTTATGGGTCACCAACTTTTTACCTGATTTCTTGAATGAACTCGAATCGATTCATTTGTCGATTGGCAAAAGCCAGATGAATCTGAGAGCCCTTTTGGAGGGGCTTGCATCGATGATTTTTGTGTTGATTTTTTCCTTGTGGTTGTCTGCAGCCATTGAGCGCCAATTGATTGCTCCAACCGTTCAAGATCTTTCGATGAGACGAGTGCTCTCCAATTTGCTTCGCAGTGCTTTGTTGGTGGTGGGTGTTTTGGTGACGATGTCTTCCCTTGGGGTTGATTTAACGGCGCTTTCTGTGCTGGGTGGTGCCTTGGGGGTTGGGTTGGGTTTTGGCTTGCAAAAACTTGCTGCAAATTATGTCAGTGGATTTGTGATTTTGCTTGAGAGATCGATTCGCATTGGGGATTATGTGAAAGTGGAGAACTTTGAAGGGGAGATCACCGATATCAAGACCCGCTTCACTTTGATCCGCTCCTTCAGTGGACGAGAATCCATTGTGCCCAATGAACTGTTGATCTCGCAGCCCATTGAGAATTACTCGCTGCAAGATCCGCAGGTCATGCTCAGCACTTTCATCGCTTTGGATTTTCAAAGCGATGAGCACATGGTCAAGGTGGTCTTGCTTGAGGCGGCCTTGTCTTGTGAGCGTGTTTTAAGGGAGCCTGCACCTGCTGTGCTTTTGCAATCCTTTGAAGAGGGAGCACTGAAGTTCAAATTGAACTTTTGGATCAATGATCCCGAGTCCGGCCAACAAAACGTGCTCTCTGAGGTCAATTTCGCGGTTTTGCAAGCCGTCAGGCAAGCCCAACTTCAAATCCCTATGCCTCAGCGTCAGTTGTTTTGGGCCGCAGGGCAAGAGGGTGAACTTTTGTCGCCCAAAAATTAATGCCGATCTGAGCGAATAGA
Source organism: uncultured Burkholderiales bacterium (assembly GCA_903861115.1). Lineage (GTDB taxonomy): Bacteria > Pseudomonadota > Gammaproteobacteria > Burkholderiales > Burkholderiaceae_C > Limnohabitans. The sequence continues at coordinate 6,070 of CAIOTD010000028.1, forward strand.
TCCTTTTTTGAGGGTTTCAAGTCCTTTTTGTCCTAGGCTGGTGCTCGTTTCACCTAAAATGGTGCGAGGCACATGCATGGCCCTTAATTTTCTAATGTGGAGTAATTGATGAAGATCTTGGTTCCCGTAAAAAGAGTGGTTGATTACAACGTTAAAGTGCGCGTGAAATCGGATCAAAGTGGTGTGGACATTGCCAATGTGAAGATGAGCATGAACCCCTTTGATGAGATTGCCATTGAAGAGGCCGTACGTTTAAAGGAAGCGGGTGTGGCCACTGAGGTGATCGCCATATCGTGTGGTGTCCTGCAATGCACAGAAACGCTTAGAACGGCCATGGCCATTGGTGCAGATCGAGCCATCTTGATCGAAACCACGCAGGAATTGCAACCCTTGGCTGTGGCCAAGTTGTTGAACGCCATTGTGGCCAAAGAAGCACCTTCTTTGATCATTTTAGGTAAACAGGCCATTGATGACGACTGCAATCAAACGGGTCAAATGCTCGCCGCTTTGGCCCAATTGCCCCAAGCCACATTTGCCTCAAAGGTCGAGGTGGTGGGTCAAAACGTCAAGGTCACCAGAGAGATTGATGGCGGTCTTGAGGTGGTGTCACTTCGTTTACCAGCCGTGGTGACCACTGACCTCAGATTGAATGAACCCAGATTCATCACGTTGCCCAATATTGTGAAAGCCAAGAAAAAACCCTTGGAGACGTTCAAGCCGGAAGATTTGGGTGTGGATGTTACCCCTCGCATCAAAACCTTAAAGGTCAGCGAGCCCCCAGTTCGAGGCGCCGGCGTGCGGGTGAGCGACGTGGATCAATTGATCGATAAATTGAAAAACGTGGCCAAGGTCATCTGAATTGGTCTGTAACTGTATAAAAGTATTGTTGAAGGATTTTTTAAAATGAGCGTATTGGTCATAGCAGAACACGACAACGTGTCATTGAAAGTTGCCACTCTTAACACCGTCGCGGCAGCTCTTGCCTTTTCTAGCGCAGTTGACGTCTTGGTTGCAGGCAGCGCGTGTCATGGCGTGGCCGCTGAGGCGGCCAAAGCCACGGGTGTGGGCAAAGTGCTGGTCTGTGATTCACCTAGCTTGGCCAATGCTTTGGCTGAGAATGTGACAACGCTGGTGATGAAGATTGCTAAAAACTACACGCACATTCTTTTTGCATCAACTGCGCAAGGCAAGAATGTGGCCCCTCGAGTGGCCGCGTTGCTGGACGTCGCTCAAGTCTCTGATGTCATCCGTGTCATTGACGCGCAGACCTTTGAGCGTCCTATTTATGCGGGCAACGCCATTGCCACAGTGGAGTCCTCCGATGCCATCAAAGTGCTCACCATTCGGACCACGGCTTTTGACGCGGTGGCTTTGGGCGAGAGCGCCGCAGCCTTGGAAAATCTTGAGGCACCCAACGACAGTGGGCTGAGCGAATTCTTGAGCAAAGAAATCGCCAAAAGCGATCGACCCGAGCTCGCCGGAGCCAAGATCATTGTCTCAGGAGGCCGTGCACTTGGCAGCTCAGAAAAGTTTGCAGAAATCATGACGCCTTTGGCCGATAAATTGGGCGCAGCAATGGGTGCGAGTCGAGCTGCGGTGGATGCAGGCTACGCTCCCAACGACTGGCAGGTGGGTCAAACGGGCAAAATTGTGGCCCCTGAATTGTATGTCGCTTGCGGCATCAGCGGCGCCATTCAGCATTTGGCGGGCATGAAAGACAGCAAAGTCATTGTTGCCATCAACAAAGACCCTGAGGCGCCTATTTTTAGCGTCGCTGATTTTGGTTTAGAGGCAGATTTGTTTCAAGCAGTCCCCGAATTGACCCAAAAATTGTAAGGCTCTATCATGAGTTTCAAGGCCCCTTTAAAGGACATGTTGTTTAACCTCAAGCACATCTCCAATATAGATGCGCTCTCTAAGTTGCCCGGCTTTGAAGAGTATGGTCTTGAGACAGCACAGATGGTCCTTGAGGAGTGTGCGAGATTCAATGAAACCGTTTTGGCGCCTTTGAATGCTTCTGCCGACAAAGCGCCAGCCGTGTTTGCCGAGCATGCGGTTAAGACCTCTGAGGGTTTCAAGCAAGCGTATGCGCAATACACGGAGGGTGGCTGGCAGGGTCTACAGCACCCGATGGCCTATGGCGGTCAAAACCTCCCAAAATCAGTCGGCGCCTTGTGCTCCGAGATATTGAATTCAGCCAATTTAAGTTTTGCACTGTGTCCTCTCTTAACGGATGGCGCGATTGAAGCCTTGCTCACCGCGGGCTCAACCGAGCAAAAGGAAACCTACTTGCACCGACTGGTCAGTGGTGAGTGGAGTGGGACGATGAACTTAACCGAGCCGCAGGCGGGCTCAGATCTTTCCTTGATCAGAACGCGTGCAGAGCATGCCTCAGACGGCACCTACAGGGTGTTTGGAACCAAAGTCTTCATCACCTTTGGTGAGCACGACTTGGCCAGCAACATTGTGCACATGGTCTTGGCCAGGGTCGCTGGCGCCCCTGATGGCGTCAAAGGAATCAGTTTATTTCTTGTCCCTAAATTCATGCCCATGGACAATGGGCAACTGGGTGAGAGAAATGATGTTTATTGTGTGAGTTTAGAGCACAAGTTGGGCATCAAAGCGTCCCCAACTGCCGTGATGCAATTTGGCGACCATGGGGGTGCCAAAGCCTTTTTGGTCGGAGAGGAAAATCGCGGACTCGAGTACATGTTCATCATGATGAATGCTGCTCGCTTTGGTGTCGGGATTCAAGGTGTAGCACTGGCAGAAAGGGCTTATCAAAAGGCCGTGAATTATGCCAAAGACCGCGTCCAATCTAGGCCTGTTGATGGCTCCCAAAAGTCGGCAGTTGCAATCGTGCACCACCCTGATGTCAAGCGCATGCTCATGACCATGCGCGCTTACACACAAGGCAGTCGATCCTTGGCGGCTCATGCAGCCGCTGCCTTTGATATAGCGCACAATGACCCAGATGCGTCAAGGCGACAAGCGCACTTGGAACAGTATGAGTTTTTGGTGCCTTTGGTCAAGGGCTTTAGCACAGAGATGAGCCAGTGGGTGAGTTCACTGGGCGTTCAAGTGCATGGCGGCATGGGCTTCATTGAGGAGACTGGGGCGGCTCAGTATTACCGCGACGCCAAAATATTGACCATCTACGAAGGTACAACAGCCATTCAGGCCAATGATTTATTGGGCAGAAAAACACTGAGGGATGGGGGGCAGTTTGCGCGCCGACTCAGTGACATCATTGAGGAGACTTTGCAAGAGTTGGGACTTCAATCCAATGAAGATTTGCAGGTGATGCATGCCCAATTGACGCTGTCCAAGGCGCATTTCGAGCAAGCTGTGCGTTTTATGTTGGAGCATGCCAAGGATGCGCCCAACGTCGTCTATGCGGGCAGTGTGCCTTATTTGATGTTGACCTCCATGGTGGTGGTGGGTTGGCTTTATGCCAAATCAATGTTGGTGAGCCGTGCTCAAATCGAGCGCTTTGACGACGTTGCTTTTTACCGTGCAAAAATCAAAACAGCACGCTTTTTTGCAGAGCATCTATTGACACAAACCGGCAGCGCTTTACATAGCATTGTGAAGGGTGCTCAAAGTGTGAACGCTTTGGCTGTAGAGGACTTTTGATGCACTCAAGTGCGCGCCAAATGCCCACCATGTTGAAGACCTTGCGCTTGCCGGTCATTGCCGCACCTCTTTTTATCATCAGCACACCGCTATTGGTGATCGAACAATGCAAGGCGGGTGTTGTGGGTGTTTTGCCCGCTTTGAATGCCAGGCCTTCTTCTCAACTTGATGATTGGATCGTTGAAATCAAAGAGGCTTTGCTGGCGCACGACCGCGCGCACCCAGAGGCACTGAGTGCCCCCTTTGGGGTCAACCTCATTGTGCACAAGAGCAACGATCGACTCGAAGAGGATTTGCGCGTTTGCATCAAACACCGTGTTCCTCTTGTTGTCACCTCTTTGGGTGCAAGAAGTGATGTCACTCAGGGCATACACACCTACGGTGGCTTGGTTTTGCACGACGTCATCAACAATGAATTTGCAAAGAAGGCCATCGACAAGGGGGCGGATGGTTTGATCGCTGTGGCTGCCGGTGCTGGTGGGCATGCTGGCGTGAAAAGTCCCTTTGCGTTGATCCAAGAAATCAGAGAGTGGTTTGATGGCCCCTTGGCTCTCTCTGGGGCCATGGCCACCGGCCAGGCGGTGGTTTCTGCCTTGGCCATGGGGGCAGATTTTGCATACATGGGGTCCGTCTTCATTGCCACGCATGAGGCCAGAGCCAGTGAGGCCTACAAGGCCTGTGTGGTTCAAAGTACTTCGGATGATATTGTGTACAGCAATTTGTTCACCGGTGTGCACGGCAACTATTTGGCCCAGTCGATCGTGAACGCGGGACTCGATCCCAAGCATCTTCCACAGAGTGACCCCTCTCAAATGAATTTTTCTACAGAGAATGTGAAGGCGTGGAGAGACATTTGGGGTTGTGGTCAGGGTATATCTGTGGTCCGGGAGATCGTGTCAACAAGCGCTTTGGTGGAGCGTTTGTACAGCCAATACCTAGAAACACTGACCAGACTTGCTGAGCTCAAACGGCGTTGAGGCGGTTTTTCTTGAGCGCGGCGTGCTTGACGCTGAACTCTTGTCTGAGCTCTCTGCGGATTTTTGCACTCTCATGGCGCCTGATTTCGTCTTTGGTTTTCGGCGTGAAAGTTTGAATTTCTACGGGTTTTCTTTGGTCATCCACGGCAATCATCGTAAAGAAGCAACTGTTCACATGCCGAATTTCACGGGTGATGATGTTTTCAGCGAGGACCTTCACGCCAATTTCCATGGATGTCTTTCCCGTGAAGTTGACCGAGGACAAAAAGGTGATCAGCTCACCCACATGAATCGGTTGCTTGAAGGTGACTTGGTCCACCGACATGGTGACCACATATCGGCCTGCATATCGACTGGCGCAGGCATAGGCCACTTGGTCCAACAATTTGAGGATGGTGCCGCCGTGGACATTGCCCGCAAAATTGGCCGTGTCGGGTGTCATGAGCACAGTCATGATCAGTTGGTGCGAGGGAAGACTCATAGGGTTTGCTGGGTTAGGGGTGTTTTGGGTGTGCCGTCGTCATTGAAAAAACGTGAGGCCATGACTTGGCAGCGCTTGATGTAGCGGTGCTCATGGGGCAAGTAATCAGCCACAGCATTGTGGATGGTGCCTAAATTGTCCCACATCAACACATCCCCCTCTTGCCAGTGGTGTTTGTACTGAAAGCGCTCTTGGAGTTGATGAGAAAACAGTTGATTGAGGATGTCCTCGCTTTCGGCGGCTTGCATGCCATCAATGCGCATGGTGTAGCCTGGGTTGGCATACAAAACTGTTTTTTGAGTGATGGGGTGACGAAGGGTCAAAGGATGGGACACGGGGGGTTTTGCAAGTTTTTGTGCCGAGGTCAAGGGTGGGCGGGTGCTGCCTTTTTCTGCGCGCATTTTGTCCCAAAACTTGCTAAAGTCGTGGGTCGCGGATTGGCCTTGGATTTTATCTTTTAAAGCTTGCGGTAGTTCAGCGTAGGCTTGGTGCATATTGCAAAAGACCGTGTTGCCAAGTGAGACCCCGTTGCGAAATGGAATTTTGATGCCGTAAAGCACATTGGTAAAGGCAACCATTTTGCTGTAAGACATGTCGGTGTGCCAATCTTGTCCCGCATCTGCAATGCCAAGAGGTTTACCATTCTCCACCATGTTGGACAAAATCATCACCTGGGGTATGCCAGGTTCTTGATAGCTATTGGCCACATTGATTTCTAGTTCCCCAAATTTGGCGCTGAAGCGGGTGAGTTCACTGGCGCTCAACGTTTGTTTGGGATAACTCAACACGCCATAGGTGCCGAGCGCCAAAATCAAGGCTTCAATGCAATCAACGCCAAGATCTTTAGACAAGTCCAAACCTAAAATGCGCGCACCCAATGTCTGAGTGCTGGGCTCGATGTCAAAATGCGGGGTAGAGAGGTGGTTCATGGTGTACTTAAAAAGCGATGCATGAATTTAGGGTTGATCCTTGATGTCTGCCGTCTTGATGAGTTGATTCCACCTTGCATAATCGTCCTTGAGCCATTGTTTGTACTCGCTCGGTGTGGAGGCGACCACGACGCTGCCGAGTTGGCGCAATTTTTGTTCAATGCTGGGCTTGGTCAAGGATGCCCGAATGGCACTTGAAAGTTTGTCCAAAATCACTTGAGGTGTGCCCGCTGGCGCCACAAAGCCCACGGGGCCGACGTATTCTTCAAACCCAGGAAAACCAGATTCAGCCATGGTGGGAACGTGGGGCGTGTCCACATAGCGTTTGGGTGTCGTCACGGCAAGAATTCTGATCTGTTTTTGTACTTCATGTTCCACCACGCCAATCATGGGGTAAAACATGAAATCGACCCGTCCTGCCATGACCTCGGTCATGGCAGGTGCATTGCCCTTGAATGGCACGTGCAGCATCTTGCTTTGCGTTCTTGACTCCAAAAGTGCTGCGGCCAAGTGGGCCGAGCCCCCGTTGCCAGAGGAGCCATAGCTGATGGCCTCTGGTTGTGATTTGGCTTTTTGCACCAAGTCGGCCAAGGTTTTGAAGCGACTGTTGTAGCCCACAATCAAATACTGCGGCAAGGCAACGGCCAAGGTGATGGGTGAAAAATCTTTAACGGGATCGTACTTGACTCGGCCTTGCGCCAAAATGGCATTCACATTCAATGCCAAGGTGTTGACAAGAAGCGTATAACCATCGGCGGGTGCTTGAGCGACACTTTCAGTTGCAATATTGCCATTGGCACCAAGACGATTTTCAATCACGATGGCCTGACCAAGCGACGTGCTCACGTCTTGTGAGACGATTCGAGCGATCACATCGGTAGGGCCCCCAGTGCTGTAGCCCACGACCCATTTGATGGGCTTGTTTGGAAAGTCCGACTGGGCTTGAGCACTCAATGCACCGATCAGCAGACAGCCAAGCAAAACCGTGCTTTTTATCAATTGAGAGGTCCTCATCTTGTCTCCTTATATTTTTTTAAGAAAAGTTTCATTGAATTGATTCAACTTCGTCACGCCGCACAACTGCATGGTTCGAGTCAATTCTTCAGAAAGAATTTCAATGGCTCTTTGTGCGCCTTGATCGGATTGCGCAACGGCACCATACAAGCTGGCACGTCCAATCAATACGCCATTGGCACCCAGGGCCAGGGCCTTTGCAATGTCTCCGCCGTGTCGAATGCCACTGTCCATCAAGACTGGAATTTGATGATCAACGGCTTTGACGACCTCGGGTAAAGCGTCCAGTGTCGCCATGGCGCCGTCCAATTGGCGTCCTCCATGGTTGGATACCACGATCGCATCACAACCCAGCGCCATGATGCGTTTGGCATCATCGGGTCGGGAAACACCCTTGACGATGAGTTTGCCCTTCCATCTGTCACGCACCTTTGCAAGGCTTTCGAAATTGAAGGCGGGATCGTAATTTTTACCAACGGTTGAGGCCAGTTTTGTGAAAGAAGAAGCTTGCGTGGTCGCAGCCTTTTCCAGCCCTTTTAAATTGGCCAAGCTTGGAACGCCGTGCGTGAGCAACCTGATCAGCCATGCAGGTCGACTCGAGAAGTCCAAAAGGTTACGGGGTGTCAACTTAAAGGGCAAGGAGAAGTGGTTGTGAAAATCTCGCACACGTTTGCCGCCCACGGGCAAATCCACCGTGATCATCAAGCCTTCATAGTCACAGGCTCGTGCACGCTCAATCATTTGCCAAAAAAACTCCTTGTCCTTGAGGACGTAGGCTTGGAACCAAAGTCGCCCATGCGCGACCTTTGCAATGTCCTCGATGGTGGTGGTTGCGCTGCTGGACAAGGTGTATGGAATGCCGAATTGAGAAGCCGTTTTTGCAAGCGCCAGGTCCGCCTTTGGATGCCCAAAACCTGCGCCTCCTGTCGGGCCAATGCCAAAGGGCAAGGCCATCGATTGATCAAAGAGTGTTGTGTGGGTGGAGACGTCCCTCACATCGTTCAAAACATGCGGCAACCACCTGTAGTGAGAAAAAGCGTTGAGGTTGTTTTGAAGTGTGCTTTCCTCTTCAGCGCCACCATCGATAAAGTCAAAAACAGCTCTAGGCAACTTGGATTTGGCCAGCTGCCTTAGGTCCGCAATGGTATAGCAATGGGCTGCGTCTTTTGGGGTGGTGAAGTTGTGCATCTTAGGTGTCGGTTACAAATATAAAAGGGCGACCTATGTGGAAAGAATAAAAAAGTAGAGGGGTCAATGCAGGGTGCATATTGAAGTGGCGTGATTTCAGGGTTTGAGTTTACGTTGACTTTCATGTTTTTTCAATTTGGAGGATGTAATGATTTTGTCGTGAGCCTAAAAAATGATAAGGGTTATTCATTAGTGAATGCCAATCAAATTCCATTTTGTAAACGAATGAACTGAAGTAATATGAAGTTCAAAACTGGGTCACAGATTCAGTTCATTTTTAAAATTTATCTTAAAACCAGGAGATGACCATGAACGACGCCAAGGACAAAGAGGCTCAACGAAGACAACTTTTGAAATGGTTCAGTGCGAGTCCATTGCTGTCTGGGTTGCCGATTCATGAGTCTTTGGCGCAAGAGCGAGGTCGAAGGCCCGACCCCATGGTCTGGACATCAAATACGAACATCGACGATCTCATTAAAAATCCATCGGAGGCCATCAATGTATTTGATTTTGAGCCCGTGGCCTTTAAAAAGGTGCCTCCCGCGCATTTTGGTTATATGGCTTCTGGTATTGATGATGAAGTCACATTGAGGGCCAACCGCCAGTCTTTTTTGAAGTACCAATTAAGACCCAGGCGCATGCGTGATGTCAGCAGCATTGACATGTCTGTCAATCTGTTTGGCACCCGTTGGAAGACACCGATCATCATCGCGCCAACTGGTGGCAACAAGGCCTATGACCCTGAGGGCGAGATTGCGGTTGCACGTGCTGCAAGAGCAGGAGGGTATTTGAACATTCTCTCAAGTGCGGCATCCTCCACCATTGAGGACGTCATTGCTGCTCGCCAAGGGGAGGTGTGGTATCAGTTGTATGCCACATCCAGTGTCGATGTCTCTAAACAAATTGTTCGGCGAATGGAAAAAGCGGGCGTGCCTGTGTTGGAAATCACAGTTGACCGCAATGGCGGGCGCAACCAGGAAACGTTTTTTAAACTTCGCAAGCAAGATCCTCGTGCATGTGTGTCTTGCCATACGCATGGTTTTGGCACCGCGCAAGCCAGGCCCAATTATTCAGGCATTGATATGACGGGCGTCAAAAGCATGCAGTCCTCCAATATGACGTGGGATTTCATTCAGCACATGCGTGACACCACCAAGATGAAGATTGTCCTCAAGGGCATCTTGACCCATGAAGATGCAGAGTTGTGCTTGAAGTACGGCGTGGATGGTATTCATGTCTCAAACCATGGTGGTCGCTCAGAGGACACAGGTCGTGGGGCTATTGATTGTTTACCAGAAATTGCCAACGTGGTGAAAGGTCGAGTTCCCATTGTGTTTGATTCAGGCGTTCGTCGTGGCTCTGATATCTTCAAAGCCCTGAGCATGGGGGCAACGGCTGTTTGCGTGGGGCGGCCCTACTTGTGGGGACTTGGTGCTTTTGGTCAAGCGGGCGTGGAGCGGGTGATGGATATTTTGAAGACGGAGTTGTACGGCGTGATGCAGCAAATGGGCACACCCAACACGGCCGCTATCCAAAAAGAAATGGTCATTCAGGCCTAAGAAGTTTGAATTATTTTTTTGTTGATGAGGGGAGAAATTTTTGTGACTCAACTTTTATCGCGCTTGTGTGCCATGTGTCTTTTGATGGCATCCCTTGGTGCCCATGCCGAAAGCATCAAAGTACTCACCACGGGGGCCTACAAACAAATGGTTTTGGCACTCATCCCGATTTTTGAGGCGCAAACCGGGCACAAAGTCAGCATGGACAACGAAACCGCTGGCGAATTGATCAAGAGGGTCAATTCTGGGGAGGCCTTTGATGTGTTGATTTTGACGCCACAAGCCTTGAAACGTTTTGCTGAATCTTCAGTGGTGGACGCCAAATCGGTTGTCTCAATTGCCAAGGTGGGCATTGGGCTTGCCGTCAAACAAGGCCAAGCCTTGCCAGTGATTCAAACGGTGGATGATTTTGTTGCCGCATTAACTAAGGCAAAAAAAGTGGCTTATATCGACCCTGCCTCGGGCGGGTCAAGTGGCATTTATTTGGATCAACTGTTTAAAACAAAAGGCTGGAGTGAGATGGTCTCAGCAAAAGCATTTCTGGTCAATGGGGGGTACGTGGCCAACGCATTGGTTAGCGGCGATGCAGATTTGGCCATCCATCAAATCAGCGAAATCGTGCCAGTCAAAGGTGCAACGTTGGTCGGCCCATTGCCTGAGGAATTACAAAATTACACCGTTTACTCAGGAGCGATCAGCGCTAAAACCGCTCAGCCCAAAGTTGCGAAAGATTTCCTGGCGCTGATGTCTAGCGCGCAAGCGGCTGCTTTGATGAGAGAAAAAGGCATGACGCCTTTGTTTTAGGCGTAGTGGCAAATGTAGTGAAAGCTCTCAGCGACTTTGATGTCAAAGGATGAGTTCTCGCCAATCGAGAACTGCTCTCCTGCTTGAACTGCGTGCCATTGTTCCTGGCCCTTGAGTTTGTATTCGCAAGCGCCTGCAACGCACTCCATGATTTCTGCTTTGCCGGTGTTGAACGTGAGTGTTGCGCTCAATACCACGCCCACACTTTTTTCTTCCCCCGTTGCAGTCTTGAATGAGTGAGATACGCAACGCCCGTCAAAGTAAACATTGGCTTTGGTGGTTAAGGTCACTGCGTTGATGGTGGTCGTGGTCATGATGAAGAGCTGTGTTGAGTGAAAAAATAAAAATCCACAAGCTTCTCCCAAAAAGGAAAGGCTTGTGGGGTCATTAAAAAATTATTTCTTTTTGGCCGCTTTTGCGGGTGCTTTGGCTTTAGCGCGGCTGGCTTTTAAGTTGCCAGCAATGCGCATCCTCAACGCATTGAGTTTGATGAAGCCGCCAGCATCGGCTTGGTTGTAGGCGCCGCCGTCATCGTCAAACGTAGAGATGTTTGCATCAAACAAACTGTCCGTTGCGCTTTCTCGGCCCACGCACATGATGGTGCCCTTGTAGAGCTTGAGTCGCACTTTGCCGTTCGCTGTGGCTTGGGAGGCATCGATCAATCCTTGGAGCAATTCACGCTCTGGGCTGAACCAGTAGCCGTTGTAGACCAGTCGCGCGTAACGGGGCATCAAATCATCTTTCAGAGCCAGGACTTCGCGGTCCAGGGTGATGGATTCAATGGCTCGGTGGCCACTCAAAAGAATGGTGCCGCCAGGGGTCTCATAGCAACCGCGGCTTTTCATGCCCACGTAGCGGTTTTCTACTTTGTCCAATCGGCCAATGCCATGCTTGCCACCGACTTGATTCAGGTGGGTCAGCACTTGTGCGGGTGACATTTTTTTGCCATCGATGGCCACCACATCGCCTTTTGCGTAAGTGAGCTCGATGATTTGTGGCTTGCTTGGTGCCTTTTCAGGACTGACCGTCAAACGCCACATGCTGTCCTCCGGTGCAAAGTTGGGATCTTCCAAGATGCCACCTTCATAGCTGATGTGCAGTAAGTTGGCATCCATGGAGTAGGGCGCGCCGCCTTTTCTCTTTTTGAAGTCCACTGGGATGCCATGCTGATCGGCATAGGCCAGTAGTTTTTCCCTTGAGAGCAAGTCCCATTCTCTCCAAGGAGCAATCACTTTCACATTGGGCATGAGCGCGTAGGCACCCAATTCAAAGCGGACTTGGTCATTGCCTTTGCCCGTTGCACCGTGGCTGATGGCATCGGCTTTTGTTTTCTTGGCAATTTCAACCAATCTCTTGGCGATCAAGGGACGCGCAATGGATGTGCCAAGCAAGTACTCGCCCTCGTAGAGTGCATTTGCTCTGAACATTGGGAATACATAGTCACGAACAAATTCTTCGCGCAAGTCTTCAATGAAGATGTTTTCTTTTTTGATGCCCATCTTGACCGCTTTGGCTCGCGCGGGTTCGATCTCTTCCCCTTGACCAATGTCAGCGGTGAAGGTCACCACCTCACAACCGTACTCATCTTGGAGCCATTTCAAAATGATAGAGGTATCAAGTCCCCCTGAGTAGGCCAATACGACTCGTTTTGGAAGAGCTTGGATGACAGATGGTTTTGATTTGGACATGGCGATTTTGATGGCGTGCAAAGTAGGGGTTGGAGGATAAAGGAGCTATTTTAACTAACATTGGCCATCAGGCATTTGTGTTTGTTTGGCCTATGAATAAAGTCCTCCACTGGAGGGCTGGATGCAATCACAGTCCATCCAAATTTAAATGCACTGAAAATGGTGGTCTTTTGTTATTGGCAAGGCGGCAGGGTGCAAGAAAAAGGCCACATCAAAATTTTGATGCGGCCTGTTGAGCATGAGCACCGGTATTGATCAGTTCATGACAGGGGAGGGCACCATGGTGGGTGGGGCATAGTTGGGTGCTGATCCAGCGGGTGGCGCAACGGGCGAATAGGTGGGAGGAGCTGCAATGGGGGTAATTTGGAGCCTTACATATTGACCAGGATCGTTGGGCAATTGTGCGGTGAATTGCTTTCCAGCGTACTCATAGACCACGCTGTACGCCGTGACTCGGCTCTCATAGATGACTTGGCGGGTGCAGTTTTGTACATTTCTGAGCTCTGACTGAGGATTGCCTTCGACTTTGTCGCCCAAAATGGCGCCGCCAAAGAGACCCAGCATGGTGGCAACTGCACGGCCATCGCCTTTGCCAACAGAGTTACCAATGGCACCCCCGGCAATGGCACCCATGGCCGCACCGGCACCCGATTTTTGACCATTGACGACCACTTGCTCATTGCTACAAACTTGCCTTGGCACACCCACTTGTTGAACGATGGGGGTGGAAGAAATGACGCGTCCCATTTCTTGGGCAAAAGCGCCAGACATTGCCAGTCCAAGGGTGGACAGGGCGGCCAAGCGAAGGATGTTTTTTTTCATGAGAGTCTCCAAGGAAAAACGGTGATGACTGTTATTTTAGGTTGAACTCGTGATTTTCAAGTTTCTCAGACGTAAAGCTTTGTCAATCACCAAAATAAAGCGTGTGGGGGTGCTAGGCGGGATGGAAATTGTGATTTATCTTCCTATAACGCTTGACCAGGCATCTGGGTTGACGCCTACACACAGATTGCCTTCACCAAACGCTATCACCGGGCGTTTGATCAATGACGTGTGCAAGATCATGGCTTGGATGGCGGTTTTCTCATCCACAATCGCTCCTTGCTCTTCTTTTGACAATTGACGCCACGTCATGCCCTTTTTGTTCAAAATCACGTCAAGGCCAACCTGGGCGATCCATTTTTTTAAGTGCAATTCATCGATGCCGGCTTTTTTGAAATCATGGAATTCATACTCCACGCCTTGCTCGCTCATCCAATCGCGAGCTTTTTTGACCGATTGGCAATTAGGAATTCCAAAAATTTGTATGTTCATTTGATTGCTCATGCAGTGCTTAAAAAAAACGCAATAACCAAAGGGTCAAAGGGGGCAGGGGCCTCTTGGAACTCTTTATACTCTTGATGTTCCAGCTTAGACGCCAACGACTGCAATTATCTCAAAATTTGCCTTTGAGCTTGTCTGTTGAATGTATTTGCTTGTGATAACCGGGTGATTTATTGTGTTTTCATGTTGCTTTGTGCCCCAGAGGGCCCCTTTAGAGAATTGATCAATGTCTTTGCAAAAATGGTTGGAAAAAATAGAGGGCTTTCACCCTGTTGAGATTGATATGGGTTTGGCCCGTGTCAGAGCCGTGGCCAAAAAAATGGCTTTGGCTTTTCATGTGCCTGTCATCATGGTTGCGGGTACCAATGGTAAGGGCTCGACATGTGCATTGCTTGAAGCCATTTTGGGTCAATCGGGCTACAAAGTGGGCTTGTTCACGTCGCCTCATTTGGTTCATTTTCAAGAAAGATGTCGACTTCAAGAAGAGAGTGTGTCAGAGGAGCGCTTGATTGAGGCTTTCGAGTTCGTGGAGTCTTGCTGCGAAGAGACCTCATTGACCTATTTTGAATTCACAACCTTGAGCATTTTGCACCTTTTGTCCAAGTCAGAATTGGATGTGGTGGTCCTCGAAGTGGGGCTTGGTGGGCGACTCGATGCAGTCAATATCATTGACGCCGATTGCGCCATTTTGACCTCTATCGACATGGACCACATGGATTACTTGGGGGATACACGCGAAAAAATCGGTTTTGAGAAGGCTGGCATCATGAGAGGCAACCACATTGCCGTGGTGAGTGATCCGGTGCCCCCCAAAAGTGTCATTGAGCATGCAGAGCAAATCGGAGCTGATTTGTGGCTGGTAGGGCGCGATTTCAATTATTCAGGGGATGCGCAGCAATGGGCGTGGAGGGGGCGCGGCAAGGGATACAGCGGTTTGGCCTATCCGGCCCTTCGAGGGGCGAATCAGTTGGTCAATGCTTCAGGTGTTTTGGCCGCGTTGACCGCCCTGCGCCAAAGTTTGCCCGTCACGGCTCAGGCCATCAGAAACGGGCTGGCCATGGTGGAATTGCCCGGGCGTTTTCAAATCATTCCTGGCCGACCTCAATTGGTATTAGATGTGGCACACAACCCGCATGCGGTGGCAGCGCTGACAGAGAATTTGGACGCCATGGGATTTTTCCCAAAAACCCACGCCGTTTTTGGTGCCATGAAGGACAAAGACATTTTGGCCATGATCAAGCGTGTCTCCGTGGTCGTGGATGAGTGGTACTTTTGTGATTTACCCACGCCTCGGGCAATCAGCGCCGAAGAATTGGTCAAAATCAGTTCAGAGTTGCCCAAAAATCTACAAAAGCCCACCCATGTTTTTGCAGATCCGGTAAAAGCTTTGAATGAGGCGCTCGCAAAAGCGGAGCCCACTGATAGAATCGTGGTCTTCGGATCTTTTTACACCGTTGGCGCAATTTTGTCTCATGGGATACCTAGGCTAGACGCGCCTCACTTGGACAACTAAGGGCATGGCTTTTTTTAAATTTCGCTTTCCCGGTCACGATGAGCAAGCTCACCACGCGAACGACACGCCCCACGAAAGTTTGGAGGCCCTGAGAAAGCGGGTCAAACATCGATTGATTGGCTCAGGCGTTTTGGTGCTCATTGCAGTGATTGGCTTTCCATTGGTCTTTGACACGCAGCCTAGACCGGTTGGACTGGATGTCCCCATTGATATCCCAGATAAAACGAAAACGCCTGTCAATGTTGCGCCGACGCCTTTGAAGTCTGATAAAAAATCTGTGGCATCTGAAAAGCCCCAGGCCGTTGAGTCAGCAAATGCGCCTCACGCAGAAAATTCTGTCAAGGCGCTTCCAGAGCCTGTTGCTTCTGCCTTGCCAGTGCCCGTGCCAAGCGCTGCGCAAGTTCAAGCGCCCGCGCCAGCCTCTTCATCCACGCAAAAGTCGACGCCCTCCAACGCGGCAACGCCACGCACGACAGAAGTCAAAAACGCTCAAGTCAGTGCTCGCACAACGTTGGATGCCAAAGAGGAGATCGTCTCTTCTTCCAAATCCCAGAGTGCAGGTGCCAAATCGACTTCAAGTGAGGCTTCATCGTCACAAAAGGAAGACCGCTTTGTCATTCAAGTGGGCGCCTACTCGGATGAGCAAAAGGTCAAAGACATCAGAGAAAAACTAGAGAAGGCGGGTTTACATACTTATACGCAAGTGGTGGACAAGGATGGGAAAAAAATTCGGATTCGAATCGGTCCATTCACTTCCAAGGAAGAGGCAAATCGGCAGCTTCAAAAAGTGCGAAGCTTGAACCTTCAACCCAATTTGCTCACGCTCTAAGCAATGAGCACGCTTGATTGGATTTTTTGTGCGTTTTTTGCGTTTTCAGTTTTGCATGGTTTGTGGCGAGGTCTGATCAAAGAGGTTTTGGATTTGGCCGCCTGGGCGATTGGTTTTGTTGCTGCCCAAACGTTTGCCACTGAGTTGGGGGAGCTTTTGCCGGTGACGGGCGCGAGCCCGGAACTCAGGTATTTGATGGGCTTTGTGGCGGTGTTGATGATCTGCCTGGTGGTGATCTCCATGCTGTCGAAGCTACTCAGCACGTTCATCAGTTCCATTGGGCTTGGTTTTTTGAACAGCTTGATGGGTGCTGTTTTTGCATTGACAAAAGTGTTTGTGCTCTGTTTGTGTTTGGCCACCATTGTGAGGTTAACTCCTTTGCAAGAGTTTGATTTGTGGAAGCAATCGGTGGTTGCAGAATATTTGGTGGTTGTGTTGAACGCAATCAAGCCCTTTTTACCTCAAGAATTTGGAAAGTACGTGACTTAATATGTGTGGCATTGTCGGCGTTGTGAGTAACGCACCCGTGAATCAGTTGATCTATGACGCCTTATTGCTTTTACAGCACAGAGGACAAGATGCCGCTGGCATCGTCACGCAACAAGACCAAAAATTCTTCATGCACAAGGCCAAGGGCATGGTGCGCGATGTCTTTAGAACACGCAACATGCGAGCCTTACCTGGACCGTTGGGTCTGGGGCAAGTGCGGTACCCGACTGCAGGCAACGCCTTCAGTGAAGAGGAGGCGCAACCTTTTTATGTGAATGCGCCTTTTGGACTTGTGTTGGTTCACAATGGAAATTTGACCAATGCGCAGGCCCTGAAGCAGGAGATGTCTTCAACAGACCATCGCCACATCAACACTGAAAGCGACTCTGAGGTCTTGCTCAATGTGCTGGCGCATGAGTTGGAAAAAACCACAAGAGGTTTGCCCTTGATGCACCAAGACGTTTTTGATGCGGTCAAGCGAGTGCATCACCGAGTCAAAGGGTCTTACGCGGTCATTTCAATGATCGCAGGGCATGGCCTTTTGGCTTTTCGAGATCCCTATGGCATTCGTCCACTTTGCTATGGATTGGGGCCCAATGGGGCCATCATGGTTGCGAGTGAATCGGTCGCGCTTGAGGGAACAGGTTACGAGTTTCAAAGGGATTTGGCACCTGGTGAGGCCCTCTATGTGGCCTTGGATGGCTCTGTTCATCATGCACAATGTGCGCAAAAGGCGAGCCTTCATCCTTGTATATTTGAATACGTTTATTTGGCCAGACCGGACTCGACCATGGACGGTATTTCCGTTTATCAAGCGCGCCTGAATCTTGGGGAGACTTTGGCCAAACGCGTGATCTCAACAGTGCCACCCCAAGACATTGATGTTGTGATACCTATTCCTGAGTCGAGCCGCCCCAGTGCCACGCAACTGGCTCATTTGTTGGGCAAACCTTACCGAGAGGGGTTTGTGAAAAATCGCTATGTTGGCCGCACGTTCATCATGCCTGGGCAGGGCGTTCGCAAACGCTCGGTGAGGCAAAAACTCAATGTCATCAAAAGTGAGTTTGCGGGAAGAAATGTTCTATTGGTGGATGACTCCATTGTGAGGGGCACCACCAGCAAAGAGATTGTGATGATGGCAAGAGACGCGGGTGCGAAAAAGGTCTATCTCGCCAGTGCTGCACCTCCCGTTCGATATCCCAATGTGTATGGCATCGATATGCCCACCAGCGCTGAGTTGGTCGCCTTTGACCGAAGCGTTGAAGAGGTTCGTGAAATCATTGGCTGTGACGCTTTGATTTATCAAGATGTTGAAGGCATGAAAAAAGCTATTTTGGCCGCACAGCAATCAGGTTCAAGCGCGATCGATGGTTTTGATGCGTCGTGCTTTGATGGTTTGTATGTCACTGGAGATATCGCAGCCGAAGACATCGCCCGTTTAGGTCAGTCGCGTGTCAACGCAGATGAGAACGCTGCAGACAATTCTAGGCTTTCATTGCCCAATTTTAAGGATGAATAAGGAGCGCGCTCAATGAGTCAACAAGGTCCCCACACCAAGTCATTGCCCCAAGGGCTGCATCTCGATACATTGGCGGTCAGAAGTGCCGTTGAGAAGTCCCAGTATGGTGAAAATTCTGAGTCTTTGTACTTGACTTCAAGCTTCACGCAGCCAGACTGTGAGACAGCGGCGAGACGTTTTTCGGGTGAGGAGGATGGCTTCATTTACTCTCGTTTCACCAATCCCACGGTCGCCAGCATGGAGATGCGTTTGGCCGCTCTTGAGGGAGCTGAGGCTTGCATTGCAACGTCAAGTGGAATGGCTGCTGTGCTGCTGCTGTGCATGGGGCTTTTAAAGAGTGGGGATCATGTGATTTGTTCTCGCTCTGTTTTTGGTTCAACCATCAAGCTGTTGTCCTCAGAGTTTGGTAAATTTGGTGTTGAAACCACGTTTGTTTCCCAAACAGATCCCCAGGAGTGGCGCGATGCGATGACGCCCAAAACCAAACTGCTGTTTGCTGAGACGCCCACCAATCCATTGACTGAAGTGTGTGACATCAAAGTGCTGGCAGAGATCGCACATGCGGGTGGCGCTTTGTTGGCCGTTGACAATTGTTTTTGTACCCCCGTGTTGCAACGGCCCATTGATTACGGTGCAGACTTGGTGATCCACTCTGGCACCAAATACCTGGATGGTCAAGGTCGCGTGGTGGCAGGTGCAATTTGTGGCACTGAGAAAATCATCAAAGAAAAGTTCATTCCTGTCATGCGCAGCGCTGGCATGACCCTCTCCGCCTTCAATGCATGGGTGGTCCTCAAAGGCATGGAGACACTAGGTATTCGCATGAAGGCCCAGTCCGAGCAAGCTCTGGCATTGGCCCATTGGCTGGAAGCCCATCCAAGGGTTGAGCGGGTTTATTACCCAGGACTTAAGAGTCACCCTCAGCATGAATTGGCCATGAAGCAGCAACGTGCTTTGGGTGGTGCGGTCTTGGCATTCGATGTTTTTGGTCAATCGCCTGAACAGGGCCGAAAAAATGCTTTTCATGTCATCGATCACACGCAAGTCATGTCCGTTACAGCCAATTTAGGCGATGTCAAAACGATCATCACTCAGCCAGCCAGTACCTCTCATGGGCGACTCACGGAGGAGCAGAGACTGAAGGCGGGCATCCGTCAACACTTGATTCGCGTGGCTGTAGGTTTAGAGCATTTAGATGATCTCAAACATGACTTGGCTTTAGGTTTAGATTCTTTATAAGTTTTCAATATGTCTGTCGTAAGAACTCGCTTTGCACCATCCCCCACGGGTTTCATCCATTTAGGCAATATTCGATCGGCCTTGTATCCATGGGCTTTTGCCAAAGTGCATCAAGGTGTATTCATCTTAAGAATTGAAGACACCGACCAAGACCGCTCAACCCAAGCGGCAGTGGATGTGATTTTGCAAGGTATGAAGTGGCTTGGGATGGCGCCTGATGAGGGGCCGTTTTATCAAATGCAGCGCATCAAGAGATACCAAGAGGTGCTTGAGCAATTAAAGAGTGCTGGTGAGGTTTATCCTTGCTACATGAGTATCCAAGAGTTGGATGCACTGAGAGAGACGCAAATTGCCAACAAACTCAAGCCCAAATACGACGGCACATGGCGGCCAGAGATTGGGAAAACACTCCCTCCCATTCCCGAGGGGGTTCAACCGGTCCTTCGCTTTAAAAACCCCAAGGATGGTTTCGTGTCATGGAATGACAAGGTCAAGGGTTTGATAGAAATTTCGAATGAAGAGTTGGATGATTTGGTGATTGCTCGCCCCGATGGCACGCCCACTTATAACTTTTGCGTTGTGGTGGACGATATTGACATGGCCATCACGCATGTCATTCGTGGGGACGATCATGTGAACAATACGCCTAGGCAGATCAATATTTTTAAGGCCCTGGGTCACGCGCACCCTACATATGCCCATTTGCCAACCGTGCTCAACGAGCAGGGTGAGAAATTGAGCAAGCGAAATGGTGCGAAAGCGGTGACGGCCTATGAAGCAGAAGGGTACTTGCCTGAAGCCATGATCAATTATTTGGCCCGTTTAGGTTGGAGTCATGGCGATGATGAGGTCTTCTCGGTCGAACAATTTTTAAGTTGGTTTGATCTAGATCATTTGGGTAAAAGTGCGGCTCAATTTGATGAGGCCAAGCTCAAGTGGGTCAATGCACAGCACATCAAAGCACTCTCTCAAGAGGTGTTGGCTGAGCGCGTCAGGCCTTTCTTGAGCGCCTTGGGTGTTGTGCCTGACGATCGCTTGCCAGCAATGTGTCAACTCTTGAAAGATCGTTGCGACACCTTGGTGGCCCTCGCCAAATGGGTGAGCGTTTTTTATGCGCCTGTTCAACCCAATTCAGAAGAGCTGGCCAAGCATGTGAACGATGTCTCGAGGCCTGCCATTGCGCTGCTCAAAGGGCAGCTAGAAGAGGCGAGTGTGTGGGATGTTCCAACCATTGCACAAATCATCAAAGATGTATTGAGCCAAACAGGCCTAAAAATGCCCCAACTGGCCATGCCTGTGCGCGTACTTTTGGCTGGCACGGCACAAACACCCTCGTTGGATGCAGTAATTTCACTGTTTAATCAAAAAGAGGTGGTTGAAAGGCTTTCAAAGGCCTAAATTTCTGGTTATAATATCCCTCTTGATACCTTTTGGGGGTATAGCTCAGCTGGGAGAGCGCTTGCATGGCATGCAAGAGGTCAGCGGTTCG
>CAIOTD010000029.1 GCA_903861115.1 uncultured Burkholderiales bacterium
GCCCACGCCGCGAAAGACAGGAATGCCCTCCTCTTGCATGAAGGCGTCATAGGGCGTGGGCTGCTTTTTGAACTCGCCAAATCCGGCTTTTTTGTGGCCCGCTGGCTCGTGCCAGTGGCTGGTGTCTTTGTCGTGGGGCATTTTTTTAATCTAGTGGAGATTGAAGAAATGATCGACCCAAACAAACCAGGTGCACAAGAAAACAATTAAACGGGTTTGCCTTCTTGTGTCAGGAGTCCTGCTTGAATCAATGCTGATTTGATCCATTGTATTTCCTGATCCGTCACTTTCATCAAGGGAGGCCGCACAACAGCCCTAGGCAGTTTCCCTAGGAGGACCAAGGCTTCTTTCATTCGGTTGTGCATATCCACCCATGGATCGGCATAGAAAACTTGAGCCAAGGGATAGATGCGATCGTTGATGAGCTTGGCCGCTTTTAAGTCGTTGTTTTGCACCGCATTGAAAAGCGCCAACTGGAGATCAGCGATGACGGAGCCGCTGCCTGAGAGAAGGCCATTGCCGCCAAGGACCAAAGAGGCAAAGAGCCATGCGCTGTGGGTGGTCAGCACATTCACAATCGGGTTGAGGGACTGGAGTTGTCTGACTTGTTTTTCATGGAGCACGGGACTTGAGCACCAGTCTTTGATGGCCCTCACAGCGGGCACCTCTTTGAACAAGCGGTGCAAGGTTTGAAGGGGATAGCCTTGACCACCCGCCAAAGGGTACTGAAAGGCAATGATGGGCAGGCCCGAGGCGTCCGAGATTCTTTTGAAATGCTCAACGACCATCTCAGGGCGCTGACCCATGGTCAAGGGCCCAGGAGGAAACACCAGCAAGGCGCTTGAGCCCCCGTCTGAGGCCATGCGAGCTATTTTTGCAGCCTCTAAGCTGCCCTCTGCATAAATGCCGTGAACAATGGGAAGCTGCCCTTTGAGCTGGTCTTTGGTGATCTCAAGCACCCTTTTTTGCTCTTCAAAGGTGCAGGAGGCAACCTCGGTTGAATGGGCATTGATGGTGAGGGCCGACAAGCCTTTGACGCTTGCGACATCCTCAAGGTGGGCGCGAAATGAAGCTTCGTCGATCGACAAATCGTCAAAAAAGGGAAGCAAGACAGCAGGTATCACACCTGAAGGAATGAAGGACATAAAAACGACTTCTTAAAGGGTTGAATGAGTGCTTATTAAAAGTGTGCTCATCATAATGCATTCAACCCCATTTAGCGCCCTACTGGCCGCGAGTTTTATGCGGATTCGTAATTGATGATGAACTCACTTGGCATCTCTGGCCCCCAAACATACAGGGAATCTTCTGGGTCGTTGTTTGCGGCGGGCCAATCCAAGTCGGCGGGCACAAAATCGATGTCACAAGAATATTCGTTGTAACTCCCCCATGGGTCGCGCACATAATGGTAAAAGTTCGACCCGAGCACATGTCGGCCCAAGCCCCAGCCTTGCTTGTAGCCGGCAATTCTCATTTGCTCAGCACCCAGCCCCACCTCATGAATGCTGCCAATGTCCCAACTCGTGTGATGAAGACCAAGCTTGTCCGATTTGACAAAGGCCATCAAATGGTGATCGCTCCCATGCGGGGTATGGGTAAAGGCAATGATGTCCTCGGCACGGTCCGATAAACGCAGACCCAGAATGTTTTCTGAAAACTGCACCATTCGAGGCACATCGGGCGTGAAGCGCAAGATGTGGGAAAGATTTCTTGGCCTGACTTGAGAAACTTTTCTTCTGCTGGGAGACGCCCCTTTGCCGGGTGCTGGGGGCGAGAAGACTGTCGGCACGGTTTTGGCCGAAGGCGAGACCTTTGGAGCGACAACAATTTGGGTGAGCAACCCATCTGGGTCTTTTAGCCAAATGCCCTCCTTGGTCCCCAGAGGATGGGGCTCAGCCATCAAGCCTGCGCCAAAGACTTTCTCTCTAAAGGCGGCAGCGTCTTCGGCAAAGATGCCATAGCGAAAGTACTGCAACTTCTTCGTACCGGGCGCTTCATAGATCGAGCCCCAACAATGTGGGTGACCAAAGGTGTACAAATCGAGTCGACCCTCAACCCTTTTGACATCCAGACCAAAATTTGAATAGAAATGCTCGGCGACCGACAGGTCTGGGACGGTCAACACAAAGAGATCAATGGAATGCACGGCTAACACACCCGGGCGGCGTGAGACGGGGGGATGGAAGGGGGTCATGGTGATAACTCCTGATGAACAAGGGAACTCAAAAAAAAGAGGGCACAGTATGAGAAAATTATGGGGCCCCGCGATGCGCTCAAATTTGTTTTAGATCAAAGGGCTAGAAGATTCAATTCAAACCCAGTAAAAACCCTAGCACCCAAAGTTTCAGGGAGCTGGACTGCCCCTTAAGCCCCAACACTCGAAGCCGCGACACATGACCGCCAAAACCATCAAAAGCATTGCCATTTATTGCGGGTCCAACTTTGGACAAAGCGAAGCGTTTGCCGCCCAAGCCAAAGCCCTGGGCGAGCACCTTGCAAAACAAAAAGTCACCTTGATTTATGGGGGCACCCGAAAAGGTCTCATGGGCGTGGTGGCCGATGCTGCACTTGAGCACGGTGGTGAAGTCATCGGCATCATTCCGCAAAATCTATTTGACAAGGGGCAACTGCACCCAGGGCTTAAATCGTATGAGGTGGTTGCCGATTTAAAGATCCGCAAATCCAGGATGGAGGTCTTGGCCGATGCGTTCATTGCGATGCCTGGGGGCTATGGCACCCTAGAAGAGCTTTTCCAGGTGCTCACCCTGACACAGCTTGAATTGATGGACAAACCCTGTTGCGTGTTGAACGTTGCGCATTTTTGGGACCCCCTGCACAACATGCTGAGCGCCATGACGGCGTCAGGTTTTTTAAAACAAGAGCACATGGACATGTTGCTTTTTGAAAGCGACGTGGACAAGGTTTTGGCGCATTTAAGCCGCTGGGTTCGCCCGCAGGTCAACAAGTGGATCGAACCACCGCAAACGAAACTTTGAGCTAAAGTCCGGCCCAAGCGGCCCAAGCGGCCCAAGCGGCCCATTGGGCAAAGCGGCCTCAACATGCACGGTGCAGGTTCGGTCGAACCCAGAGCCGCTTCTACCTTGTCATGACAAAGTCGATGAAGCCTTTTTCGACCGAGGTGTAAATCAGCTTGACCCTGAGTTTTTGACCCACTTTGAGCTTCGGAAGTTCTCCGCTTAAACGACCCTCGGTGGGGGGATCGA
>CAIOTD010000030.1 GCA_903861115.1 uncultured Burkholderiales bacterium
ATTTTTTAATTTGATGCCAAAAATTACAACCACGTGGAGTGGTAGTTCAGTGGGTTAGAATACCGGCCTGTCACGCCGGGGGTCGCGGGTTCGAGTCCCGTCCACTCCGCCAAAACTCAAAGAAATACGCACCCTCGGGTGCGTTTTTTCTTTCTGCACCCCATGTGCACATCAAACTCAAAACTCTTTCCTTGTTAGCCCCAAGCACAAGAGTGATCGAGTGTCCTGATCTCATCGCCCCTCATGTCTTGATCCTTGATGATTTAAGTGCTTCAACGCATTCAATGCTGGTTTACGCGGATTGTGATTTATATCAAATTAAAGGTAAATCGGGTTTGTCACAGATAGGGCAAGTCAACGCCCCCGTCATTTTTTTGGATAACAACTTTTCAATTTTGATTTAGGAGAGAGCGTCATGTTGTTTCTAGTGATCAGTACACCAAGACCTGAGCGCCCAAGTACGCTTGTTCAAGATCGCAGCAGATATTGGGATTGGATCAATCCACTGATAAAAATAGGGCACGTTAAATCTGTTTACGCACGTGTTGGACGTGGTGCGATTGCGCTTTTTGACGTGGACTCCAATGAGGTATTGCATCGCTACATGAATGAGTGGGCAGATATTATTCCCGCTCACATGGAGGTGTTCCCTCTTTTGGATGTAGACCATGCCAAAGCTTTTTTAGCTACTCAATCATAAGTCTGAGAGGTTAACCATGCCCAATCCCGTTATCAAAATTTTGACACTCGTTGTATTCGCTGTGCTTGAAATGTGTGGGACTTCACTGTTGCACGCACAAAATTTCCCTGATAAAGCGGTCAACTTGCTTGTTGGCTTTCCGGCTGGCGGGGGCACAGATATTGTGGCAAGAAAATTGGCTACACCGTTGAGCTTGATGTGGAATCAACCTGTTGTGATTGACAACAAAGGTGGTGCAGGTGGGACCATTGCCACGACTCAATTGGCTCGATCTGCAGCGAATGGTCACAACATCATGATGGCCACCATGGGTAATATGGCGATCAATCAACACTTGTACAGCTTGAATGTTGATCCGGCCAAAGAGCTTGCCCCAATAACCAATGTAGTGGGCATCAGTTTTGTACTGGTGGCTCGGCCGGGTTTGGCTGCCAATACTGTAGAAGAGTTGATTTCGCTTGCCCGCAAGAAACCCAATGAACTCAATTATTCCTCCTCCGGGATTGGCGGCGCTCCACATTTGGCTGTTGAACTATTTGGTTTTATGACTGGGACCAGCTTTACACATGTGGTGTACAAGGGAAGTGGACCGAGCATTGCTGACTTGTTGGCTGGACAAGTGGACTTCACCATGGACAGCCTTGTGCAAGTCTTGCCACTCATCAAGTCGGGTCGATTGAAAGCGATCGCAGTTTTAGGCGGCAAACGCTCACCCTTGCTCCCTCTGGTGCCCACCATTTCAGAGTCTGGTGTCTCCGGCTATGAATTTACCAATTGGTTCGGTTTGGTTGCACCATTGCAGACCCCCAAATCCATTGTTCAAAAAATTTATGCTGATGTCTCTAAAGTGCTTCAGTCACCTGAGTTGAGATCCGATTTGGAAAAAATGGGAGCTGATGTCATCAATAACACGCCTGAACAGTTCGGTGCACAAATCCAATCTGATTTTTTGAAGTGGGGAGAGATTGTTCATAAAGCCAACATCAAAGCTCAGTGAAAAAATGACCGTATCTTGATGAAAACTGTTTAGGTGTAGAGGGGATTTTAATGAAAATTGCTATTCTTGATGATTTTCAAGACACTGTTCGCACGCTTGAATGTTTTGAAAAACTAAGCGCGCACGACGTCTTGATACTGAATGAGCACATAGAGGACATCCAAGTCTTGTCTCAAAGGCTTCAAGGTGTGCAGGCGCTGGTTTTGATCAGAGAGAGGTCGTTCATCACAGCGGAGCTCTTAAGCCTTTTGCCGGAACTCAAAATCATTGCTCAAGCAGGTAAGACGGGCCGGCACTTGGATCTTCAAGCTTGTCAGGCCCAGGGCATTGAAGTGTTCGAAACTCAAGGCACATCGGTTGCAAATGCAGAATTTACTTTGTTAATGGTGTTGGCCAGTTTGAGGAATTTCCCTCAAGAAGTTGCCAATATGCAGGCGGGCCTGTGGCAAAAAAGCATTGGTAGGCAGTTGCATGGCCGCACGCTTGCAATCCTAGGTTTGGGTCGCATTGGTGAGCAAGTGGCTCGTGCAGGTCAGACACTTGGCGCACACATTTTGGTATGGGGCAGAGAGTCGTCAAAAAATAAAGCCCAACGCAATGGTTGGCACTTTGCCACCTCGAGGGAGGAGTTTTTCTCTAAAGCCGATGTTTTATGTGTGTTGCTTCGACTGAGTCCACAAACCACCCATTACGTCACGGCTTCAGATTTGGCGCTCATGAAGTCCGATGCGATACTTGTTAACACGGCCAGAGCTGAGGTCATTGAAGCGGGCGCTTTATATACTGCATTAAAGCTTGGCCGGCCCGGATTTGCCGCGGTTGATGTCTATGAGCAAGAGCCTGTCCTCTCACATCGACATCCTTTGCAGGAGCTCAGTAATTGTTTGTGCACACCGCATTTGGGATTTGTAGAGAGAGACAATTATGAAAACTACATGTCTCAGGCATTTGATCACATCAATTCAAGGGCGACTGTAATGATCAAAAGCGCATGAACTTTATTTTTTGAGCAAAATAACATGGACTTTGTGTCTAGGCGTTTTAGGGTCCATAGAGATCAAGTCAATGGAGGTGATGCTCTCGGCTCACTTCTGGCCAGTTGTCTCTTTGTAGGAAGCTAGAGGAATACAGACCCAGTTGGCTGTTGTACTTGATAGAGGCATTTGCGTTCATACGCACATACCAATGTTTGACATGAATGGCCGACATTTTCAAGAAACGAGAGAGGTAAGTAAGCAACTCGAAGGCTCCACAATTGATCCAGAATTCATTTATACAACTTTAAAATCAAAACACATAGCTGGTTAGTACCGCATGTCCTTTTTTGACAACAGTCATTGTCTTGTCAAAATGATTGAGAATCAACCTCACTTCAAGTGTGCATGGACTGACAAAGGGTTTGCCTTATCAGTGACTCAAATGGTTTTGAGTTCAAGGTTGATTGATTTTGATTTGTCGTGTTGATGGGCTTGTTGATGTTGGAAAGGCTCAGACGCGCGCTTCATCGGAAATTTATTACTTCTGAGGGCTTAAAATGAATCAAAAATAGTATCGATCGACTGTCAATAAAGGGACTGCTATGGCTGAAATACTTGGATTGGGACTCTCACATTACCCTCCATTGTCCACCCCGGATTCCATCATGTCAGGGATATTGCGTTACACATTGAACGATGCAAGCATTCCGGACTCGGCCAAAGATCCCAAAAATTGGCCTGCTCAAATGCGCCGTGAATGGGCCGATGATTTAGGTGTAAAGGCCGCCGCACAGCACAGGGCTCAATTGGTTGAGCAATTTAGGCGAGTGAGACAATCATTGGATGACTTTAAGCCTGACGTGGTGATGATATGGGGAGACGATCAATACGAAAACTTCAAGGAGGACATTGTGCCTCCATTCACGGTATTGGCTTATGAGGACATGGATCTTTACCCATGGCGACATGCGCAAAATTCCTCCATGGTTGACAACGGGAAACCCAACGCTTGGGGGGAGGGGCCAGAGAAGCACTATCGGCTCAAAGGACAAAGAGATGCGGCTAAATATTTGATTTCTGGGCTGATCAAATCAGATATAGATGTCTCTTATGCTTACAAGCCTCTTCATCACTCGAGTCTGGCTCATGCATTTACGAACGCCATTCTTTATCTGGACTATGACCGAGTGGGTTGGGACTATCCGACCATTGCCGTGCCGATCAACTGTTACGGCTCCAAAGTTATTTCTGCAAAAGGATTTTTAACTCGAATGGATGATCAACTGGTGTTGGATCCACCGTCCCCTTCTCCAGCTAGGTGCATGCAGTTGGGTGCTCTTACGGCAAAAATTTTTGCTGACTCGCCATGGCGAGTGGCCTTGGTGGCTTCATCGAGTTGGTCGCATGCATTTTTATGCGACAAGCACTACAGACTTTATCCCGACACCACTGCTGATCAAAAACTCTATGAAGCCATGGTTCAAGGAAACTTTGACTATTGGAGGGCTCAAACGACCGAAGATTTCGATATTTCTGGTCAACAAGAAATCCTTAATTGGAGTCCACTCCTTGGTGCAATGCAAGCATTGGGAGCCAAATTGAATTGGAGCTCTTTTGTGGAAACACATGTCTTTAACTCCAACAAGGTATTTGCCGTTTACGATCCTGTGTAGTTGTAATCAGTAAAAATCCATCGAAAAGCCAGCATTTAAGTCAAGATACAATGGCTTGATGCATCGCTCTGGCGTCAAGAATGCAGTTTCTGCCATGCATGGCAAGGCGCGCTGCCCAAAGGTGATGTGACGCTGGTTCTTAAGTTCCTTTTTAGGGTGATTTTTTGAGGACAATCTTGAAATACTCATTTTTCATACCCTCCTTGCTGATAAGTTTGATGGCCTTGTCAACGTCATCTTTTGGCCAGGTGAGCTCGCCGCCTGTTCTTAAAGCAGTTGATAGTCTGGATCTCCCACGTTACTTAGGGAGTTGGTATGAAATTGCTAAATTCCCCAATTGGTTTCAAAAAAAATGTAAAAGCGATACGAAAGCGAATTATTCTCTTCGTTCGGATGCAAGTTTGGCTGTTTTCAATCAATGTCGACTCGAAAATGGACAAGTCTCGGATGCACTTGGTACGGCCAAGCAAATCGGAGACGCTAAGTCGGCCAAATTAAAGGTCCGGTTTGCGCCAGATTGGCTCTCCGTGATTCCATTTGTCTGGGGCGATTACTGGGTCATTGATATCGATGCAGCCTATCAATTGGTGGCCATCAGTGAGCCCAAGCGTGAATATCTATGGATTTTGTCTAGGACCCCAGAGGCGGATGATCGGCAGTTGAATGAGCTCTTGCTTCGTTTAAGTGCCAATGGGTTTGATTTAAGCAAATTAGAGAGAACCCCTCAAAAACAAGATATTTCATTGACATCCTCACGCCCCTAAAGAGAGCGGGTTTGCGCGGCGGCCCTCATGGATCGAATAGCGCTTTTGATGAGGCAACGACCAGGCTCTTGCCTGGATTCAAAAATTCAGTTTGATGCTTGATTCTTCAACTTGAATGCTTTCTAGATGTTTGCCCATAAAGTCTGGTGCATGGTAGACCGATATGCCATCCAATAAGAAGAGAACACTTGTGTTGAGTGAATGACCTAAGCTTGCGGGTAATTCACCGAAATCTTTCACAGTCATTTTTAATACATTGATTTTGGAAATCTCTATATCGCCTTTGCTTTTGTTCCATCGGGGCTGTGCATCTACACAAAATTCACCCACTGCACGTGTCAATTTCTCGCTCCACGAACCACAAATCTCGATTTTTTCAATTTCTTTTTTGAATTTTGTAATCGGGTGATCAATGGTCACGGTGTATTTTTCAAGAGGGAATTTTTTAATCATTGCTGAATCAATGAGCGTCTTTGGAATGCCAATTGAAAAAGCGCAAGCCAATGGAAGGAGATAAAAATTAGAGGCAATTAAAAGAAACTTTTTAATCATGATTCGCATTTAAAGGGGATGAGGTGTTTTTTAACATTGCGATCAATATTAAAAATTTTGAAAAAACAAATTATTGGTTTAGAATTATCCTGAACTATAATATTTTTATTGTTTTTTTGTTGTCTGTTAGCTCAGTTGGTAGAGCAGTAGACTCTTAATCTATTGGTCGGGTGTTCGAATCACTCACAGCCTACCACTTTACTTGTTGAAGCTCGGCGTTTAACGCCATTGCTTTTTTCATTTCCAAGCACTTTTCCTGATGTTGAAAGTTGTCGTATTTGCTTGGGACTCAAGGTTTTGCAAAGTGGTCTCTTCAAGATCAGCAAGCTGCTTGCTCACCCTCTTAAATGCCCCCTCTGATTGAGAATCAATGATGATGCGATTATTTCTCTCGATTGCTTTGTTGGTTTATCTGCAAACCCCATTGGCTGAGGTGGTTGCGGTCGATTTTAAGGAAAAGGGCCTTTTCTTCGGTGAAGAGCCCACCTTGAACTTTGTTTGGCCTTCCAGTCAAGCCAAAGCGACCCTGATCTTCTTGCCTGGAGGGGAAGGTCGACTGGGTATAACGCCTGAGAGGAGTAATTTGGGCGGGTTTTACGGTGCCACGCTCAAACCTTTGAGTGATGAAAAAATCACTGGTGGCTTATTCAATGTGGTTGTGTTTGATTCTCCTGTGCATTTGCCCGCAGGGGTCGACTATCCCTATGCTCGACAAAGCAAGGAGCATTTACTGCGCATCGAGAGTGTCATACAGTACTTCAAGCAACGATTCGGTTTACCCATTTGGCTCATGGGGCATAGCAACGGAGCGGTCAGTCTGACGGAGTTTTACAAAAAGCTCAAACAAGATCACAATGAAAATCTGGTGGATGGTGCTGTATACAGCTCGGCCAGAAATGGGGCTGATTTTGGAGACAAGACCAAGTTACCGATTTTGTTTTTAGCACATGAACGAGATGGATGTGAAAAGTCACTTCCAAGTTCATCCAAGTCGGTTTTCGATCGGCAACAACAAAACAACCCCATGCGAACAAAATACGTTTTGATCAAGGGTGGTGAAGCTCAGGCCCAGCACAGATGCAGCTCTGGTTTTCATATGTTTTATGGAGCTTCACAAGAAGCTTACTCTGCCATTGAGGCATTTTTTCTTGAAAACGCACTTGTTCAATGAGTCCTGGCATTGAGCATGTTCACAACAGGTGTCTAAAGTCCAGGCTTTTATAGATCAATCACCGGGTTGAATATTGACTTCAGGCAAAAGGGTTTTCCATCGGATCAAATCCTCATGGATTTTGGCGGCAAAGACCTCTGGAGGGCTGAGGATTGGCTCCATGCCTTGCTCGCGCATGATTTTTACAGACTCTGGCCTCTCTAGCACTTCTTTGATATCGAGATAAACCTTGATCAAAATGGCATTCGGCGTGCCTGCTGGTGCAAAAACACCAAACCAACCCGAAATATCTGGAGGTTTGGCATTGAGTTCTAAAAAGGTAGGAACCTCGGGAAGTATTTTTGATCGATGAGGCATGACAATTCCAAGAGCCCTTAGTTTGCCCGATTTGATGTGGGGCATAGCCGTGCCGATGGAGGCAAAGGAAGAGTCGAGTTGGCCGCCAACAAGGTCAAGCGTTGAGAGTGCTTCGCCTTTGTAGGGGACATGTGTGAGTGTGATATTTTTGGCTTTGGCCAATTTCTCCCCATAGATATGAAAAGAAGACCCACTCCCAAAGGAGCCAAAACTCAAAGGAACTTTTGCAACTTTTGCAGCATTCACAAAGTCATCCATGGTTTGAAAGGGGGACTCAGCCCTGACCAGGAAAATGGTCTCAACATCGACCAGCTGGGTGATTGGGATCAGGTCGCGTTCGGTGTTGTAGGTGATTTTTTTAAATAAGGCAGGAATTTGTACAAAGGAAGTAAAGGTCGAGAGCAGGGTGTAGCCATCAGGTGCCGATTTGGCAACGTAATCCGTGCCAAGCATAGAGGTTGCTCCCGGTTTATTCTCTACGATGACACTTTGCCCCCATTTTTTGCTCAACTGCTCAGCGATCATCCGAGTCAATCGGTCTGGGCTGCTTGCGGCTGCGGATGGCATGATGAATTTAACCGTTTTGGTGGGCCAGTTTTGAGCGTGAGCGAAAGTGCAAATCAGCATTAAAAATGCGGCCAACCATTTCAAGCTTTGTCGTTGCTGTTCAGTGTTGTATAAAAAAATCATGTTTGAAAATTAAATGATTGATCCAGGGCTATTAACTTTGGCATGACATCTCTTGAGAACAAGTGCGTTGATTCAAGAGAGTGCTTTAGGCTCAAATTTCCAAAGGCAAAACGCGCCAGTAAATAATTGACCCCCGCGTGTTCAATTTCATGCGCTAAACGCTCAAAAACGGTCTGAGGATTGCCCGCAATGATCAGACCCGCGCGACTCGCATCCTCATAGTTTGAGGGAAAAGCATTGAACTGAGGTTGACTCTTGTGTTGATGAAAGAGGTGCATAAAACTGGCATACCATTTTTCGTAAGCAACTTTTGCCAAACCCTCTGCCTCTTTGTTTGATTCCGAAATGATCACATGCCTAGAGGTGCCGATCAGCGGCATCGTTGCCTCTTCATGGGGCGATGCATTCCAAAGCTTGCGGAATCGATCTGTGATGAGTTTCACTCGCTCAATGGGGCCATTGACAACGGCATTCACATGATTGGCAATGCACCAATCGACCCCCTCTGGGTGGCCAACACCGTACCAAAGCGGTGGGTGGGGTTTTTGAAAAGGCTTTAAAACGATGGGAACGTTTTTGAATTCATAATGCGCGCCTTTGTAGGTGACAGAGGACTGCGTAAGAGACTGCATAAGAACCTCGTAGCTCTCCAAGTAGATGGACTGCGTGTTTGAAGGGTCGACGCCAAAATAGCTGACCTCAAACGGAGACACACCTCGTCCAATGCCCAGTTGAAGTCGACCTTTGCTCATGTTGTCGAGCATGCAGATCTCATCGGCCAATCTCAATGGATGGTACAGCGGCAGGGTATATACCAGTGGGCCAAACAAAATGCGTTGAGTGCGCTGTGCAATGGCGGAGAGATAGACGGAAGGGGAGGGAGACAAGCCCAAGGGCGTGAAGTGGTGCTCTGCAACATGGTAGGCATGAAATCCAAGTTGATCATAAGCGCTGATCAAATCCAGTCGATCTTCATAAAATTGAGATAAATCGATTTCGCGAGTATCCAGGTGATCAAAAATACCGATTTTCATGCAGCAGCCAACGCTTTAATTGAAAGGAAAAAAATAAGCACGAGCAGGTGCTTTTTCATCTGCATTGTTGCACATGAAAATTAGCCGCAGATCTAAATACAAACCCGCATAAGTTATAGATCCATCAATTTGGTCAATCAGATAGAATAAATTTCTCTGTTCTGGTCTGTAAAAGACTGCAGAGATACAACTCCAATGAAAGAGACAAACATGTTCAATAAAATTTTCTTGAGCGCAGCAGTGATCACTTCGATTGCGTCCGTCGCCTTGGCCCAACAACCCGCTGCCGCCCCGCCTTCGTGGAAGCAAGGCATGGCCAGCGAACAAGCTCAGTCACCCCTGCATCCCTTTTTGCCCCATATGACTGGACGCGTGTCATCGGACTTGCCTGTCGAGAAGTTAAAGGTGCCTGCAGGGTTCAAAGTAGAAGTCTGGGCTGAGGGCGCACCTGAAGCCAGATCTTTGGCCCTGGGGGACAAAGGAACGGTGTTTGCCAGCAATAGAAATTTGAGCAACGTCTATGCAATCGTAGACAGTGGCGGCAAAAGAGAGGTCAAAGTTCTGCTTAAAGGCTTGAAGGCACCCAATGGACTTGTGTTTGACAAGGGGACCTTGTATGTGGCCGAGCGCAATAGGATCACCCGTTTTGATGACATAGAGTCAAAACTAGATAACCCCGGCGAGGGAAAGGTGGTCATCGATAATTTAGACCCCAACAATGCTGCAGGCCACTTTTGGAAGTACTTGGTGATGGGCCCCGATGGAAAGCTTTATTTCAACATTGGCTCACCACAAAATATCACCATGCCCAGCTACAACGAAGCGTCCATCGTTCGCGTGGACCCCAAGACTGGTATTTTGGAGAACTACGCCCAAGGCGTTAGAAACAGTGTTGGCATGGCCTTTCATCCTGTGACCAAAGATCTTTGGTTCACAGAGCACGGGCGTGATTGGTTGGGAACAGATTTACCCAATGACGAGTTGAACGTGGCAAAGAAAAAGGGTCAACACTTTGGTTTTCCTTTCTGTCACCAAGGCGATACGCTGGATCCCGTGTACGGTCAAAACCGAACGTGTGATGAGTTCTCCCCTCCCATTTTGAAACTAGGTGCTCACATCGCGCCCGTCGGGATGAAGTTCTATACCGGAACGATGTTCCCCGCTGAATACAAAAACAGCATGATCATCGCCCAGCACGGTTCTTGGAACCGCGATCCCAAGCACGGCTACAACCTCATTCGGGTTTCATTGGATGCCAAAGGCAAGGCCACAAAACATGCGTTCATTGATGGTTTTTTAGAAAATGAAAAAGGCGATCCACCCATGTGGGGTCGCCCAGTGGATGTTTTACAAATGAAAGACGGAGCGATTCTTTTTTCAGATGACTACAACGGTATCATCTACCGCGTGTCCTATTCGAAGTAATTTTTTATGAAATCTTTCTGTTATTTGCACCTCTTGCGTGCAAAAAAATGGAACACGACGGCAGCCTTTAGAACGGCTGCCGTTCTTGTTTTATCCCATCTTTTTTATCTTCCCGCTTTTGCCGGCATGGAGGAAGGACGAGTTAAATCTCAAGTCTGCGTGGCCTGCCACGGGGTGGATGGCAACTCCATCAGCCCCAATATCCCTTCCATTGCTGCTCAGCCTAAACAGTTCATTGTGACGGCCTTGTACATGTACCGCGAAGGTCGGCGAAAAAGCGAGGTCATGTCCGTTTTCGCAGAAAAGCTGAGCAACACAGACTTGAATGATTTGGCTCAATATTTTTCATCACAAAAACTAAATGCCCCTGAGCGTGAGCCTGTAGCGAACGTTGTTGCCAAGGGCCGAGAGATCACTGAGAAAAACAACTGTGTGGCTTGTCACACGGCGAACTTGGTTGGGCAGCAGCACATCCCTAGGCTAGCCGGTCAGCATCAAGCTTATTTGCTTGAGCAACTCAAACTCTTCAAGGCCGCTCAAAGGGGAGACTTTGACGGCACCATGACTTCTGCTGCTCAGGCATTGCTCGTCGAGGATCTAGATGTATTGGCGCAGTACTTATCCACGTTGAACAAGTAAGTTTGCCAAAACGACTGGATGAGTTGAACTTGACAATGAGCAAAGCCCTCAAGTGAGGGCTTTGTTTTTGGCGCCAATGCGCTAGAGAAGAGACCTATTACGATTTGATCGATTGGAGTCGATCCGAGGCAATGAACAAGTACATTGCAGGAACAACAAACAGTGTGAAGAGCGTACCGATGGACAGGCCCGCAAAGATCACAATGCCCATGGCCTGGCGTCCCGCTGCACCCGCGCCAGAGGCAATCACCAAGGGAATGACGCCAAACACCATGGCCGCAGTGGTCATGAGAATAGGGCTCAGTCGAATGGAGGCAGCCGCTTCAATCGCTTGCCGTTTGCTTTGTCCACTTCGCTGGAGTTGTTTGGCCACCTCAACAATCAAAATACCGTGCTTGCTGATCAACCCCATCAAGGTGACCAGTCCCACTTCGGTGTAGATGTTGACGGAGGCCATTCCTAGGAAGATGAAAATCATGGCGCCAAACAATGCCAGTGGCACGGAGACCAAAATCACCACCGGATCCTTGAAACTTTCGAATTGAGCAGCCAAGGCGAGGTACACAATGATGATCGCAAAGAACATCGTGAGCAAGAAGCCACCAGATTCCTTGATGTATTGCCTGGATTGACCAGAGTAGTCGACGCTGTAACCGTTGGGTGCGATTTCTTGGACGGTGTCTTTGAGAAACTTCAGGACTTCACCCTGAGATGCGCCAGACACGCCAGAGATGGTTGCTGAATTCAACTGTTGAAAGCGGTTGATGGATTCTGGAACCACATCAAATTTCAAACGCGCGATGGTTGAGGCTTTGATCAAAGTGCCGTTGGGCAATTTGATGTTGAAATTCAACAGATCCTCTGGATTGAGTCGATCAACTTGTTGCACCTGAGGGATGACTTTGTAGGAGCGCCCTGCGATGGAGAAGTAGTTCACATACCCACCTCCAAGTGCTGTGCTCAACGCAACGCCTACATCTTGTTCGGTCAAGCCAAGGGATGTGATTTTGTCCCGATCGACCTCAACAGTTGCTTGTGGCTTATCGATTTTTAAATCAACATCCACAAAGTAGAACTTGTTGGCGGCGCGTGCTTTGTCCAGAACTTGTTGCGCGACTTGATTCAGGTTTTGAAAGGGTTCAGTGGTTGAGATCACAAATTGGACGGGCAGACCTGAGGAGCCTGGCAGCGGGGGGAATTGAAACGCAGCAATGCGAACACCAGCGATTTTGTTCCATTGTGCCTGCAAGTACATTTGAAGCTCCAAAGCGCTGCGCTTGCGATCTTCCCAGGTTTTAAAGATGACGCCACCAATGCCCGCATTCACGGTGGGTACACCCGTGATTTGGAACATTTGCTCGTATTCAGGCACAGATTTAGCGACATCAAAAACTTGCTTGGCATACACTTGCATTTGATCCGCTGTTGCTGTGGGGGCGCCGGTGACCAATGAAGCAACAAGGCCTTGGTCTTCTTGAGGTGCCAACTCTGATTGCGACATCTTGAACATCAGTCCCAAGAGTACAAACAAAATACCGCCCATGACAATCAGAACGGGCCATGTGTTGAGCAGGCTATGAAGGGTGCGCTGATATGCGGCTTGAACTTTTGCGAAAACAGCATCAATTTTTTCTACCAATGCAGAGGAGTCGTGTTCGTGGTTCTTAAAGAACTCACTGCACATCATCGGCGACAAGGTCAAAGCAATGATGCCTGACACAGCCACAGAGCCTGCCAAGGTGAAGGCAAACTCTGTGAAGAGTGCACCCGTCAATCCGCCCTGAAATCCAATGGGGACGTAAACGGCAATCAAGACGACCGTCATGGCCAAAATGGGACTGCCCAACTCTCTGGCGGCTTTGATGGCGGCATCAAATGATTTCATGCCTTCGTCTTTCATATGGCGATCAAAATTCTCCACCACAATAATGGCGTCATCGACCACCAGCCCGATGGCCAATACCAGCGCTAAAAGGGTGAGTAAATTGATGGAGTATCCAAGTGCCAACATGATGAAAAATGTGCCAATCAGCGACAAAGGCATGGCAATCACAGGAATCATCACTGCTTTGAAGTTGCCCAAAAACAAAAAGATCACCACGGTCACAATGACCAGTGCTTCAACCAAGGTCTTGAGTACTTCGTAGATTGAGGTGTTGATGAAGGCGGTTGAGTCGTAAACGATGGCGCCCGTCAAACCACTGGGTAGCTGCTCTTTCACGCTTGGAAACATGCCCCTCACGCGCTTTGCAACGTCAAGTACGTTGGCATCTGGGGCCACTTTGATACCAATAAAAACCGACCTCACGCCACTGAAGGCGACATTGAAATCATAATTTTCAGATCCCAAGGAGACCGTTGCGATGTCTTCGAGTTTGATCAAAGCACCGTTGCTATTTTTGATGTTGAGTTTTTTGAACTCTTCAACAGAATGCAAGTCTGTTCCTGCCGTGAGTGGCACCGTAACCATTGAGCCTTTGCTCACACCCACAGGTGCTAAAAAGTTGTTGGCAGCCAAAGCTTGACTGACGTCGCCAGCGGTCACGTTAAAGGCGGTCATCTTGTCCGAATCGAGCCAGGCGCGAAGGGCAAACAGGCGACCCCCTAAAATCTCGGCCACCTGAACCCCTTCAACAGAGTCAATCTTTGGTTTGACCACTCGGATCAAGTAGTCTGTGACGTTGTTGGTGGGTAAATCATTGCTGTAAAAGCCCATGTACATGGCGGCAATGGTTTGGCCCATTTGAACGGTCAAAACGGGTTGCTGAGCTTGGGGGGGGAGTTGGTTCCTCACAGAAGCAACTTGTGTGTTGATCTCTGTAAGTGCTCGATTGGCATCGTAATTCAGGCGCAGAGTGGCTGTGATGGTGGAGATGCCGTTTGAGCTGGAAGAAGAGATGTAGTCAATGCCTTGCGCTTGCGCAATGGCTGTTTCTAGAGGCTGCGTAATGAAGCCCGCAACAGTCTGAGAGTCCGCACCAAAGTAAGTCGTCGAGACCGTGACAACCGCATTTTGTGTCTTTGGATATTGACTCACAGGCAAATTAAAGATGGAGCGCAGACCCAAAACGATGATCAGTAAACTGACCACCGATGCGAGCACGGGGCGCTTGATAAAGAGATCTGTGAAATTCATGAAGTTCTCAATGCTCTTGTGGCTTAGGGTTGGGGTTGTTATCAGGCACGACAGCGTTGTCAATCTCAACTGGCGTGCCATTCTTTAATTTCAACTGGCCTGATGTGATCACCTCTTGACCTGCTTTTAAGCCTTTAAGAATGGCCACTTGATCTCCCCTGGTGTCTCCCGTTGTGACAAAGACTTGCTTCGCAACTTTATGTTTTTTGCCATCAGGTGTACCTTCTGGCGTTTTGCCTTCCTCCTCTTCGACGACGAACACGGTTGATCCATAGGGGTTGTAGGTGATCGCAGTTTGGGGCAGGGTGAGGAATTTTTGTGCTTCACCCAAATACACGTTGACCTTGCCGTACATGCCTGGCAAGAGCTCATCTCTGGGGTTGTTAAAGGTGGCTTGTATTTGAATGTTTCTTGAGCTGGCGTCAACTTTCGGATTGAGGGTGGTGAGTTTGCCCAAGATTTTTTGATCAGGATAGGCATCCACGCTCAACTCAACCGTTTGTCCAAGCTTGAGCTGGGAGATTTTTTGCTGGGGTTGAAAGAAGTCGGCGTAAATGGGGTTCAGGGTTTGAAGTGTCACGACCTTGTCGCCAGGATTTAAATACTGGCCAGCCACAATGGCGGTGATTCCAAGTTTTCCATTAAAAGGCGCTTTGATGGTTTTTTTATCTAAGTTGGCCTTTTGAAGTGCTGCTTGTGCGCGTTTGACTTTGAGGTCTGCCAAGTCAACATCGACTTGTGCCTGACTGATGGCCTGAGCGGCCAATTGTGCTTTGTCTCTTTGGTACACCACATCGGCCAAGTCCGCACTCGCTTGCGCTGCATTGAATTGAGCGAGTTCTGACTCCGCGTTGAGTTGAATCAATGGGTCTCCAGCTTTCACAACTTGGCCGGATTTAAACAACACCTCTTTGACCAATCCAGCAACTTCACTGCTCAGATCAACACCCTTAACAGGTGCGAGATTGGCGATGGAGGTGGTTTGGGGCTTCCACTCGATCGAAGTGACCGTTAGAGAGGTCACGGTTTGGGCGCCAGGTTTTGGAGCGCTTGCGATGAGCTTTTGAATGTGCAGATAAAAGCCAAATGCCAAACCGGCAATCAGCACCAAAATACATCCGAGCATGATGAGCATGCGTTTGGTCATTTTCAGTTCTCGCTTTATAAGGATAGATTAAAAATTAATGAGGTCGTTCAAGATGGTAGGCGGCGGGCTTATTGAAGCTGTGCAAGTTTTTCAGCGGCCTTGGATTCAGACGTTATTGGGGTCATCCAAGTTGCCCCACCCATGGACTGGTAAAGTGCCACTGTGTTGGCCAATCGATTGGCTTGAGCGTTGATGAGTCCAATCTTTGCTTGCGCGTAGTTGCGCTGTGCGTCCAATAAGACCATGAAATTGATCGCGCCCAACTCGTATTGTTTTTGTGCAATCGCCAAACTGTCTTTTGCCAACTCTTCGTTGGCGCTTTGTTGTTGGTAGCTTTGCGTATCAAATTCAATCGCGGCAAGGGAGTCTGCGACGTTTTGAAAGGCCCCAAGGACCGTGCCTTTGTAGCCATAAAAAGAGGTTTCGTAGCCCGCTTTGGCTGCTTGTACTTTTGCTTTTAAGGCGCCAGCATTGAAAATGGGTGCTGTGAGGCCAGTGCTCAATGTCCAAAAGCTCCAAGGCGTACTGAAGAGGTTGTTGCTCAGTGTGGCCAATGAGCCCGCATTGGCTGAGAGATTGACCTGAGGATAAAGATTGGCCTTTGCGACGCCCAAGGCCGCGATGGATTGATTCATCAAAGCCTCACTTGCCAAAATATCGGGTCGTTGACGAAGCAGCTCAGACGGCAGGGTCACGGGCAGCTCTTTGGGGATGCTTAATTCATTGAGGGACAGACCCGTCCAATTCGATTGTGCAGGAAACTCTCCGCAAAGAATTGCAATTTGATGGTGTGCTTGCTCAAGGGACTTTTGCAATGTGGGCAGTCCCGATTTGGTTTGGGAGACCAGGCTGGCTTGTGC
Source organism: uncultured Burkholderiales bacterium (assembly GCA_903861115.1). GTDB lineage: Bacteria > Pseudomonadota > Gammaproteobacteria > Burkholderiales > Burkholderiaceae_C > Limnohabitans. Next base: position 16,123 of record CAIOTD010000030.1, read on the forward strand.
GAGAACTGCAGTGGCATTGATGGCGCCCAATTTGAGTTGGCTCTCCATGATTTGGAGCTGCTTTTCTTGGGCCTTCAAAATCTCTTGGGTTTGAAGGATTTGTTGGCTCAACTGTGCTTCCCGGATTGCTGCAGTGATCACATTGCCCGTCAAGCTGAGCTCAGCCGCACGCCATTGATAGGTTTGAAATTGGGCTTGTGCTTGCGCAGAGGCAATGGTGAACTGATTGGCACCGAATAAATCCAGCGTATAAGAGACATTGACCGAGGTGTTATAGAGATTGAAAATTGAACCACCGGGCACATTCGTTGTGGCTTGGGAGGCGCGCTGTCTGTTCACACCCACTTGCCCATTGACGTTTGGAAAAGCCAGTGAGCCATAAGTTGCAGCAGCATTCGCTTGTGCTTGGGCAAGGGTTGATCTGGCCGCCGTTAGGTTGGGGTTGTGAGTGAGTGCTTGCTTGACCAATTGATCGAGTGAAGTCGAATGAAAAGCATTCCACCATTCTTTTTGTGGGGATGTATTCCAAGCCAATTGCTGGTCTCGGTGAGCGCTGGAGTCAAAGGGCACCGAGGTGCTGTTTGACTTGAAGGCATAGACGTTCTTGTTTGGGGCAAGTGGGGCGTTTTGAACCAATGCCTTGGGATTCGCGCTTTCTTGAAAGCCCTCTTGACTCAGGTCGACTGACGTTGCGCACGAACTGAACAAACAGATCACGCTGCTCCAACCCAATAGGGCGACTTTATGATTCAAATTGAAACGTGTGTTCATTTTTAGTTGGTTTGAAGGCAATGCGCCCAGACCCTGATTTGAGGTCAAAGGTTGGGCAGATGGTTGAATGGCCAATGTGCTTAGGCCCCAAGAAGACGCAGGGCAATCGAAAAAAGGCAACCATTAGGGTTAACGCACATTGTATTGTGGCTTAACTTTGAAATCGTGTCTTTTGTCAGGGAATTGAAATTGATCAATAAATTAAAACTATAGGTATAATTCCCGATCTGCGCCATTTTGGTGCAATTTTTTTGAAGGAGGCATTTCAGGATTTGTTTTTTCAGCGTTTTGTGTGCAACAAAACAGACGTTCATTATTTTTTAACACCATTATTGGTCATGTCGAGGAACACCATGTATAAAAACCTCAGCGCCAAGTGCGTTGCTGTATTGAGTTTGCTGCTTTTGACTTTGCTTGCCAAAGCCCAAGAGCCATTAAAAGTCGCCTTTGTCTACATCAGTCCAGTCGCCAATGCGGGCTGGGTTTTTCAGCACGATTTGGGGCGGCGAGCCATTGAAGAGACGTTCAACAAAGCCAATAAAACGCCTTTGGTCAAAACCACCTTTGTGGAGAATGTGTCTGAGGGGCCAGACGCTGAGCGGGTGATTCGTGATTTGGCCAAGTCGGGTCATCAGTTGATTTTTACACCGAGTTTTGGCTATATGGAGCCGACCATGCAAGTGGCCAAGGAGTTTCCTCAAGTGCGTTTTGAATCCGTCACGGGTTACAAGCGGGCGCTCAATGTCTCTACGTCCAACGCTCGGTATTACGAAGGGCGCTATTTGGCTGGCGTTGCGGCTGCCAAGATGTCCAAAACACACCTGGCTGGCTATGTGGCTGCTTTCCCCATTCCCGAGGTTTTGCAAGGCATCAACGCCTTCACATTGGGCATGCGAAGTGTGGATCCCCAAGCGAAGTTAAAGGTGGTGTGGGTCAATTCATGGTTCAGCCCTTCTTTGGAGCGTGACGCCGCAGAGACATTGGTCAATCAAGGCGCCGATGTCTTGGCTTATCACACCGGCACGAACGCTGTGATGCAAGTTGCCCAAGAAAAAAGTGTTTGGGCCATTGCATACCATTCAGATTTAAGCGCCAAGGGCTTTGGCTCGCAATTGTTGGCAGTGACGCATCATTGGGAAAAATACGACGTCTCCCGTGTGCGCTCTATGCTAGAGGGCTCTTGGAAAAGCAAGGACACATGGGGCGGTTTGCGTGAAGGCATGGTGGACATTCAAGGCTGGAATGACAAGGTCCCAACGTCTGTCAAAAGAGAGGTCGAAGAGGTCAAAAAGCAAATGATTCAGGGTAAAACGACTGTTTTTAAGGGACCATTGCTGACCCAGGACGCAAAACTCGTGGCCAAGGAGGGGGCTGTGCTGACAGACGAGCAAGTTCAACAAATGAATTATTTGCTTGAGGGCGTGCTTTCTCCGCTGCCCAAATCCAATTAATTGCTTGGCCGCTGGGGCCTGCGGGCCCGGCGCATGCTGTTAAAATAGATGCATGAGTATTAAATCAGACAAATGGATTCGCCAAATGGCCAAGGATCACGGCATGATAGAGCCGTTCGAGCCCGGTCAGGTTCGCATGCACGATGGGCAAAAGATTGTGAGTTATGGCACCAGCAGCTATGGCTATGACATTCGGTGTGCACCTGAATTCAAGGTGTTCACCAATATCTACAGCACGGTCGTTGATCCGAAAAACTTTGATGAGCGCAGCTTTGTGGACATTGAGTCAGACGTTTGCATCATTCCCCCCAATAGTTTTGCCCTTGCCAGAACGGTCGAGTATTTTCGCATTCCAAGAAACGTGCTGACCATTTGCTTGGGCAAGAGCACCTATGCTCGCTGTGGCATCATTGTCAACGTGACCCCTTTTGAGCCCGAATGGGAGGGCTATGTTACCCTTGAGTTCAGCAATACAACGCCACTGC
>CAIOTD010000031.1 GCA_903861115.1 uncultured Burkholderiales bacterium
CCGTCAACGCCACGCGCAAACGGTTTCCAGGAGGCTCATTCATCTGACCATACACCATGGCCACTTTTGACTCTTGGAGGTCTTCAGAGTTCACAACGCCAGACTCCATCATTTCGTGATAAAAGTCATTTCCTTCACGCGTTCTCTCGCCCACACCCGCAAAAACGGACAAACCAGAGTGCGCTTTCGCAATGTTGTTGATCAACTCCATCATGTTCACGGTCTTGCCCACACCCGCGCCACCGAACAGTCCCACTTTACCGCCCTTAGCGAAGGGACACACCAAGTCAATCACTTTGATGCCTGTTTCCAGCAATTCTTGTGAAGGGCTCAACTCATCGTAAGCGGGTGCTTTTCTGTGAATGGATGCCGTACGTGTTTGGTCAACTGGACCTCTTTCATCAATGGGGTGACCCAGCACGTCCATGATGCGTCCAAGGGTTGCTTTGCCCACTGGCACTGTAATCGCAGCGCCCGTGTTTTGCACCATCAGGCCACGACGCAATCCATCGGATGTACCCAAAGCAATGGTTCTGACGATACCATCACCCAATTGCTGTTGAACTTCCAATGTGAGGTTGGTTCCTTCAAGCTTCAACGCATCATAAATATGAGGCATTTGGTCTCTTGGGAACTCGACGTCCACAACAGCGCCGATACATTGAACGATTTTTCCTTGTGCATGAGCCATTTTTTTGCTCCAAATTTAAATAAATATTCTTCGGGTCGTCTTGTCTTTTGGGACTAAACGGCTGCCGCACCGGCAACGATCTCGGAGAGTTCCTTGGTGATCGCTGCTTGACGGGTCTTGTTGTAAACGAGTTTCAATTCATTGATGACACTTCCAGCATTGTCAGTGGCGGCCTTCATGGCCACCATCCGAGCGGACTGCTCAGAGGCCATGTTTTCAGCCACAGCTTGATAGACCAACGCCTCGACGTATCTCACCAATAAGTCGTCAATTACACTTTGCGCATCAGGCTCATACAGGTAATCCCATGCATGCGTGCCTCCTGCTTTTGTTTGCTTGGCCATTTCCTCTGAAGACAAAGGCAACAACTGCTCAACCACGGCTTCTTGCTTCATGGTGTTGATGAATTTGGTGTAACAAATATACACCGCATTCAACTCACCCTTTGTATAAGCATCGAGTAACAATTTCACGGGGCCAATGAGTCTCTCCAAATGAGGCGCATCCCCAAGCTGAGTCACATTTGCCACCACCGTTGAACCGATTCGGTTCAAAAATCCCAGCCCCTTGTTTCCAATGGCCACCATCTTTGCATTGCCCGATTCGGCCGCGTGATCTTTGAGCTTGCTGGTCACCAATCTCAAGATATTGGTGTTCATGCCGCCACACAAGCCTTTGTCCGTCGTCACAACGATAAAGCCTTGGGCCTTGGCATTGGGATGCTTTTTCATGAAGGGGTGAACATATTCAGGATTGGCTTGACCCAAATGGCTTGCCACATCCCGAATTTTCGCACTGTAGGGGCGAGCCGAGCGCATGCGCTCTTGCGCCTTGCGCATTTTGGAGGCGGCGACCATTTCCATGGCTTTCGTGATCTTCTTGGTATTTTCAACCGATTTGATCTTGCCGCGTATTTCCTTGCCTGCTGCCATCAATGGCTCCTATGTTTGATCGAATCAACCAAAAGCTTTTTTGAACGTATCCAAAATCGCCGTCAATTCAGCCTCAGCCTCTTTGTCCATTGCTTTGTCTTTCTCAAGCTTGGCCAACAACGCTGGGTGCTTGGCCTTGAGCTCTTGATGCAATTCAGTTTCAAAGTGCAAGACTTGCTTGACATCGATGCTGTCCAAGTAGCCTTTGTTGACTGCGAAAAGCGTTGCACCCATCAAGCTGATTGACAAGGGGCTGTACTGCGCTTGCTTTAAGAGTTCAGTCACACGTGCACCACGATCCAACTGCTTTCTTGTTGCCTCGTCCAAATCAGATGCAAATTGAGCAAACGCTGCCAACTCTCGGTACTGCGCCAAATCGGTACGAATACCACCGGATAAGTTCTTGATCAATTTGGTTTGCGCTGCACCGCCCACGCGGGAAACAGAAATACCGGCATTGATCGCAGGACGAATGCCTGCATTGAAGAGCGAGGTCTCCAAGAAGATCTGTCCATCAGTAATTGAGATCACATTGGTTGGCACGAACGCGGAGACGTCACCCGCTTGTGTTTCAATGATTGGCAACGCAGTCAATGAACCGGTTTTGCCTTTCACTGCGCCCTTGGTAAACGCCTCAACATAATCAGCGTTCACGCGAGCTGCACGCTCCAACAAACGGCTGTGCAAATAAAACACGTCGCCTGGATACGCTTCACGTCCTGGTGGACGACGCAGCAACAAGGACACTTGACGGTAGGCAACCGCTTGTTTTGACAAGTCATCATAAACAATCAGCGCATCTTCGCCACGGTCACGGAAGTACTCTCCCATTGTGCAACCCGAGTAAGCTGACACGTATTGCATCGCCGCTGACTCAGACGCTGAAGCAGCCACAACAATGGTGTAATCCATTGCGCCTGCTTGCTCCAAAGATCTCACCACGTTTTTAATGGACGAGGCCTTTTGACCAATCGCCACATAAATACACGTCACACCCTGACCTTTTTGACTGATGATCGCATCAATCGCAACAGCGGTTTTACCTGTTTGACGGTCTCCAATGATCAACTCACGCTGTCCACGTCCAATGGGCACCATCGAGTCAATGGACTTCAAACCTGTTTGCATCGGCTGGCTGACGGATTGACGTGCAATCACGCCAGGCGCAACCTTTTCAATCACGTCCGTCATTTTTGCGTGAATAGGACCCTTGCCATCAATGGGCTGACCCAACGCATTGACCACGCGACCAATCAGCTCTGGACCAACTGGCACTTCCAAAATTCTACCGGTGCACTTGACTGTATCGCCTTCAGAGATTCTCTCGTAGTCGCCCAAAATAACCGCACCGACTGAGTCACGCTCTAAATTGAGCGCCAAGCCGAATGTGTTATTGGGAAACTCCAACATCTCACCTTGCATCACATCAGATAAACCGTGGATGCGACAAATACCGTCCGTTACTGAGACCACTGTGCCTTGATTGCGGACATCAGCTTGTGCTGAAAGGCCCTCAATACGGCTTTTGATCAACTCAGAAATTTCTGCGGGATTGAGTTGCATGACTCTTTCCTTTTCCTTGGGGTTTGTAGGGGTCAATGTTTCAAGCGCCTAAGAGCTCAATCCATTAACTCGACTTTCATTTGTTCTAAGCGAGCTTTGACGGATGTGTCTAACACCTCATCGCCCACCACAACACGGATCCCACCAATCAACTCAGAATTGAGCTCAACGGTGAGGTTTAACTTACGAGCAAATCTCTTCTCTAGCAAAGCAGATATCTCGCTTAAAGTATTGGGATCAATTTCAAAGGCACTTTCGACTGTCGCATCTTGGCTGCCCTTGAGCGCATTGCGAAGCACCTTGAATTGATGATAAATCTCAGGCAAAACCTCAAGCCTTGACTGCTCAATGATCAAACGTAAAAAGTTTTGAGCCTCAAGTGACAATTCTTTTTTGAATAAGCCCTTGATCAAGTCACCAAGCTCGACCACCGTGACCCTGGGGTTGGCAGCCAAACTCAGCAATTGCTCATCACTTGCAAACATTGACATCTCGCCCAACCACTCAAGGACGCCGTCAGGGTTCGCACGTCCAGCCGCGGTCTTGAACAAGGCCTCAGCGTAAGGGCGTGCAATTGTTGCTAATTCAGCCATGATGTGCTCGCTTGTCCTTTTCTAGGGTTCTCACAACTCAGATTTGAGTTGGATCAGCAAATCATTGTGCACAGAAGCATTCACTTCTTTGCGCAAAATTTGCTCTGCACCTTTGACCGCCAACAGGGCCACTTGCTCACGCAGCGACTCCCGAGCCTTGACCATCTCTTGCTCTGCTTCAACACGGGCACCATGAATGATCTTTGCAGCCTCTTCACTTGCCGTGATTTTGGCTTCTTCGATGATCATTTGTGCACGCTTTTCAGCGTCCAATACGCGCGACTGAACTTCAGTCTTCGTTTTGGCCAGCTCCACCTCAACGTGGCGAGTGGCTGCACTCAGCTCAAATTTGGCTTTGTCGGCGGCCTCGAGACCTTCAGCGATTTTCTTAGCTCGATCATCAAGCGCCTTCACGATAGGGGGCCACACAAAACTCATGGTGAACCAAACCAAAATCGCGAAAACGATTGCCTGAACGAACAGGGTTGCATTAATACTCACGGCAACACCTTTCTTAAAGAGGACATTGCTACAACGTTTATTTCAAAACGAAAGGATTGGCAAAGGCAAACATCATGGCAATACCCACGCCAATCAAGAAGGCCGCGTCAATCAAACCTGCCAACAAGAACATCTTGGTTTGCAGCTCATTCATCAACTCTGGCTGACGAGCAGCAGATTCAAGGTATTTGCTACCCATGATACCAATACCAATACACGCGCCAATCGCGCCAAGACCAATAATTAAGCCAGCGGCGAGTGCTACATAACCAAGAACGTGTTCCATGCGATGCTCCTATGGATGAAATAAAAAATAAAAAAACAAATGACCGAAACTCAATGCGCGTCGTGCGCTTGACCTACATAAACCAATGTAAGCATCATAAAAATGAATGCCTGCAATGTAATGATCAAAATATGGAAAATGGCCCAAACCGAGCCTGCCAATATGTGACCAATGGGCAGCAAAATACCTGGCAAAGAAAATGCCGCGGCACTGCCCATCAAAGCGATCAACATAAACACCAACTCTCCTGCATACATGTTGCCAAACAACCGCATACCGTGAGAAACCGTTTTTGCAGCAAATTCAATCAACTGCATCACAAAATTGATAGGCCACAACAGTGGATGCGCTCCAAAGGGCGCGGTAAACAGCTCGTGTATCCAACCGCCCAAGCCCTTGATTTTAATGTTGTAAAAAATACAAACCAACAAAACCGAGGTCGACAAGCCGAGCGTCGTTGACAGATCTGCGCTTGGCACGATGCGCAAATAAGCATGATGCGCGTCCATGCCCTGAGACTCGTAATACGACTCCCACAGCACAGGCAACAAGTCCACAGGCAACAAGTCCATTGCATTCATCAGAAAAATCCACACAAAGACCGTCAAAGCCAATGGGGAGACGATTTTTCTGCTTTGTGCGTCGTGAATAATGCCGCGAGACTGACTGTCCACCAACTCGATGAGCATCTCTACAGCCGCCTGAAAACGACCGGGTACGCCCGCCGTGGCAGCGCTTGCAGCTCTGTACAAAAAGAAGAAACCAACCACACCAATCAACACAGACCAAAAGATCGAGTCCAGGTTAAAAACCGTGAAATCAATGATCCCAGCCATTGGATGGTTTTGCAAATGGGTCAAATGGTGACCAATGTAGTCCCCAGCTGTCATGACATGTTCAGTTGTGTGTTCAGCAGACATTTTGAAAATTACGTTTTATCTTACCAACAACGCCTTCAAATCTTTTTGACCCTCAAGGGAACATCATCCCTTGCGTTGCCATAAAAAAGAAAGCCAATACACTTTCATTGTGATGATCAAGCCCAGCATCATCATCGGCCAGCTCAAATCATCCACCAAACTTTGGGACATCACCAGCATGACCACCGTCATCGCTACTTTGACAAACTCCCAAAGAAAAAATCCCGTTACCGCCGCCCCTGGATTCAAACTGGACCACTTGCTGGTGATGCCTCGAGCAAAAATGATTGAAGGCAAAACGACACAAAAAGATCCATACCCCAAGGACGCCATGCTTGCGAATTTGGCACCAAGGAGCCAAGCGACAAACACAGTCATCAAACCCACCAACATTTGAGTCAACACAACCCACCAAACCGATACAGGAGGCTCCGCTTTGCGAAACTCCAGAACCCTCTCTTTGGTCCACGGAACTGAGTTGGTGTCGTCAAAGGATTCTGGCGAATCCGTTGCCTTTTGTTTTCTCTGCATGACTTCAAAAACCCATCAAAAAGCGCACTTAAACCCGTACAAATACAGATGGCTTGCTTTAATTTGATTATTCATGAAATTATGTAAAGCCTCCCATTGTAAGGGAAAACCCAACGCGATTGCAAATGGACTTAAAAATTTCTTTTGCCGGTGCTTTTTTACAGACAAGCGATAATTGCCCCATGTTCAATCGCTTCACCCCCGGCCCCGCACACCCAGCACCGCTACCGAGTGGGATTTGCTATTTAAATGGGCAATACAGCCCATTGTCCGAGGCCAAAGTCAGCGTTTTGGACCGTGGCTTTATTTTTGGCGATGCCATTTATGAGGTTGTACCGGCTTACAGGGGGAGACTGTTCAAATTTGATGAGCACATGGCCAGGTTGGAGCGCTCTCTCAGTGAGGTTTGGATGACCAACCCCCACGCCGCCTTGGGCTGGAGGACGATTTTTGAGCGTTTGCTCTTAGAAAATGCACGCCTCCTTGACACGCCCATTCATCAGTTCAATGCAAACATTTACCTTCAAATCTCAAGAGGTGTCGCCCCTCGTGACCATGTGATACCCCACAATCTGAGCCCTACCGTCTTTGCCATGTGTCAGCCAAGCCCAGAAAGAAGCGAAAAACCCCTTGAAAATGGGGTCTTTTGCATTACACATGATGATTTTCGCTGGGAAAGGCACACATCAAAACCACCAGCTTGATGGGCGCCATTTTGGCCAAACGGCTAAGCGAGCAAGCAGGTGCAGCAGAAACGGTCATGTTTCGAGATGGTTTTTTAAGCGAAGCGGCCTCCAGCAACGTCTGGGTCGTCAAGCAAGGTGCGGTGTTTGGCGTTCCCAACGATCACTTGGTGCTGGAAGGTGTGCGTTACGGTGTGCTGGCACAGCTGTGTGAAGCGCTAAGCATTCCATTTGAACTCAAACCCCTCAGCAAAGCTGACGTTTTTGATGCGGATGAACTGCTGCTGAGCTCCGCGTCCAAGGAAATCTTACCCATCACACAACTCGACGCCCTGGCCATCGCAGACGCGCGCCCCGGGCCGATCGATCACCAACTCTATTGCGCCTATCAAGCCCTAAAACACCATGAGTGACCCCATTCAACCAACCCCCCTATCTGTCGCCGACTCAGCAAGAGCCACCTTGATCGAATTCCCCTGCGCCTTTCCAATCAAAGTCATGGGTCAAAAGGTCGATCATTTTGTTCACACCCTCACGGCCATCGCCAAAGAATTTGACCCTCAATTCGATGCCTCAAGCATTGAGCTCAGACAAAGCAAGGCGGGTAACTATTTGGGCGTGACCCTGACGGTCTGGGCCACCTCGCAAGTCCAATTGGATGCCTTGTACACGACCTTGTCCTCGCACCCATTGGTCAAAGTGGTCCTTTGAGTGAATTTGGATGTTTTTCACACCAACCCAGCGCAAATACTGACATGAAGATCGCTCACTTGGGACTGGTGCCTTACGCCGAAATCTATCAAAAAATGCAAGATTTCACACTGAGCAGGACCCCTCAAACGCCTGATGAATTGTGGCTGTGTGAACATCCAAAGGTTTACACACTGGGGCTGAGCGCCACACCCAACGACCTCTTAAAACCAAGCGACATCCCCCTCGTTCAAACCAACAGAGGCGGTCAAATCACTTACCACGGTCCAGGCCAAGTGATCGCCTATCCTTTGATCAATTTAAGCCACAAAGGCTATTTTGTTAAAGAGTATGTGTATCGACTTGAAGAGGCCGTGATAAAAACGCTCAATGCATTGGATCTCACGGCACACCGCGTTCTTGGTGCGCCTGGTGTGTATGTGAATGCATCCAACCCTCAAGCTCACGATCGGCTTGCCTACTCGGCGCATGAAACCAACGCAAAGCCAAGCGCCCATCAACCCATCTTTGGTGAGCTGTCTAAAATTGCTGCCATCGGCGTGAAGGTCTCCAAGCACTGCACCTACCATGGGCTTTCCTTGAATGTCGCCGTTGATCTGAGCCCTTTTGATGCCATCAACCCTTGTGGGTATGAAGGATTACGGACCACCAATTTACATAAACTTGGGGTCATGTTAAATTGCCAAGATGTATCTGTGCTTTTGGCGCAAAAGCTAAGCGTCTATCTCTCCAATTAACGCCACGCATGGGCGTTGCCATTTTTTGACCTGTTCCCTAATTTAGAAAACTCTCGCCAATGAGCTCCTTACCCAACGACACCCCCAACGCCAAAGCCTACGACCCTTCGGTCAAACAAAAGGCATTTGATAAGTTGTCCAAAATACCCATCAAAGTCCAGCAGCAAGAAGCCCTTAAAAAGCCCGAATGGATCAGAGTCAAAGCCGCTTCACCCAACTCCCGCTTTTACGAGATCAAAGACATTTTGAGGAGCAATCAACTTGTCACCGTCTGCGAGGAGGCGTCTTGTCCCAACATTGGCGAATGCTTTGGCAACGGCACCGCCACCTTCATGATCATGGGTGACAAGTGCACCAGACGGTGTCCCTTTTGCGATGTCGGCCACGGCAGGCCCGACCCCTTGGACCCCAAAGAGCCACTGCACTTGGGTCAAACAGTGGCCCAACTCAAGCTCAAATACGTTGTGATCACAAGCGTTGACAGAGACGATTTAAGAGATGGCGGCAGCGCTCACTTCGTGGCGTGCATTGAGAGCATCCGAGCGCTTTCGCCTCAAACTCAAATTGAAATCTTGGTGCCCGACTTTAGAGGCAGAGACGACAGGGCCTTGGGGATTTTAAAAAATGCGCCTCCAGATGTCATGAATCACAATTTAGAAACCGTTCCCAGACTTTATCCACAAGCAAGGCCTGGGAGCGACTATCTTTTCAGTCTCAATCTTTTGAAGAAATTCAAAGCCCTTTTCCCCAACGTCCCAACAAAAAGTGGACTCATGGTTGGACTTGGAGAAACCGATGAGGAAATCTTACAAGCCATGCAAGACATGCGAGATCACAACATCGATATGTTGACCATCGGCCAGTACTTGGCGCCTAGCACCCATCACCTCCCCGTGGCCCGATATGTCCACCCTGACACCTTCAAAATGTTTGAAGCCAAAGCGTATGACTTGGGGTTCAAACATGCCGCAGTTGGCGCCATGGTTCGCTCCAGTTACCATGCCGACCAGCAAGCCCATCAAGCGCAACAAGGATAATTCAATTTGAACCCCAAAATCGTCTTGATCACCGGTGCCTCTCGAGGCATCGGAGCGCAAACGGCCCTTTTGGCGGCACAGCAAGGTTGGCATGTCGCCGTTAACTACAGCAGCAACTCTTTGGCGGCTGATGCGGTGGTGAGACAAATTCGCGATGCAGGCGGCACGGCCATCAGCATTCAAGCCGACGTCGGCAATGAGCAGCAGGTCAAAAAAATGTTTGAGCACATCGACGCCAAATTGGGCCGTGTTGATGGCCTCGTCAACAACGCAGGCATTGTGGATTACCCACAACGACTGGACCAATTCAGCTCTGAGCGACTGGAGCGAATGATGCGCATCAATGTCCTTGGAAGCTTCCTTTGTGCAAAAGAGGCGGTGCTTAGGATGAGCACCCGCCACGGCGCACAAGGTGGGAGCATCGTCAACGTTGGCAGCGCAGCCTCAAGGCTGGGCTCGCCCCATCAATACATTGACTATGCAGCCAGCAAAGGCGCCATTGACGTCATGACGCTTGGCTTGGCCAAAGAAGTTGCTGGCGAAGGCATTCGCGTCAATGCGGTGAGACCGGGTGTCATTGATACTGAAATTCATGCAAGCGGCGGACTGCCCCATCGCGCGCGCGACTTGGCGCCGCAAATGCCCATGGGACGCGTGGGCACGGCCCAAGAGGTGGCCCATGCCATTGTCTGGTTGCTCGGGCCCTTGTCCTCTTATTGCAGTGGGACTTTTGTGGATATCGCTGGCGCTCGTTAGGGTCCTCACGCTCATTGCACGATCCGAATTCAGGATATAGTCACCTTTTCAAAAACAATTCAGCATCTTTGTTTTACAGATTCTCACACCTTTTCCTTTTTTGAGGCTCACGTCATCATGGCAATTTCACAAGCACGCCCCTTGGTCCAACACTTTATCAATGGGCAACTTCATGCGGGTTTTACGCAATCCAAACAAGCTGTTTTTAACCCCGCGAGTGGCGCTGTCACTCGAGACGTCTTGCTGGGCGCTCAAGAAGAGGTGAACGCAGCGGTTGCCGCGGCAAAACACGCGCAAGTTGCTTGGGGTGAGATGCCTCCCATCAGACGGGCACGGGTCTTGTTTCGCTTTTTAGAATTGATCAATCAGCACAAAGACGAGCTCGCACACCTCATCACGGCAGAACATGGCAAAGTGTTCACGGATGCACAAGGCGAAGTTTCACGCGGCATCGACATCATCGAGTTCGCCTGTGGCATACCGCAACTCCTCAAAGGTGATTTCACCGATCAAGTTTCTACGGGAATTGACAACTGGACCATGCGCCAACCCCTTGGGGTCGTTGCGGGCATCACGCCTTTTAACTTCCCCGTGATGGTGCCCATGTGGATGTTTCCCGTGGCTTTGGCTTGCGGCAACAGCTTTATCTTAAAACCAAGCCCCCTTGATCCTTCCCCGTCCTTGATGATGGCCGACTTGTTAAAACAAGCAGGTTTGCCCAATGGTGTTTTCAGCGTGATTCAGGGGGGCAAAGAAGCGGTTGATGCGTTGATGTCTCATCCCGATGTTCAAGGCTTGAGCTTTGTCGGCTCAACACCCATTGCCAATCATCTTTATGAAACGGGTGCGCGACTGGGTAAACGCGTACAGGCCCTTGGAGGCGCCAAGAACCACATGGTCGTGATGCCCGATGCGGATCTGGACCAAGCTGTGGACGCTTTAATTGGCAGTGCTTATGGCTCCGCTGGCGAGCGCTGCATGGCCATCAGCGTTGCGGTCTTGGTGGGCGATGTTGCTGAAAAAATCATGCCCGCCCTGATCCAAAGAACACGTGACTTAAAGATCAAAAATGGCATTGAGCTGGATGCTGAAATGGGTCCCATTGTGACCCGCGCTGCGCTGGAAAAAATCACGGGCTACATCGACATTGGTGAAAAAGAAGGGGCACAGCTGTTGGTGGACGGTCGCGGCTTTCATGGCGCCAAAGCAGGCCAAGGATGTGATCAAGGCTTTTGGTTGGGTGGCACTTTGTTTGACCACGTCAAAACCCATATGAGAATTTACAACGAAGAGATTTTTGGACCTGTCCTGAGTTGCGTTCGCGTCAACGACCTGAACGAAGCCATTGATTTGATCAATGCCCATGAGTTCGGCAACGGGGTGAGTTGCTTCACACGCGAAGGACACGTCGCAAGGGAGTTTTCAAGACGCATACAAGTCGGCATGGTTGGCATCAATGTGCCCATTCCCGTGCCCATGGCTTGGCATGGTTTTGGCGGATGGAAGCGCTCTTTGTTCGGGGATGTACATGCCTATGGCGAAGAGGGCGTGCGCTTTTATACCAAGCAAAAGAGCATCATGCAACGCTGGCCGCAAAGCATCACGGGCGGGGCCGAATTTGTCATGCCCACCTCCAAATAAGAGCCGTCTGAAGTTCATTGATGAACGAACTGACTTTTGACTACATCATTGTTGGCGCAGGAACGGCTGGCGCCTTGCTGGCCAATCGCCTCAGTGCGAATGCATCAAAAAGAGTGCTCTTGATTGAAGCGGGGGGGAAGGATGACTACCACTGGATTCATATCCCAGTGGGTTATTTGTACTGCATTGGCAACCCAAGAACCGACTGGCTTTATCACACCCAGGCACAGGCGGGGCTGAATGGGCGTTCACTGCGTTACCCCCGTGGCAAAGTTTTGGGCGGGTGTTCAAGCATCAATGGCATGATTTACATGCGCGGTCAATCCAGGGACTATGCGCAGTGGGCCAACATCACCCAAGATGAAAGCTGGAATTGGTCTGCCTGTCTTGAAGACTTCAAATTTCATGAAGACCATTATTTGGGCGCCAATGCTTTTCATGGCGCCAAACATTCAGATCAGCACCCTCCCACACGCTCAGACGCCCCTTCTGTTTACGAGCAAACACTTTCCTTTAAAAACGCTGGAGGGGAGTGGCGTGTTGAAAAGCAAAGACTCGACTGGCCCATATTGAACGCTTTTGCCAAGGCTTGTGAGCAGCACGGCATTGCCGCCACACAGGACTTCAACGCTGGGAACAACGAGGGTGTCGGTTATTTTGAAGTCAATCAACGCTCCGGTTGGCGTTGGAACACCGCCAAGGCTTTTTTGCGTCCGGCTTGTTATGGACGAGACAATTTCGAGATGTGGACCCGTGCACATGTGGGACGCGTTGTGCTTGAAGCCTCTGCCGATGGTGGCCAACGATGCTCAGGTGTTGAAGTGTTCACCGGCCACGAAAAGTTGATCGTGCATGCCAGACACGAAGTCATCCTTTGTGCCGGCAGTATTGGAAGCCCCCATATTTTGCAACTGTCCGGCATTGGTGACCCCACACACTTAAAAAGCATCGGCATTGCTTTGCAGGTTGATTTGCCAGGCGTGGGTGAAAACTTGCAGGACCATTTGCAAATACGAACCATCTTCAAAGTCAGCAACACCCGCACCTTGAATACCCTCTCAAAAAGCTGGTGGGGCAAGGCCAAAATGGGCCTTGAATATGTGTTGAACCAATCGGGCCCCATGAGCATGGCACCGTCTCAGCTTGGCGTCTTCACCAAAAGTGACGCCACGCTTGAGTGGCCTGATTTGCAATACCATGTCCAGCCATTGAGCTTAGAGGCCTTTGGTGAACCCTTGCACGCCTTTGATGCCATCACGGCCAGTGTTTGTAACCTGAACCCAAGCTCAAGAGGCCATGTTCGCGCAAGAACCGCCCATTTCCAAGATGCGCCCTTGATCAACCCCAACTATCTGAGCACGCGTGAGGACTTGGACAAAGCGGCCAAGTCCATCGCATTAACGCGCAAAATCATGGCGCAAAAAGCTTTGTCGCCTTTTGCGCCCCAAGAGATCAAGCCAGGCGCTCAATTTCAAAGCGAAGAAGATTTGAGTCGTTTGGCAGGCGACATCGGCACCACCATCTTTCACCCTGTTGGAACGGCTCAAATGGGTCGCTTGGGTGCCAAGGGAGCGGTTTTGGACTCGCAGCTGCGCGTCCAAAATGGTCGTGGGGGCCTCATCGGCGGCCTGCGCGTTGTGGATGCTAGCGCCATGCCCACGATCACAAGTGGCAACACCAATTCACCGACATTGATGATGGCGGAAAAGGCTGCGAGATGGATGGCATTGGCCAACGCCCATTGAATGCAAAGCCTGAGCGCGCATTGACTCAAGTCCCATCCATTGAAATTCGCCAGCTTTAATTCGCCCGGCTCCCTGGGAAAGCCCCTAGTTGACGGGCAAGCCCAAGCGGATACATTGGAGTCTTAAGAAGACATGAAAACTGTTGTGAGGTTGAGGAGACATGACGGCTCAAGCCCCGCTAAAGAGGGCGCGCACTGAAAAGCACTGCTAAAGGCAGTGCTTTTTTTTGCCCCCTTTTTTCAGTCACAATGTAGAGATGGATGTTCTCTTTATTTTGAGTTGTGCCGCTTTGGCCGGTTACGTGGATGCGATTGTTGGCGGGGGTGGCTTGGTCCTTGTCCCCGCGCTCTTCACAACGTACCCACTCGCTCCTGCATCGACCCTTTTGGGCAACAACAAGTCTGTGTCACTTTGGGGCACTCTTTTTGCAAGTTGGAATTACAGTCGCCACATCGACTTGCCTTGGAAGAAACTTTTCTTGGCCGCTTGTTGTGCGGCCACTTGCTCCTTGATGGGGGCATGGACCTTGAGCATGATCTCCTCCGACGCATTGAAGAAAGCATTGCCCTTTGTCTTGAGCAGTGTTTTGATCTATACCTTGGTCAGCAAAAAGCTGGGCAGCACGCACAACCCCAGGTTCCAAGGTCGCGCTGAACTTTTTGCTTTGATGGCTGTGGCCAGCGTGATTGGTTTTTACGATGGTTTTTTTGGTCCTGGAACGGGCAGTTTTTTTATTTTTATTTTCGTTCGTCTTTTGCGCTATGACTTCCTACATGCCTCGGGCGCGGCAAAAGTACTGAACAGCGCCAGCAATGCTGCAGCATTGAGCTTGTTTGTGTTTCAAGGGAAAATTTGGTGGGCCATCACCATTCCGATGGCGCTCTTTAATATTTTAGGCAGTTTGATCGGCACCAAAATGGCCGTGAAGCACGGCTCAGCATTTGTGCGATGGGTCTTTATCTTTGTCGTGAGTTGTTTGATTCTTAAAACAGCACGAGACGCGTATTTGGTGGGTTAACGCTGAAGGGCGAGCACTGCCCCACAAGGACTTATGGCACAGTGCTGGACGGGTTTGCGGGCAAGGCCTCTGGCGCCACACTTTTCTCACTGGCATTGAACCACTGCACAGTGGCCACGGGCCTGGGCTTGCCGATCGGCTTGGTGGCTTGACCGAGTTGCACCGCGGCAATGTCCTCCTCGGCAGGGTATTGCCCGAGCAAAAGAAAATCAAATACACGCCGTGCAATGGGTGCCGCATTTTGCGCACCAAATCCCGAATTTTCTACCACCATGGCGAGCACAACTTTGGGGTCCTCTGCAGGTGCATACGCCATAAAAAGAGCATGGTCGCGCATTCTCTCATCCAATTTAGAGGCATTGTATTTTTCGTTCTCCCGAACTGAATACACCTGTGCTGTCCCTGTTTTACCGCCACTTGTATAACCTGCCCCAACGAAGCTTGACGCCGAAGTCCCCTCCAAATTCACACCGACCAAGGCCTGTCGTATCACCGCTGTGTTTTCTGGCTTTAAGGAAATTTCTGCCATGGCGGTGACCGCGACGGGCTTGCTGACTTTGGTCTCTGGGTTGATGATCTCTTTGACCAAATGGGGCCTGGTTTTTTTCCCGTCGTTGAGAAGCGTTGAAGCCGCTTGAACAATTTGCAGCACCGTGAAACTGTTGTAACCTTGACCAATGCCCAAAGAAATCGTCTCTCCCGAGTACCATCTTTGTTGTTCAGGTTTTTTGTAGGTAGCGCTTTTCCATTGCGTCGAAGGCAAGATGCCTTTGGACTCGCCAAGCACATCGATGCCGGTGTATTGACCAAAGCCCAGCGGCTTCATTTGCTCATAAATCGTGTCCACCCCCAAATCATGGGCCAACATGTAATAGTACGTGTCGCAGGACTCAACGATGGATCGGTACATGTCCACCGTTCCGTGCCCACCTTCTTTGTCGTCTCTGAAACGGTGGTTACCAAACATATAAAAGCCTGGGTCAAACACCGTCTGTGTTGGTGTTCTTTTGCCCACCTCCAACGCCGCCAAGGCCATGAACGGCTTGTAAACGGAGCCCGGCGGATAAGTCCCCCGCAGGGCACGGTTGAGCAACGGTTTGTCAATGGACTCGTTCAGGGCCTGCCAATTTTCACTGTCAATGCCCTCAACAAACAAGTTGGGATCAAACGTGGGTTTGCTGACAAAGGCCAGGATTTCTCCGGTTTTTGGATCCATCGCGACCAAAGCACCCCGCCGATTTCCATACAAATCCTCAATGAGTTTTTGTAACTTAATATCCACAGAGAGTTTGACGGTGTTGCCAGCAGTCGAGGGAATGCTCGACAGCCGTCTCACAGCCCGTCCCCCAGCAGAGGTCTCCATTTCATGAAAACCGGTCACGCCGTGAAGCTCTCTTTCATAGCTTTGCTCGACGCCGAGTTTGCCGATGTAGTCCGTGCCCCTGTAGTTGGCCTCGTCCTCTGTTTCCTCTATTTTTTCTTTCTCCGACTGATTGATCCGCCCAATGTATCCAATGAGATGACTGGCCAAAGTCTGGTAGGGGTAGTTTCTAAAAAGTCGGGCCTTGATCTCAACGCCTGGAAACCGAAAGCGCTGCGCTGCAAAGCGAGCCACCTCTTGATCGGTCAAGCGCGTTCGAATCGGAACGGACTCGAAACTCTTGGACTCGTCAGAGAGCTTTTTAAAGCGCCGCCTGTCCCTGGGGTAGATGTTGATCACTTTTGACAAGTCCTCAATCACCGCGTCCAGGCTCGCGTTCAATTTGGCCGGCGTGATCTCCAAGGTATAGGCGGAATAATTGGTTGCAACGATCACACCGTTGCGGTCCATGATCACGCCGCGCGTGGGCACCACGGGCGCGATGACTTTGCGGTTGCTCTCTGCTTGTTCAAACAAGTCTTGATAGCGCCAAACTTGCAAATACAAAAGCCTCAGGCCCAAAAGTGAAAAGGCCGCAAATACAAAGACCGTCGCCGCAAGGATGCGCCCCCTAAATCGCCTCAAGTCTTGTTCAATATTGCCACCCAAACTCATAGGGGTCGATTCTCATCTGGATCAGGTGCGCGACGTTGAGGCGCCAACAAAATGATGCTCACGACGGGCCACAACAGGGCCTCGATCATGGGCGCAAAAAGCATCGGCCACCCCATCAAACTGCCCGACAAAGACATGCGCAGCACCATGGAAATGGCATGAGAAATGGCAAAGAGTGGCAAAACCTGCAAAGCCTGTGAGGGAACCGAAAACCAAAGCAATCGCCGGTGGATCAACGTCGCTAAAAAGCCTTGCACGGTATACGCCAATGCGTGTTGTCCTAAAAAGGAGACTTGGTGCACATCACACGCAAGCCCCAGCACAAAAGCCCAGCCGATCCCAACTCGTTGGGGTTGATGGACAGACCAAAAGAGCAACACCAGCGCTAAAAAATCGGGCATCCATGCCGCATTGCCCAACAATCCGACGTTCTCAATCATGTTCAGCAGCAAGGCCGTGAACAAGCTCACCACGATGAAAAAAGGCTTGGCTGGCAACAAAAGTTGCTGGCCACGAGGCATGATCATGATCGACCCCCATTTTTGGATGTTGTTTTGACGACCTCAGGCTCTGGCCTGGGCGGCAACTCCAATCCCACGGGGTCGAGCACCATCAAATGCCTGACGCCTTGGGCACGTCCCAAGGGCTCACAAAGAATGCGGGCAAACATGGAGTCTGCGCTTTTCTCAATTTTGATCACTTTGGCCACGGGCACGCCTGCCGGATACACGCCATCAACCCCACTGGTGCTCAAGATGTCGTTTTCCTGGATATCGGCATTGGCTGCCATGTACCTGAGCTCCAGCAAAGGCGCTCCTGCGGACTCACCAAAGGCAACACCTCGGGCACCTGTTCGGTTGTTGAGAACGGGTATGGAGTGATTTTTATCAATGATCAAGGTGGCTTCACTGATCAATGGGTACACCCGTGTGACTTGGCCAACGATGCCGGCTTCATCCATGACGGGAGAGCTGACCTTGATGCCACCAATGGAGCCCTTGTCAAGAATGACCTTTCGTGTGAAAGGGTCGGCCGCGTCGTAAATCACCTGGGCCACTTGGCCCTGGGTTTGAACGCGCTCTTTCAGATCCAATAGCGCTCGCAATTGTTTGTTCTCAAGCAACAATTGATCAACTTGCGACGCATGAAGAGATTGAGCCAAGAGTTGCTTCTTGGCCCATATCGCCTCTTCCTGTGCTTCGCCCTTGTCTTGAAAGAACACCTCCACGCGAGCCGAGAGTTGTCCTGGTTGTTGCGCCATCCACTGAATGGGCGCCAAGGCCAATGAAAACATAGAACGAAGGGGCTGGGTGAGCTGCCATCTCACATCACAAAACATCATCAATATTGACAGGCACGCAAAGAAGATCAACTTATGTAGAGGGGTCGCACCTTGTTTAAAAAACGGTGGAGGAGTTCTATCTAACGTACCGAGTGGCATGGTGGTTCAGATCAACGCAATGAAGGGTCGTGAATGAATGAGCGCATACAAAAAATCTGGTCTCAATCGCAAAAAAGGCATATGCACTCAGTGCATACACCCATTGGTTTAAATGCTCAATTGTAAATGTACATGCTCAGCTTGATCGCAAGTCGAGCAGCACATGGGCCCCTTCAACGGGTTTTATTCACTCGTGAAGATTGCGCCCAAACGCTCCATGCGCTCAAGGGCCAAACCACAACCCCGCACAACGCAGGTCAATGGATCTTCTGCAACCAAGACGGGCAATCCCGTCTCCTCAGCCAACAAGCGGTCCAGGTCTCTCAACAAGGCGCCGCCGCCCGTGAGCATCAAGCCTCTCTCTGCAATATCGGCACCCAGTTCTGGAGGGGTTTGCTCTAGCGCGTTTTTAACGGCCGACACAATGTTGTTCAAGGGATCGGTCAAAGCCTCCAAAATTTCATTGGATGAAATCGTAAAGGACCTTGGTACACCTTCAGACAGATTGCGACCCTTGACTTCCATCTCCTTGACTTCAGAGCCAGGGAACGCCGAGCCGATGTTCTTTTTGATCATCTCAGCCGTTGGATCTCCAATCAGCATGCCGTAGTTGCGGCGAATGTAGTTGATGATGGCTTCGTCAAATTTGTCGCCACCCACGCGAACGCTTCCCTTGTAGACCATGCCACCCAGAGAGATCACGCCCACTTCAGTGGTCCCGCCGCCAATGTCCACCACCATGGAGCCGCTGGCATCGCTCACGGGCAAGCCCGCACCAATGGCCGCGGCCATGGGCTCCTCGATCAAGTAAACCTCCGAGGCGCCAGCACCCAATGCCGACTCGCGAATGGCACGCCTCTCCACTTGTGTAGAACCACATGGCACACAAATAATGATCCGAGGACTGGGCTTGAGCATCGAGCGAGGATGGACCATCTTGATGAACTGCTTGAGCATTTGCTCTGTGACGGTGAAGTCTGCAATCACCCCATCCTTCATGGGACGGATGGCCTCAATGTTGCCGGGCACTTTACCCAGCATGGCCTTGGCCTCACGTCCGACGGCTTGAATGGTCTTTTTTCCCTGCGGTCCACCTTCGTGTCGAATGGAAACCACCGAGGGCTCATCCAATAAAATACCTTTGTCTCTCACGTAAATGAGTGTGTTGGCCGTTCCTAGATCGATGGCTAAATCGGTCGAAAAGTAGCGACGAAATGATCCAAACATGTATTTATCCTCTCACGAATGCCAGCTTTTGGGGATTTTTACCAGCATTCAAATTTATCGTTTGTAAAAAAAATCGAGTTTTAGATAAAAAAACCCGTCTTTTTTAACTGAAATTTGATATCTCAAAATTTCTTGAGCATAGGGGCGTGATAATACACGAACGCTAGAGCCAGAACGAATTTCAGGTGTTTTAATTTTTCTTTTTGAAGTGTTTTTTATGCCTTTGACCTCCCAAGAGATCCAAAAAATCGCATCCCTTGCAAAACTGGACCTCAACCCCAGTCAAGAAGAGCGCATGCTCGGACAAATTAATGCGTTTTTTGAGATTGTTGAACAAATCAAGTCCGTCGACACCTCCTCAGTTGCCCCCTTGTCACACCCTTTGGCGACCATCCAAGAGGTGTCCTTGAGGTTGCGTGAAGATCGCGTGAGCGAATCCAACCAGCGAGAATTGAACCAAAAAAGCGCGCCAGAGGTTCAAAAAGGCCTGTTTTTAGTCCCCAAAGTGATCGAGTCCTGATATGTCTGAACTTCATGAGTTAAGCCTTAAAGCATTGGCCAAGGCCCTTCAAAGCAAAGCGGTGAGCGCTCGCGAGACGAGCGAGCATTTTTTAAAGCGTGCCAAAGCTCACACCACGCTCAAGCCCGCGGCCAACCCCTTTCAAGCACCACAACACTTGGGCGACCCAAGTCACTCCAGCGGCGCATTCGTGAGCTTTAACGAAGCTTTCACCCTTGAATTGGCTGACCAAAGCGATCTGCGCATTGCCCAAGGGACGGCACGCCGACTTGAAGGCGTGCCCATCGCACACAAAGATATCTTTGTGACCCAACATTTCCCAACAACCGCTGGCTCCAAGATGCTGGACGGGTATTGCTCACCTTTTGACGCAACGGTTGTCACACAGCTGCAAGACGAAGGCATGGTGAACTTGGGCAAACTCAATTGCGACGAGTTTGCCATGGGTTCTGCCAATGAAAACTCTGCTTGGGGACCGGTTAAAAACCCTTGGGACAACACTCGCGTTGCAGGCGGCTCCTCGGGTGGAAGTGCAGCCGCTGTGGCCTTGGGCTTGTGCCCGGCGGCCACGGGCACAGACACCGGAGGCTCCATCCGTCAACCCGCCTCCTTTTGTGGCATCACAGGCATCAAGCCCACTTATGGGCGGGCCTCTAGGTACGGCATGATCGCCTACGCATCCAGTTTGGATCAAGCCGGACCCATGGCCAAGACGGCT
This sequence comes from uncultured Burkholderiales bacterium, assembly GCA_903861115.1. Lineage (GTDB taxonomy): Bacteria > Pseudomonadota > Gammaproteobacteria > Burkholderiales > Burkholderiaceae_C > Limnohabitans. Next base: position 20,287 of record CAIOTD010000031.1, read on the forward strand.
GAGGATTGCGCCTTGCTGCTGAGCGCCATGTGCGGTGGCGACCCTGATCGAGACAGCACCTCTTTGGATTTGCCCAAAGAGGACTTTTCGCGCGACCTTCACGAGCCCATCAAAGGACTTCGCATTGGTATTCCAAAGGAGTTTTTCTCTGACGGACTTCACGCCGAGGTGCGTCAATCCATCGAATTGGCGCTCAAGGAGCTTGAAGCGTTGGGCGCGAAATTGGTCCCCATTGAGTTGCCCAAAACAGAGCTCTCCATTCCGGTCTACTACATCTTGGCACCCGCTGAAGCGTCCAGCAACCTCAGTCGATTCGACGGGGTGAAGTTTGGCTATAGGACCAAAGAGTACAAAGACCTCGATGAGCTTTATCGCAAAACACGAACCGAAGGCTTTGGCGAAGAGGTTAAAAAACGCATCATGATTGGCACGTACGTCTTGTCCCACGGCTACTACGATGCTTATTATTTGCAAGCTCAAAAAATTAGACGCATGATTTCCAATGATTTTCAAGAGGCCTTCAAGAACTGCGACTTGATTGCCGGACCCGTCACCCCACAAGTGGCCTGGAAAATTGGCGAGCAAAATACCGATCCCTTGGCCAATTATCTGGCCGACATCTTCACCTTGCCGGCCTCCTTGGCTGGATTGCCTGCCATGAGCATGCCCTGTGGACTGGGTGCATCCAACATGCCTGTGGGCCTTCAACTGATTGGGAACTACTTGGGAGAGAGTCGTCTCTTGAATGTGGCCCATCAATTCCAAATGGCCACCGATTGGCACCAAAAAGTTCCAGGAGCGTCCAAATGAGCGCCAACTTGATTCATGGTTACGAAGTGGTCATCGGTTTTGAGACGCACACTCAACTCACCACACGCAGCAAAATATTTTCTCGCGCTGCAACCGCTTTTGGCGCAGAGCCCAACACGCAAGCGTGCGCGGTGGACTTGGCCTTGCCCGGCACCTTGCCTGTGATGAACCGTCAAGCCGTTGAACGCGCCATTCAATTTGGATTGGCCGTTGGAGGACATGTGTCGCCGCTCAGCATTTTCGCCAGAAAAAATTATTTCTACCCCGATCTGCCCAAGGGCTATCAAATCAGCCAATTTGAAATTCCAGTCGTTCAAGGCGGCGAGGTTGAGTTTTTTTTAGGGCAAGAAAAAAAGACGGTCCGCTTGGTCCGGGCCCACTTGGAGGAAGATGCGGGCAAGTCTTTGCATGAGGACTTTGTGGACCAGTCTGGCATTGACCTCAACCGCGCGGGGACGCCCTTGCTTGAAATCGTCACAGAGCCTGATATGCGCTCGAGTGCAGAGGCGGTGGCCTATGCCAAAGAGCTGCATAAAATTGTCACATGGATTGGCATCTGTGATGGCAATATGCAAGAGGGCAGTTTCCGCTGCGACGCAAACGTCTCCATCAGGCGCCCTGGTGAGGCCTTGGGGACGAGGCGAGAGATCAAGAATTTAAACAGCTTTAAATTCATGCAGCAAGCCATTGATTTTGAAATTTTGTGGCAAATCGAGCAACTTGAAGAAGGCCACAAAATCATTCAGTCCACCGTTTTGTTCAACCCCGACACGGGAGAAACCAAAGCGATGCGGACCAAGGAAGATTCGGCCGACTACCGGTATTTTCCTGACCCCGATCTGCCCCCCCTGGTGGTAGCGTCCGCTTGGGTGGACGACGTGCGCGCGCACATGGCAGAGTTGCCAAGAGCCATGGCGGCTCGTTTTGTCAAAGACTATGGCATTCCTGAATACGACGCCATCACGCTCACGCAAACACAAGCCATGGCGCATTACTTTGAATCGGTGGCCAAAGCCAGTTCGCAACCGAAGATGGCCAGCAATTGGATCATGGGCGAGCTCTCCAGAAAACTCAATGCCGCACACCTGGGTTTTGAGGCCTGTCCGTTGAGTGCTTTGACCTTGGCCGCCATGTTGAGTCGTATCGCCGACGCCACCCTCTCCAACAATGCCGCCAAAGTGGTCTTGGAAGCGGTCTGGGACTTGTCACCCGACGGACTCGAACCCTTGGCATGGATCGACCGCGTGATTGATCAAAAGGGCCTCAAACAAATCAATGACACCAAAGCGCTTGAAGTCATCATTGATGGCGTTTTATCAGCCAACGCTGACCAGGTCGAACAAATCAAGGCGGGCAAAGACAAAGCGTTCAATGCGCTGATCGGTCAGGTCATGAAAGCCAGTCAAGGCAAAGCCAACCCCAAAGATGTGAATGATCTTTTGCGCGCAAAAATTGCAGCACTCTAAGCCCACAAGGTGCGACGGGCGAATAAAGACCAAGAAGCGGCCGCGCTTTTGAACACGTCGGCTGGCGGCTCTTTTATACCGCCCTCACACCATACTTGGCTCGGTAGGCCTGGACGTGGCTTAAATGCGTCTTCAGACTGGGGTCCAAGCTGTGCGCCAAATAATTAAGCAAATCGTCAAGACTGGCGACGGCGCAAACTTTTAAGCCCAACTGCTCCCTGACATATTGAACGGCGCTGTAGGGGACGTCTTGCACGCCCGCGTTGTTTTTCTCGGTCGCCATTTCTTGTCTGTCCAGTGCAATCACCACCGCTTGTGGGGTCGCGCCATGTTGACGAATCAGCTCAATGGACTCTCTCACAGCCGTGCCTGCGCTCATCACATCGTCCACAATCAGAACGCGGCCCTTGAGGGCTGCTCCGACCAACGACCCCCCTTCACCATGGTCCTTGACCTCTTTGCGGTTATAGGCAAAAGGGACATTTTTACCCCGCCTGGCCAACTCCATGGCCAACGTTGCCCCCAAAGGAATGCCTTTATAGGCTGGGCCAAAAATCATGTCAAACTCGATCCCGCTGTCAAGCAAGCTTTGGGCATAAAAGCTCGCCAGCCTTGCGATTTTCAGACCATCATCAAACAAACCCGCATTGAAAAAATAAGGGGACAGTCGACCCGCTTTGGTCGTGTATTGCCCAAATTTTAAGACGCCGCTGTCAATGGCAAACGCCACAAAGTCATGCGACAACCCTTGCTCAGCACCGATGAACTCACTCATGTATAAATCTCAATCAAGGTAAGGTAATGATCCACCCACGGATGAATCGCTCTTTGACGCCAACCATTCTAATTGCTCATTGAGCAAACTGGTTTTTTGGCTTTTTAGACGATGGCGCCCATGTGCTGCGTTGAGCGATGGATTAAACTATTCATCTCACTGCCGCCACGCCGTGTGGCGTCAACGCCAAAGTTCTTCCCTCTTGCCCAATTCACTCTAAAGGACGCTGACCGCCATGAGAATCGTTTCCGCCAACTTAAACGGCATCAGATCCGCACACAGCAAGGGCTTCTTTGAATGGGCCGGCGCACAAGACATCGATGCCTTGGGGGTCCAAGAGATCAAAGCCCAGGCCGCGGATCTGACGGAAGAGCTCAAGCGCATCGATGCCAAGTCGTCTGCAAAATCACTCTCTGGCGCGTTTCACTTTGCTCAGAAAAAAGGCTACTCAGGGGTTGGCTTGTACACACACACCGAACCCAGTGAGGTGATCGTTGGGATGGGCAACGAGGAATTCGATTTTGAAGGGCGATGGATCGAAAAGCGATTTGACAAACCAGGGCGCAAACTGAGCATCATCAGCAGTTACTTTCCCTCAGGTTCAAGCTCCGATGAAAGACAAAGTGCCAAATTTCGCTTTCTCCATCTGATCGCCCCTCGTTTGAGCCAATTGGCCAAAGAACGTGAATTTGTCTTAATGGGCGACATCAACATTGCGCACCAAAATTTGGACCTCAAAAATTGGAAGGCCAATGTCAAAAACTCAGGCTTCACGCCTGAGGAGCGTGCATGGCTCACGCAAACCTTGTCCGACACACCCTTGGTCGATGTCTACCGCCACCTGTACCCTGAGGCCGGGGACACGTGCTACACCTGGTGGAGTCAACGCGGGCAAGCCTACGCCAAGAACGTGGGTTGGCGCATCGATTATCAATTGGCAACACCCAACTTGGCCCAAGGTGCGCGTCGTGCTTGGGTTTTTAAGGACCAAAAGTTCTCCGACCATGCCCCCTTGTGCGTTGACTACGATTGGTCGATTTAAGGCCCTGGGTTGTTCCCCCATTTTTTGAGGTCCCTCGACATGCTGCATTACGAAACCATCCCCGTCACACCCTTTGAGCAAAACTGTTCTCTGGTTTGGTGTGATGAAACAAAAACCTGTGCCCTCATTGACCCAGGTGGGGACCTGGCGCATTTGCTCGAGCGCATTCATGCCCTGGGTCTTACGCTGGCGCAAATTTGGGTCACACACGCACACATTGATCACGCAGGGGCGGTGGGCACTTTGGCCCAACAATTGAATGTGCCCATTGTGGGGCCACACATCGAGGATCAATTTTGGATTGATCTATTGCCCGAACAGGGCGCACGTTATGGCTTTGAACATGCGACGACTTTTAAACCCACTCGCTGGCTCAATGACCTTGACCATGTGAACCTTGGAGAGCACCAATTGCTGGTTCGCCACTGTCCTGGTCACACGCCTGGACACGTGGTTTTTTATTCCAAAGAGCTCAACCGTGCCTTTGTTGGCGACGTGCTGTTTGCGGGCAGCATTGGCCGAACAGATTTTCCAAGAGGTGATCACGCCACCTTGATCAACAGCATCACAGAACGCTTGTGGCCTTTGGGCAATGACACCGTGTTTATTCCCGGTCACGGGCCAGAGAGCAGCTTTGGTCAAGAGAGAAAAAGCAACCCCTATGTCGGCGGAACTTGACCACTGAGCAGGTCCTTAACTTTTGGGCTCCAAGTTGAATTTCTCGACGCGCTCTAAATGTTGCGCCTTTTCAAACAAAGGCATCACTTTGCTCAAATTGAGCTCCAAGTCCTTGATGCGACTCGTGCTGCTGGGGTGTGTGCTCAACCATTGAGGAGGTGTTTGCGCGTTTTGGGCGCTCATTTTCTTCCACAAACTCACGCCAGCACGTGGATCGAACCCTGCCCTTGCCGCCAGCTCCATGCCCACCAAATCGGCCTCGGTTTCATCTTCCCTTGAGAATTTCAAGCCCAATAAACCGGCCCCTTGTTTGGCCATGAAGTCCGTGATCCTTGGATCGATGCCAAAAATCCCTGCAATCACTGCGCCGCCAATGCGCGTGACGCCCTCCGTAGCAAGACCTTTTCCCATTCTCTGCCTGGCATGCTCCCTGAGTGCATGGGCAATTTCATGGCCCACCACCATGGCCAATTCGTCCTCGCTCAAATTCAACTTATCCATCAGGCCTGAATAGACTGCAATTTTCCCACCCGGCATACAAAAGGCGTTGACTTGAGGGGACTCTATCAAATTCACCTCCCAAGCCCACTGCTTTGCCCGATCGTTCCAAACAAAGGACTGATCGATCAGCTTCTTTGCAATGGCTCGCAGCCGAACGACGTCAGGCCGCTCAGAGGACTTTAACAGTCCTTTGCCATAGGCCTCTTGAATGAGCTGTCGGTACTCGTTGCCCGCGGTGTTTTCGAGCTCAGCGGCTGGGACCAATTTGGCAAAAGCGGAAGGCTCAGCCACCTCCACCCCCTCTCTGGCCTCCAAGGCACCGTGCGAGAGGAGGACACACAGCAAACAGACTCGAAGCCATGCAGACGCGGCGCGCGCGCGGATGAGGCTTGCCCCATGAACACTTTGATGTTTCTTGACGTGCATGTTAATTTGAATAAAAAATTAGTGCCCCCACCCCTGCGGCAGCCAACGGCAGCCCCAAGTTTAGAGGACAATGGATCTGAAATGAATAGCACTGAACCCACCCCACCCAACTCGCTCAGCACGGGCGTGACTGCACGCCCTTGGCGCGAGAGTTTGGCCTGGTACCTGAGCGGCTCAAGTTTGAGAATGATCGCCCTCGGGTTTTGTGCGGGTTTGCCGCTTTTGCTGGTGCTTGGGACGCTTGGTTTTCGCTTGCGCGAAGCGGGAATTGAGCGCGCCACCATCGGTTTTCTCAGTTGGGTGGGCCTGGCGTATGCGTTCAAGTGGGCCTGGGCCCCGCTCGTGGACCAAGTGCGTCTGCCTTGGCTGAGCGCCTTTTTAGGCCGGCGCCGTGCGTGGTTGGTCTTGTCACAGCTTGTGATCATCACGGGCCTCTTGGGGATGGCCTTGTGTGACCCCAATGCCCATTTGACACATTTGGTCCTTTGGGCGATTTGGGTGGCTTTTGGATCCGCCACCCAAGACATTGCACTCGATGCATACAGAATTGAATCCGAAGACATGGATCATCAAGCCGCCTTGGCCTCCATGTACCAAACGGGTTATCGCCTTGGCATGATTTGGTCTGGGGCTGGGGCCCTGTGGATTGCAGCAAGAGCAGAGAGCACCGCCTTGTTGGGGCAGTACCAAAACAGCGCGTGGAGCATTTCTTACCTGGTCATGAGTGGCTCCATGCTGATTGGTTTGGCGTGTGTTTTGTTGTCCAATGAGCCGCCACTCCCTGCTCGCGGTCAAGCACGCACCGCAAAACAGTGGATCCAAGATGTGCTGGTCGCACCCTTTGCCGAATTTTTTGCACGCTTTGGCTGGCATGCTTGGGTCATCCTTGGCCTGATTGGTGTTTACCGCATCAGCGACATCGTCATGGGCATCATGGCCAACCCCTTCTACATTGACATGGGCTACTCCAAAGACGAGATTGCCATGGTGACCAAAGTGTTTGGCGTCGTCATGACACTGCTTGGTGCCTTCCTTGGGGGCCTGCTCAGCTCGCGATGGGGCAATATGAAGGTCTTGATGTGGGGCGCCATCCTCAGTGCGGCCAGCAACCTGCTCTTTGCCTGGTTGGCCGGCGTGGGTCACTCCTTTTGGGCGCTGGTGTGCGTCATCAGTGTTGACAACTTGTCTGGGGGCATCGCCTCCGCTGCATTCATCGCTTACCTGTCAAGTTTGACAAAAATCCAATATTCCGCCTCACAATATGCCTTGCTCAGCTCCATCATGCTGCTTGCACCTAAATGGTTGGCTGGATTTTCCGGCGTGGTTGTGGATCAATTTGGCTACCCACTGTTCTTTTTAAGCACCGCGCTCATGGGTTTGCCTGTTTTGATTTTGATCGTTTGGGTTCAGCACATTGAGTCGCACTGATCCACGCAACGCTGCTCCAGACCCAGGGTTTACGTATCTTTACCCCGTCTTTAACACAACGCCAAGTCCAAGGTGCATGCTATAGGGATGGAACACTTACTCATCATCGAAGACGATCAACGCTTGGCGCAAATGGTTTGCGACTACCTCAAGCAATTTGCCTACACGGTTGATCACGCACCCAACGGTTCGGCCGGCCTGAGTCAAATAGAGAGAAACATCGACACCCAATTGGTCATCTTGGACTTGATGCTGCCCGACATGGATGGCCTGGAGGTGTGTCGCCAAATTCGCTCGCTGCCTGGGGCCAAAGCGGCCCTGCCCATTTTGATGCTCACGGCCAAAGGCGACCCCATGGACCGCGTCGTTGGTTTGGAGCTCGGCGCAGATGACTATCTGGCCAAGCCCTTTGAGCCCAGAGAACTGTTGGCTCGAATTCGGGCCATCCTCAGGCGCCAAACATCGGCCAACGAGCACAAACTGGGCGGCAAAGAGTTGTTGCCTGCCTTGCAATTTGGCCGCCTAGAAATCGATCGTGACGCTAGAACCGTGAGCGTGTCGGGCACCGTTTGCGAACTGACCTCCTATCAATTTGATTTGCTGCTTGTATTGGCCGAGCGCGCCGGGCGCGTTCTCAGTCGAGATCAAATCATGTCTGCCGTCAGGGGCAGAGAGCTCGAAGCGTTCGATCGCTCGATTGATGTGCACATGGGGCGAATCAGAGCGGCCATTGAAGACGACCTCAAGGCCCCGAAGCGCATCCTCACGGTGAGAGGTGTTGGCTATGTTTTTGCGAAGCAACAAGATTGAATACAACAGGCTCACCAGACCATGATTGATCCGCGTGTAGAGGAAATGACGGGATGATTTTTCGCACCTTGATGAACCGCCTTTACGCGCGCATTTGGTTGGCCGTTGTTTTAAGCATCGCCTCTTTGAGCTTGCTCTCGACATGGATCATGAAGATCTACCGCGAGCCTCCCTTGAAGGAAGTTGTGGTCCGCTCTGAGCAAGGCGTTGTGTTGGGTCAAGGTCTTGTGCGACTCCATAAAACGCCCGAAAGCGCGGGCGCTGATCTGGGTCGGCCAGATGAACCCCTCAAGCTGAACAACCCCAGACACACGGGCCCACAAGACGTTTTTGCCCAACGCGTTCCTGAGCCGACACTCTCCCTCAAAAACACCCCATCAGAAACCATCAATCAATCCCTTCCGCAAGGTCAGTTTGGGCCAGGACCGGAGTTTTTGGTTCAACTCAGCGATGGCCAAGTGCTCCACATTCACTTGCCCAGTCCTGCTCTAAAGACCTCTTTTTTTCCCCGCTTTGGTTTTGTCTGGTCCATGGTGATGGTGGCCCTTGCCGTTGCTTTGGCCACCTATCCCATTGTTCGTCGCCTGACTCGGCGCCTTGAATCCCTTCGCGCGGGCGTTGAGCAATGGGGCACGGGAGCGTTGTCAACGCGCGTGGATGCACAAGGCGAAGATGAGATCGGTTTTTTAGCCCAGCGCTTTAACCACGCAGCCAGCCAAATTGAAGCCCTTGTGGTGGCCCATAAATCTTTACTGGCCAATGCGTCCCATGAGTTGAGAACCCCGCTCACGCGAATTCGCATGAGCTTGGAGTTGATGGACGCCACTCAAAACCCGCCCCTCATCGATGAGGTCAAGAAAAGCATCTTTGAACTCGATCAATTGATTGATGAAATTTTGCTCGCCTCAAGACTGGATGCGACCAACGTTGAGGTGGGCCGCTTTGAGGGCTTGGACTTGACGGGACTGGCCAGTGAAGAGTGCTCAAGAGCAAAAATTGCTCTTGAATTGGGACCTCACCCCCAGAGCATTGAACTCATTTGCATACCCAGATTGATCCGTCGCTTGTTGCGCAATTTGATTGACAATGCGATCCGTCACAGTGGCCAAATCGACGGGGTTGAAGTTCGCTTGGAGGTGCTCGAGCACGCTCGCGTGTTGATCAGCGTATCCGATCGGGGCCCAGGCGTTCCCTTGGAGCTGCGCGATCAGATCTTCAAGCCTTTCTTTCGCTTGCCTGGCAAAGACGAGTCTGACAAAGGCGTGGGGCTTGGACTTGCCTTGGTGCAATCGATTGCGCATCGACACCATGGTTTTGTTCAACATGTTCCAAGAACAGGTGGGGGCAGTGTTTTTGAAGTCAACTTGCCCTTGAGTGCAGACACCCAAGGTAGACCCCTATAAACAGAGGGTCTGCGGGTGGTCTTTGTCGGTGAGCAAGCAAATGCGCAAGCGAATTCATCAATTGACTAAAAGAGTAGAAGTCAGGGACTTCAACCCTGGAGCAAAGGATTCCGATTGGTGCGAGTGTCCCCACTCTTTGGGCTATGCTTGTCACCGTCTGCATGACCACCTTTGCACTGAGGCGGGCGCCGTCTAGTCTTTACACCTTCAACGGATGATGCTCTATCAGAAGCTTGGCTCGGCATTGCCTGATGTCACTGTTGAAATAATGACGATTTCTACTTTTGAGACCCACGGTTATATTCATTCTGAGTCCATCGCTCTCACGTGCCCGCTCAAAGCGGCGCCGTTTAATCCACACGAATCACCACGCCCTCATGCGCGCCAGCACAGATTGCGCGCTGATGTCCCACATGCAGCGCTTGTGAGCCAGTGGGCAAACACGCTTAAAACATGGGGCACAGGCCAAAGTGGGTTGGTAGGTGGGATCCCATTTAAGCCAAATCATCTGCGCTTTACTGGACAAGGCAGGGGTGTGCTCTGGAGAAGAGGAGCCAAACAACGCCACTTGTGGCACGCCCAAAGCAGCAGCGATGTGCATCAGGCCCGAGTCGTTGGACACCAAGCCCGCTGCGCCACCAATCATGGCCATGGCCTCACTTAACTGTGTTTGCCCAGCCAAGTTCCTGACATGCGAGAAACCCAAGGCGTTGACCCCTTGCACAATGGCATCTCCAACGGCTCTGTCCGATGCCGAGCCCAACAACACGACGGGGCGTTCAGTGTTTGCAATCAGTTCACAAAATCTCTCCTCGGGCCAACGCTTTGCATCCCCATACTCTGCACCCGGCGCCATGGCGATGTATTGTTTTTCGTGCAAACCAAACCGTGCCCAGACGGCTTGTTGCAGTTGGGCGTCTATCGTCAACTTTGGCACAAGCGACGCGCTGTGCAAAGCCGCTGAGCCTTTGGACGCCCACTGAGACATGGCCAGATAAAACTTCACCATGCTTGAGCGAGTTTGTTTGCTCGGGTTGGGAAGTCGATGGCTCAAGAGCCCCCAGCGCATTTCACCCGTGTACCCCACACGCAAAGGAATGCCAGCCAAAAAGGGCAACAACGCACTCTTGAAAGAATTGGGACAAACGTAGGCCTCATCGAATTGGCCCTGGATGGTGCTTGCCCAATCACGTCTTTTAGACCACTCCAGCGAACCCCTCGAAAAGGGCAAGACCATGACGTGCTTGCACTCGGCCATGGCCTCATAGACTGGCGCCACCCAGGGCAGGGCCGCCACGGTCAGTTCGTGACCTTGACGCTCAAGCTCAGACAGCAAGGGCTGGGTCATGACCGCATCCCCAATCCATTGAGGCGCAATGATCAATGTGCGAGACACGCTCAAGGACTCGAGCTCAAAGACGCGCTGCGGCTCAATGCGCTACAGTGTTTTGGATCCACTCGAAAGCACGTCTTGGGTCAAGGTGTAGTGCGTTGAGCAATAGGGACAAGTGGCATGGCCCAATTTGGCAACGTCTAAAAAAACCTTGGGATGTGAGTCCCAAACGGACATGTGCGCCAAGGGACTGGGGCAAAAAATGCCGCCATGTCCGTTCAAGTCGCTTTCTTTAACCACAATGGATGAAGTCATTTTTTGATTGCCTTGCAAAGAGCGCGTGGAGTGGATGGAGCTTGCGGATGGTTTCGCGCGTGCCTTACTCAAACATGCGTGAGCCAGTGCGCATACTTGGGATTTTTACCCATCACGATGTCAAAAAATGCACTTTGAACTTTTTGCGTAATTTCGCCTCTGTAACCGCGTCCAATTTGGATGCGATCGAGCTCACGAATGGGGGTGACTTCTGCAGCAGTCCCGGTGAAGAAAGCCTCATCACTGATGTAGACCTCATCTCTGGTGATTCTCTTTTGAACCACTTTAAGGCCCAGATCTTCGGCAATGTGGAGCACTGTGTTTCTTGTGATGCCGTTCAATGCACCGGCGGAGAGATCGGGCGTGTAGATCACGCCATCTTTGATCACAAAAATATTCTCTCCTGCACCCTCAGAAACAAAACCGCTTGGGTCCAACAACAAGGCTTCATCGTAGCCATCTTCTGTGGCTTCCATATTGGCCAAGATGGAGTTGGTGTAATTGCTCACCGCTTTGGCCTGGGTCATGGTGATGTTGACATGGTGGCGTGTGAAGCTTGACGTTTTAACGCGGATGCCTTTGGCCAAACCCTCTTCACCCAAATACGCCCCCCAAGACCAGGCGGCCACCATCAGGTGGATGGTGTTGCCTTTGGGCGAGACGCCTAACTTTTGTGAACCGATCCAAGACAATGGCCTGAGATAACAGCTCTCCAAATGATTTTCTCTGACCACCGTTTTTTGGGCTTCATTGACCTCTTCTTGTGAAAAAGGGATGGCCATGCGCAAAATTTTGGCACTGTTGAACAATCGTTGCGTGTGCTCTTGCAGGCGAAAGATCGCCGTGCCTTTGTCTGTCTTGTAAGCCCGAACACCCTCAAAGGCACCGCAACCGTAATGCAATGTATGCGTGAGGACATGGATCTTTGCATCTCTCCATTCAACCAAACGGCCATCCATCCAAATTTTTCCATCACGGTCATCCATTGACTGGGGTAGTGCACTCATCGTTGTCCTCTTTCATTGACTTATTAAATTTTACGTTTCTTTTTTTGAACGTCTTCATGCCGATTCTAAAGCGTTATGGCTGATTTCTGTGTTTTCTTGGGGTCGATGGAGCTCCCACACGCTCAGTCGTCCACCCACAAACTCACAACGCACAAAACTGTTGGACGCATCGGTCCAGGTGTAAATTTCTGGGTCAACCGGCGGATTCGTCATCTCCCCTTGCTTTTGCCCCAAACTCTTGGTCAAGGCAATCACTTTCAGCAAAGGCATGCCTTTTTTAATTTTCACATGCATCATCACCGCACTGTCCACAAAGCCAATGGGTCGCTTGGAAGCGCGATTAAAGATGTGAATCAAGCGGGTGTAGTGCAACAAAAACCACATGACCATGGCCGATACCGCCAAGCCAACCCCCAGCCACTGCATGCTGTCATAGGCCCAGACAAGCACCACCAACGCCACCGCAGGAATCAAAATATTGTTAAATCGCATCGAAACACCGACCTTTTGGCCGCCCAAAAAAAGATGTCTTATTCTAGAGCCTAGGCGACTGAGTTCTTGGAACTTTGCTCGCCCGAGGCCATAGAGCCCACTGTGCGCATGTCGTCATGTGCAACGGCACTCGCCTAAAGATGCTCTCTGAGCCAATGCACCGCTTGCTCTACACGTTCAATTTCCACGATTTTCATGCCTTGAATGGGCGCTTTTGGCGCATTGGCCTTGGGGATCAAAGCCAAGGTAAAGCCCAGTTTGGCCGCCTCTCTTAAACGCTCTTGCCCTCTGGGTGCGGGTCGAACTTCGCCAGCCAGACCAATTTCTCCAAAGGTGATGAAGCCTGGAGGGAGGGCACGCCCTTTTAAGCTGCTGTGAATGGCCAACAAGGCGGCCAAATCGGCGGCCGGTTCGCTGATCCTCACACCGCCAACCGCATTGACAAAAACATCTTGATCCATGCACGACACCCCTGCATGGCGATGCAAAACAGCGAGCAGCATGGCCAAACGATCACGCTCCAAGCCCACAGACAATCTTCTGGGATTGGGTCCACCAGAGTCGACCAAGGCTTGTATCTCCACCAACAAGGGTCTTGTGCCCTCTAAAGTGACCAACACACAACTGCCCGCAACGGGCTCGGGGTGCTGAGACAAAAAGATGGCGCTGGGGTTGCTCACGCCTTTCAAACCTTTCTCGGTCATGGCAAATACACCGATCTCATTGACCGCACCAAAGCGATTTTTGATGGCTCTTACCAATCGAAAACTGGAGTGCGTATCCCCTTCAAAATAAAGCACCGTATCGACCATGTGTTCTAGCACCCGAGGACCTGCAAGCGCGCCTTCTTTGGTGACGTGGCCGACCAAAATGATCGTGATGTCTTTGGCCTTGGCCAATCGCGTTAAATGGGCCGCACATTCACGCACTTGCGCCACCGACCCGGGAGCACTCGTGAGTTGCTCCGAATAAACCGTCTGAATCGAGTCAATCACCGCCACGTTTGGACGCGCCGCATCCAGGGTGGCCAAAATTCGCTCGAGTTGCGTTTCTGCCATGATTTGAACTTGACTTTGATCCAACCCCAAGCGCCTCGCTCTGAGCGCGACCTGAGAGGCCGACTCCTCACCACTGACATACAAGGCCTGGGTGCCACCTCTTTGAAGTCGATCCACCGCCTGCAAGAGCAAGGTCGATTTACCGATCCCTGGATCTCCGCCAATCAGCACCACCCCACCTTGCACCAAACCCCCGCCCAACACTCGGTCCAGCTCCTCTAAACCCGTCGCGGTGCGGTCCACATCGGTCGCTTTGATATCCGACAGGGTGCTCAAAGGGCTCGCCGGCGCCAAAGCAGTCATACTTTGGTATCTATTTTTTGAATTCGTTGCACTCTCTGCCACGGTTTCAACCAGGGTGTTCCAAGACTCACAATGGGGACACTTGCCCAACCATTTGGGACTGGTGCCTGCACATTCGGTGCAAGAGAAGAGTGTTTTTTCTTTGGCCATGCGCCGATCGTAACCCCAAGTGGCACACGAAAGTCCTCAAAAAGTGCAGGTCTCATCAAAAAATTTAAGGCTTGCCTCTAAATCAAAGTTGCAATTCATAGAAGATTGCTTGGAACCAAAGATAAAATGTTCCTTTCAGCTTCAAAAGCCCAACCTTCATTCCATCCCCATCAGCTTGCCTGATCATTTCTTTCTATCAAATACATCATGACCCCAACTCAATCCAACATGGCCAATGCCATACGTGCACTTGCCATGGATGCTGTCCAACAAGCCAACTCTGGACACCCAGGTGCACCTCTCGGGATGGCAGAAATGGCCGTGGCACTTTGGGGCCATCATTTAAAACACAACCCTCAAAACCCCCATTGGCTCAATCGCGATCGCTTTGTTTTGTCCAACGGACATGCCTCCATGCTTTTGTATGCGGTGTTGCATTTAACGGGCTATGACTTGAGCATTGAGGACCTGAAAAAATTTCGACAATTGCACTCCAAGACACCGGGCCACCCAGAGGTGGGCATCACCCCTGGGGTTGAGACGACCACAGGTCCTTTGGGCCAAGGGTTGAGCAATGCGGTCGGCATGGCCTTGGCTGAAAAATTGTTGGCCCACGAATTCAATCGCCCAGGTTTTAAAGTGGTGGACCACCACACCTTCACGTTTTTAGGCGATGGCTGCCTCATGGAGGGCATCAGCCACGAAGTCTGCTCACTGGCGGGTGCTTGGAAATTGAACAAACTCATTGCCATGTACGACGACAATGGGATCTCCATCGATGGCGCTGTCAAGCCTTGGTTCAGCGACAACACCCCCGAGCGGTTCAAAGCCTACGGTTGGCACGTGATCGGCCCCATTGACGGACATGATGTGAGCGCCCTCTCGAAAGCCATTGATGAGGCCAAAAACAACTTGGAAGCCCCTACGCTGATCATTTGCAAAACTTCGATCGGCAAAGGCAGTCCCAACCGCGCCAACACGTCAAAAGCACATGGCGAGCCGTTTGGTGAGCAAGAGATCGCGTTGACACGCGAGGCCATTCGCTGGGAGCATGCGCCGTTTGAAATTCCTGGCGAGATTTATAAAGAGTGGGATGCCAAGGAAGCCGGCCAAGCGCTTGAGAGCCGTTGGAACACCCTCTTTGAAGACTATCAAAAAACCTACCGTGAGCTCGCCACCCAATTGACGCGTCGCGTGAGTGGTGGGTTGCCCCTGGCTTATGAAGGTCATGTGAAATCCCTCATCGAGCAGTTTGAAAAGGATGCCCCCACCGTTGCTAGCCGAAAAGCCTCACAAATGGTGCTGGAAAAACTCACCTCGCATCTGGGTGAACTGCTGGGTGGAAGCGCCGATCTCACGGGCTCCAACCTCACACAAACGAGCTCAACAGGCTCGTTTCGCATCACCCCGAGTGGCCTGATCGCCTCCGTTGGCGAAGAGCAGCGCCCCAACCACATCAACTACGGTGTGCGTGAGTTTGGTATGGCAGGGATCATGAACGGTGTCGCCCTTCACGGCGGCTTCATCCCCTATGGCGGCACCTTCCTCACCTTCAGTGATTACAGCCGCAATGCCATTCGCATGGCGGCCCTGATGAAATTGCGCGTGATCCATGTCTTCACACACGACTCCATTGGTTTGGGTGAAGACGGGCCCACCCACCAATCCATCGAGCACGCCTCAAGCCTTCGACTCATTCCGCAATTGAACGTTTGGCGCCCGTGCGACACCAGCGAGACGGCCGTCGCTTGGGGCCACGCCATCCGCACCAAAGACCGGCCTGCGGCCTTGCTGCTCTCGCGCCAAAACCTCCAACACGCACCCAAGAAAGACACGTCCCACATCGTCAAAGGCGGATACATCTTGTCTGAACCCCAAGATGCGGGTCTTGACCAGGCAGCTCAAGCGGTGATCATCGCCACGGGCTCTGAGGTCTCTTTGGCGCTCAAAGCACAAACCCTTTTGGCGACCCAAGGCGTTGCCGCGCGCGTGGTCTCCATGCCGTGCACACAAGTCTTTGATGCGCAATCCATTGAATACCGTCAAAGCGTCTTGCCAGCGGGTCTGCCATCG
This sequence comes from uncultured Burkholderiales bacterium, assembly GCA_903861115.1. Classification (GTDB taxonomy): domain Bacteria; phylum Pseudomonadota; class Gammaproteobacteria; order Burkholderiales; family Burkholderiaceae_C; genus Limnohabitans. The sequence goes on from CAIOTD010000031.1 coordinate 36,357, forward strand.
GTTGCTGTTGAAATGGGTGCGCGCGACTTTTGGTGGAAATACAAAGTGTGCGCCGTGGTTGGCATTGACCAATTCGGAGAAAGCGCACCTGCGGCTGACTTGTTCAAGCACTTTGGCTTCACCCCCGAGCATGTTGCGCAAACGGTCACACAAGCCCTCAAAGATTCAAACCCTTAAAAAACCATCACATCAGGAGATTAAAACATGAGCATCAAAATAGGTATCAACGGATTTGGTCGCATTGGCCGCATGGTGTTTAGAGCCGCCATTGAGAATTTCAAAGACATCCAAATCGTGGGCATCAATGATTTGCTAGAGCCCGATTACTTGGCCTACATGCTCAAATATGACAGCGTTCACGGCCGCTTCAAGGGCCAAATTGAGGTCCAAGGCAACACACTGAAGGTCAACGGACAAGCCATTCGTTTAACGGCTTTGAAAGATCCCAGCGAACTTGACTGGGGCAGCATTGGCGCTGATATCGTCATCGAGGCGACAGGCCTTTTCTTGAGCCACGACGTCGCGTCCAAGCATTTAAATGCAGGCGCTAAAAAAGTGATCATGTCGGCCCCCTCAAAGGACGACACACCCATGTTTGTGTACGGTGTGAACCATGAAACTTATGCCGGTCAAGCCATCATCTCCAATGCCTCTTGTACCACCAACTGCTTGGCCCCCATTGCCAAAGTGCTTCACCAAAAATGGGGCATCAAGCGTGGTTTGATGACCACGGTTCACGCCACCACGGCCACACAAAAAACCGTCGATGGCCCCTCCAACAAAGATTGGCGCGGCGGTCGTGGCATTTTAGAAAACATCATCCCAAGCTCCACGGGCGCCGCCAAAGCCGTGGGCGTTGTGATTCCTGAACTCAATAAAAAACTCACCGGCATGTCCCTGCGTGTGCCCACATCGGACGTGTCCGTCGTTGACTTGACGGTTGAGCTTTTAAAGCCGGCCAAATATGCCGAGATCTGCGCAGAAATGAAAGCGCAAAGTGAAGGGGCTTTAAAAGGCATTTTGGGTTACACAGAAGACAAAGTGGTGGCCACCGACTTCCGAGGTGAGCCTTGCACGAGCGTCTTTGATGCAGAAGCCGGGATCGCTTTGGATGACACCTTCATCAAAGTCATCTCTTGGTATGACAATGAGTGGGGTTACTCCAATAAAGTGCTCGAAATGGTCAAAGTGGTTGCACAACACCCCTAAAAGGCCTCACAAGATGGCCCGCTTGTTCAACGCATGGTTCAGTGCTTTTAAGCGCGCATCGACCAGACGGCCCTTCTTGAGCGCTTCGCCTTTATCGCCAAGGAAACTGTGATGGTGGACCTCAAGCATGTACAAGCGGCTTTGCAAGATCAAATCTTGCAAGCCATCGGCCATCGAAAGCGCTTAAATATCCAAGGCCTAGGCAGCAAGGATTTTTATCATGCATTGCCCACAGATCTTGCGTGTGACGCGTTGAGCACCTTGGAACTCAAGGGCGTGATCAATTACGAACCCACCGAGCTCTTTGTCCAAGTCGCAGGTGGCACCCCATTGCTGGAAGTGGAAGCCTTGCTGGCCTCTCACGGGCAATGTCTGCCTTTTGAGCCGCCAAGATTTCCTCAACACAGGCTAGCACCCCACGGGGGAAACGCCAGCATTGGGGGCATGGTCGCCAGCGGCCTGAGTGGCCCTGCCAGAGCCAGTGTGGGTGGGGTCAAAGACTTCATTCTCGGCGCCCATTTGATCAATGGCAAGGCAGAACACTTGGTCTTTGGCGGACAGGTGATGAAAAATGTGGCCGGATACGATGTCTCGCGCGTGCTCTCGAGCTCCATGGGCACCTTGGGCGTCATCACCGAGGTGACCTTGAAGGTCTTGCCCATCCCCTTGGGTGACCGTACATTAAAAGCCCATCTGACAGTCCAAGCGGCGTTGGCACTCATGCAGCGCCTTGGTCAGCAGCCTCTTCCCCTGCATTCCAGCTCGTGGGCCCAGGACAGCGCCTCGGCCCAAGACCCTGACAGCGTGGCGTTGGTGCTTCGACTCAAGGGGGCCAAGGCCGCAACACAATCTGCCGTGTCTTTGATCTGCACAGAGCTGTTGGCCCTGCAGTGCACGCCTCAAGAGCTCAACCCCCTTGAAGCCCAAACACATTGGGACAGCGTGAGAGATCAAACCCATCCTTTTTTCTCAAATCCTGTTGCGCCAAAAGCCTCACTGTGGCGCATTTCCTTGCCACTCAAAGCCTTAAAACACGGCCCCCCTTCCTTTGCCCGTCACGCCTTGACGGAGTGGTTTGGTGCTTTGCATTGGGTTTGGGCGAATGAAGCACAAGCGATTCGCCTGCAGCAAGAAGTCTCTGCACTTGGGGGATCGATGAGCTTGTGGCGCGCGGGTCTTGGCCTAGCGAATGACACCCACCTTAAAGCACTCAACAGCGTTGTCGAGCCCAATGTGATGAACCTACAAAATCAACTTCAACGCGCCTTCGACCCTGAAGGTGTTTTTAACACTGGACGAGCTCACCCATGACCCTCCACCGCTTGGCACCCTAATTCGGATCTTATGCAAACCCAACTTGCCCCCCAGTTTTTGCTCAGCCCCCAAGGTCAATTGGGTGAGTCCATTTTGCGTAAATGTGTGCATTGTGGGTTTTGCACAGCCACTTGTCCAACTTACCAATTGCTGGGCGATGAGCTCGACGGTCCAAGAGGCCGCATCTACCTGATCAAAGAAGTGTTGGAAGGCAAGACACCGACCGAAAAAACCCAACAACATCTAGACCGGTGCTTGACCTGCCGCAATTGTGAGAGCACCTGCCCGAGCGGCGTGGATTACGGGCAGCTTTTGGATGTTGGAAGAGACATTGTTGAAGCAGCCGTCCCTCGACCCTTGTTTTCTCGAGGGGTGCGCTGGCTGCTAAAAATGGGCTTGACCTCGCCCTTCTTCAAACCCGCCTACAAAACCGCACAGCTTTTACGTCCGCTTTTGCCCAAGGTCCTTCAGGCCAAGATCACCCACGCACGAGCTGCGGGCACTTGGCCCACGGCCCAGCATCACAAACAAGTGCTTTTGCTTGAAGGCTGCGTGCAAGAAGCCATGATGCCCAACGTCAACGCAGCAACAGCTCGGGTGTTGAGTGCGATCTCCATTCAAACCATTGTGGCGCAAGAAGCGCAGTGTTGTGGGGCGCTGGCACACCACTTGAACGACACCGAGCGAGCGCAAGCACAAATGAAAGCCAACATCGATGCTTGGTGGCCATGGATTGAAAAGGGCGTGTCCTGCATTGTGATGAATGCCTCAGGCTGCGGCGTCATGGTCAAAGACTATGCGCATGTGTTGCGCTTGGACCCTCTCTATGCAAAAAAAGCCCAAACCATCAGTGCCATGACCTTGGATATCTGCGAAGTGCTGGAGAAAGAGGCTGACAAGTTGTCTCCCCTGTTGAACCCGCAAGTCATCAAGGACTTTGATCAAGCCGTGTTCCATCCACCGTGCACGCTTCAACATGGTCAAAAAATCAAAGGCCGCGTTGAAGGACTCCTCAAGACCCTTGGATTTCGCCTGAGCGACCCTGCGCCAGAAGCGCATTTGTGCTGCGGCTCGGCCGGCACCTATTCCGTCTTGCAGCCCAAGTTATCCAATGCACTTAAAGCTCGAAAGTTGAACCACTTGCACAACACCCCATCTCAAGTGATCTTGTCCGCCAATGTGGGTTGCATCTCTCACCTTCAAAGTGCCAGCCATCTGCCTGTTGAGCACTGGGTTGAGTGGCTGGACCGCGCTTTGAGCGCGTCGTCAACATCTTGAGCTGAGAGACCCCAACGCCATGGGGCTTTATTGGACTTGACCCAACGCCGCTTCAATGTCCGATTTGAAGGACTGGGGTGAGGTTTGAGGGGCATAGCGATGGATGACATCCCCCTTCTTGTCCACCAAAAATTTGGTGAAATTCCATTTGATGCCTTCTGTGTTGAGAAGCCCTGGCGCCTGTGATTTGAGCCAACTGAAAAGGGGGTGGGCTTGGTCACCATTGACGTCGACCTTTTGCATGAGCAAAAACTCGACGCCATAGTTCTGCGTGCAAAACTGGGCAATTTCCTGCGAACCCTTGGGCTCTTGACCCCCAAATTGATTGCAAGGAAAACCGATGACTCGAAGGCCTTGGGGACCCAGCTCGTGGTGCAACTGCTGCAGCTCTTTGAGTTGAGGGGTAAAGCCACAGGCGCTGGCCGTGTTCACAATCAACAGCACGTGTCCTTTGAACCGATCAAACTCAATGAGCTCGCCATCAATGCTGGGTGCTTTGAAATCGTAAATGCTTGTCATCTTGATGTCTCGCTTTGATCAGCTCTTTAACTCTTCTTTTCTCACTTCTTCCAAGAGTCGATTCATCTCCTGCGCATGGCGCTTCAAATTGCTTTCGTGCCACTTCTTGATCAGCCACATGACAGAGGCCACCAAAATACTAAATCCCGTCAAGGCCTCATAGGCATCTAGGCCCATGCCTGTCAAAAGTGCGTAGCCTCCACCAAGGATCAAAATACAGGTTTGTTCATTGAAATTTTGCACCGCAATTGAACGCCCGCCACCCATCAAAATATGACCCCGGTGCTGTAACAACGCGTTCATGGGGACCACCAGAAATCCTCCCAAGCCGCCAAGCAAAACCAAAAACGGCGCAGCCACCCAAACATCGCGAATAAAGTTCATGCCCAGGACCATCAAGCCCATTGCAATCCCTAAAGGAATCACGCTGGGGGCTTGCTCAAGCTTCATCTTGACGGATGCCAACACGGCGCCCACGGCAGTCCCAATCGCAACCACCCCAACCAAGGAAGACGCCTGCGTTGTTGAGTAGTGAAGAGCTGCCGCGCTCCATGCGAGCACAATGTATCGCAAGTTCCCTGACACCCCCCAAAAAAGCGTGGTCGTTGAAAGAGAGATTTGACCCAGCTTATCAACCCACAGTCTTTTATTGCAATCGATAAAATCTGGCGCCAAGGTCCACAAATTGCCCATCGCTGAGCGATTGGGGTCGGCTGGCAAAGGCCTCAACTTGACGCCCGTCTCTGGAATACGGGTATTGAACCACGCCGCCAAGGCGTAAAGCAAAATGATCACAGCAATGGCGGCTTCGGCTCTGGTGTCGATACCGGTGTCAAACCAGGGCAAGTCAAAGGACAACAACCAAGTCGAAAAGGTGTCTCCCACCAACTGCCCACCCAACAAGACCCCCAAAATAATGGATGCGATGGTCAAGCCCTCGATCCATCCATTGGCTTTGACCAATTGAGAGGCGGGCAACAACTCTGTGAGAATGCCGTATTTGGCGGGAGAATACGCGGCAGCACCCAACCCCACCAGGGCATACGCCACCAATGGGTGCAATCCCAAAAGCATTAACAAACAACCCAAGACCTTGATGGCATTGCTGTTGAACATCACATCGCCCTTGGGCTTGGCATCTGCGTAGGCACCCACAAAAGGCGCCAAAACCACATAGAAAAAGGCAAACATGGGCACCAAGGCGGCACGCTCCCACTCGGGGTAGCCTTGGGTGCGCAGCAACTCAACCGCCCCCACAAACAAGGCATTGTCAGCCAGAGAGCTGAAAAACTGCGCGACCATGATGATGTAGAAACCTTGCTTCATCATTTAAAAGTCCAAATCCGTCGGTTTCAACAAAGATTCAAACGAAATATCAAAAGTCAGCTCAATCAACGAATTTCTTTCTTAGAATGCAAGGGCATCGCAACTTTTGCAGTTATAACACGAGTGACAGACTTTTTTCCGTATGACCCGACCAATTAAAGCCTTTGTGGATACAAAAGCACTTAAAGACAATCTTTCTTGTGTTCGAAAAAAGTCCGCTCAAAGTCAAATTCTCTCTGTCGTTAAAGCCAATGCTTATGGCCACGGCATCGAGCGCGTCTTTGAGGGCCTGAGGGGCTCCGATGGTTTTGGTGTTTTGGAAGTCTGTGAAGCTCAAACGCTCAGAGACTTGGGCTTTAGAGGGCCTATCGTGTTGCTTGAAGGTGTGTTTGATCCTCGCGAGTTGGAGGATTGTTCTCGACTACAGCTTTGGCACACGGTTCATTGCAACGAGCAAATCGATTGGCTCAGTCGTCACAAAACACACAAAGCGCACCGTGTGTTTTTAAAAATGAACTCGGGCATGAATCGTTTGGGCTTTAAGCCTGAACAATTCAAATCCGTTTGGAATCGACTGAATGCCTTGCCACAGATTGAAGAAATTTCTCTGATGACGCATTTCAGCGATGCCGATGTGGTGGGGGGCGCCTTGCGTCAAGTCGAGACCTTTGATTTGCACAGTCAAGAGGTGATTGGCGAGAGATCCCTGTCCAACAGTGCCGCCTTGTTTTTGAACCCACACAACAACGCGATCGCCCAAGACTGGGTTCGCGTTGGCATTGCCCTTTATGGGGGCTCGGTGAATCACCCAACCCAATTGGCCCAAGCCTGGGGCTTGCAGCCAGCCATGTCTTTGCGCAGCAAAATCATTGCGACCCAAGACCTGCAAGCAGGTGACACGGTGGGCTACGGCTCTACCTTCACGGCACGTCATCCCATGAAAATTGGCATTGTGGCGTGTGGCTATGCCGATGGTTATCCCAGATCGGCCGAATCTGGAACGCCCATACTGGTCAACGGACGACTCACCCAAACCGTGGGTCGCGTGAGCATGGACATGCTGAGTGTGGATTTAACACCTGTGCTCGGCCCAGAAAATCCCCCGCCCCTTGGGGCCGAAGTCACGCTCTGGGGCGCCTCAACTTCGGGACAAATTTTGGAGATCGATCTTGTGGCCCACCACGCCAAGACCTTGGCCTATGAGTTGATGTGTGGGTTGGCCCACCGAGTGCCTTTTGAAGTGCTTGATGACACGGACTGAGTCGCACCGGTGAAATGGGCTGTGAAACGTTTTAGCCCTTTGGACTCTTGAACCTTTGCGCCAACGCCTGGGTTTGCTGAGCCAACATCACGGCCTCCACGCCCACCGCCATAAAGACGCCCCCCAAATCCAAGTAATGCTTGGAGAGCTTTTCATCCAATGTTAAAAACCCGGGCGCTTTGCCCGCCTTTATAATTTTTCTAAACGCATCCTCAATCGCGGCTCTCACCACCGGATGATCTTGTTGTCCAACATATCCAAGGGATGCCGACAGGTCCGAAGGCCCAATAAATACGCCGTCCACGCCATCGACCGCGGCAATTTCTTCGATGTTGTTGAGAGACTCTTGTGTCTCCACTTGCACCAGCAAGCAAATTTCTTTGTTGGCCTCGCGTCCGTAGTCCTTGATTCGCCCCCACCTTGAGGCCCGGGCTCCTCCCATGCCTCGAATACCCTCGGGTGGATAACGCGTGGCTTTGACCAAATCTCGTGCTTGTTGAGCGTTGTCGACCATGGGCACCAAAATGGACTGCACACCAATGTCCAAATATTGTTTGATCAAGGTCACACCAATGTGACCATGTCCTACTGGAACGCGCGCAACTGCGTGAGCACTGGGGTGCCCAGAGATGACTTGCAACTGTGCCAAAATAGAATTGATGTCATTGGGTGAGTGCTCGCCATCGATCAACAACCAGTCAAAACCAGCCCCGGCACAAATATCTGTGGTGTAAGCATTGGCCAAGCCCAGCCAAAGACCAATTTGAGGTGTTTTGTCCTTCAACGCTTGTTTGAAAGTGTTTTTAATATTGTTCATGTGGGTGCAAAATGAAGTCGTGTTTGTTGTTTGAATCAAACGATTGAAAGTCTGTACTTGCAGCCCTTATCATAGAGCATTCCAAGTGCCTTGCTTGTGAGTGTTTTCACGTGCATGCCTGAAGCCAACCCAAGACCTCTAAAGCCAACAATCCATTTGTGCGGTTTGTTCAAAATGAAAACAAGTCCCTTTGCGCTCTTTGAGCGTTTTTCTGATCAAGCCCCTTGCCATGTGCAGGTGGCCTGTTGGGCGCAGGCATGAGCAACACCCATTCAAAGGCGCAAGCGATGGTTTTGGCGGCTGGGCGCGGCGAGCGCATGCGTCCACTCACCGAACACACGCCCAAGCCGCTGTTGAAGGTTCACAACAAAGCACTGATTGAATGGACGCTGCAAGCATTGCAAGCGCAAGGCTATTGCGACGTCTTGATCAACACGGCTTGGCTGGGTGAGCAAATTCGTGAGACGCTGGGCAACACGTTCAGTGCCTCTCCTTTGCTAGCGCAAGCCCCTTTGCACCTTCAGTACTCCTGCGAGGACTTGGACTTTGGCGGGGCATTAGAAACGGCTGGTGGCATTGTTCGAGCGCTGCCCTTCTTGAGCGATCCGTTTTGGGTGGTCGCTGCCGACGCCTATTGCCCAAGCTTTGATTTTGCCCCCTCCTTCATGACGTCTTTGAACGCCTCTGCTCAATTGGGCCATATTTGGCTGGTCGACAACCCACCTCATCACCCCAAGGGTGACTTTTGCAGGGATTCGAATGGACTGGCTGCACTGCCCGGCGACTCAACGCTCAGCGAGAGGGGCCCAAGCCTCACCTTCAGCACCATTGGACTGTATAAACACGCTTTTTTTAAAACCTATGCCCAGGAAATTCCTTTTGCAAATCCATTGGGCATGAAGTCTGCGCTGGGTCCCATCTTAAAAAATGCCATTAAAAACCGTGCGCTGCTTGCCTCTGAATTCGAAGGACAATGGGTTGATGTCGGTACGCCAGAGCGTTTGGCTCTTCTTAACCAAGTTTGATTTTTTTCTTTTTTATCACGATGAATCCATTTCAAAAACGCAGAGCTTTTTTAGCCTCCCAATTGGCGCCAGGCGATGTGGCCGTTATTCCAACCGCCCCGGAGAGAAGTCGCAACCGAGACGCCAATTATCCGTACCGCTTTGACAGCTATTTTTATTACCTCACTGGTTTTGAGGAACCCAACAGTGTCTTGCTGCTGAACGACCAAGCAGAAAGCATCCTATTTTGTCCGCCCAAAGACCTAGAGAAAGAGATTTGGGATGGCTACCGGTTGGGACCCGAGCAAGCCGCTGAAACCTTGGGCCTCACCAAGGCCTATTCATTCGATCAATTGGACAGCATGGCACCTGCTTTTTTAAGCAATCACGAAACCATTTGGTTCCCCTTTGCCAGCAACCCTGAGATGAAAGGGCGCCTAGAGGGTTGGATTGATGCGATCTCACAAAAGGTTCGCACCGGTGTGCGCGCACCGCATTCCATAAAAAATGCTTGTTTGATTTTGGATGAAATGCGTTTGATCAAAGACGCGCATGAAACAGACATCATGAAAAAAGCGTGTGATATTTCAGCCTTGGCGCACATCAAGGCCATGCAATATTGCGCACGCGCATTGCGCCTCAATGAGGACCTCAAGGAGTATCACCTTGAGGCCGAGCTGTTGCACGAATTCAGGCGCCATGGCTCTGAATACCCCGCCTACACCTCGATCGTGGCCGCAGGCGCCAATGCCTGTGTGCTGCATTACAGGGCCGATAAGGCCGCGATTCGCAGCGGCGACTTGGTGCTGATCGATGCCGGGTGCGAGCTCAATGGCTATGCCAGTGACATCACTCGAACCTTTCCCGCAAATGGCCGCTTCAGTGGGCCGCAAAGAGAGATTTACGACTGTGTGCTGAGCGCGCAAGAGGCGGCCATTGCTGCAACCCGCACTGGCGCCAAATTCTCCGACCCCCACGATGCAAGTGTTCGTGTCTTGTGTGAAGGCTTGTTGGCCTTGGGCATTCTCAATCCCAAGACACATGGCACCCTAGAGGATGTGATTGCACACAAAAAATACACGCCCTTTTACATGCACCGCACCAGCCATTGGCTTGGCATGGATGTGCACGATTGCGGCTCCTATGTTGAGCCCACTCACACCCAAGAAGGTGCCGCTTCGACCCCATGGTCTGATCTCGACCCCCTCAAAGCCCCAAGCGCCAATGCAACACAAAGCCGCATCCTCAAGCCTGGCATGGTCCTCACCCTTGAGCCCGGTTTGTACATCCGCCCAAGCCCCGATGTGCCAGAACAGTATTGGAACATTGGGGTTCGCATCGAGGACGATGCCCTTGTTTGCCCCCAAGGCGTTGAGCTTTTGAGCAGAGGGGTGCCTGTGGCCGTCGCAGACATTGAACATCTGATGGCTTGATGCTGACCACTTAATAAATTCAATCTCTCAATTAGTTATTTTCAATTGGCTCTTTTGATTAGTCTTCTCTATCATTGCCTTTGTTCTAATTGTTTTTATTTATTAAGGAGACGCTGATGTCACAATCCAAAGTACCCACCATCAAGACCATGGCCAACTTAGAGGCTGCCTTTGCCGGCGAATCCATGGCGCACATCAAGTACCGCTATTTCGCAAAAATCTGCCGTGAAATGGGCGACCTTCAAACGGCTGAAATCTTTGAACAAACGGCCGACCAAGAAGTCATGCACGCTTTTGGGCATTTGGACTTGCTTTATCCAAAATCCTCCCTGTCTCCTGCTAAAGTCTTACAAATGGCCATTGATGGTGAAACGTACGAATACACTGAGATGTATCCAGCGTTTAAAAAAATGGCGATCGAGGAGGGCAACCATTGGGCCGCACAGGAATTGGACGAGCAAATTGCTGAATCACAAGAACATGCGGCGCAGTTTGCCAAAACACTTGAAAAAGCACAAAAACGCTTCAGTGCGTTGGCCAAAGTTGAGGAGCGCCATGCCAACCACTACCAAGCACAGTTGAGCCGTTTGCAGTCTTGAGGACGCATCGGGATTGGATTTTTTTACTTTTAGGAGGCCTTTTTGATGAGCACATCTTTTAAAACCTATATCTGCATTGTTTGCGGCTTTATTTACGATGAGGCCCTTGGCTCGCCAGCCGAAGGCATCGCTGCTGGCACGCTTTGGGCGGATGTTCCCGCAGACTGGGCATGCCCAGAATGCGGGGTGTCCAAATCTGACTTTGAGATTGTTGAGCTCTAAGAGAGTTTTTCACAGCAAGAGGCGGCTGGCTCAAAAAGCCCATCTGCCTCTTCAAAGGGCGCACAAGGTCTAACTTTGTGCGCCTTTGGTTTTTTTACTTTCTTACACCTACAATCAGCACTATCAACATTGGGTCTGCTTGTGGGCTTACTTTATCCCTAGGAGGTCCAAACATGCACCTGATAGCTAGGAACTTTTTTCATGAACAAAAAAACAGATCAACCCACCGACCTCTCCATTGACCAAGGACGCGAGCGCGCGCGCCAAGAGCTTGGCAAAGCGGCACTGAAGTACCATGAGTTTCCCACCCCTGGAAAAATCAGTGTTCGCGCCACCAAGCAATTGATCAATCAAAGAGACTTGGCGTTGGCCTATTCCCCTGGTGTAGCCGCGCCCTGCGAAGAAATCGTCAAAGATCCCAATGCCGCATTCAAGTACACGGCACGCGGCAACTTGGTCGCGGTGATCACCAATGGAACCGCTGTTTTGGGACTGGGCGACATTGGCCCACTGGCCGCCAAACCTGTCATGGAAGGCAAAGGGGTTTTATTTCAAAAGTTTGCTGGCATTGATGTGTTTGACATTGAAATCAATGAAAAAAATGTCGACAAACTGGTCGACATCATTGCCTCCCTTGAGCCCACCTTTGGTGGCATCAATTTAGAGGACATCAAAGCGCCCGATTGCTTTGTGGTTGAACGCAAATTGCGCGAACGCATGAAGATTCCAGTGTTCCACGATGACCAACACGGCACAGCCATTGTGGTGGGTGCGGCCATTTTGAATGGTCTGAAGATCGTTCAAAAGGACCTCAAAGCGGTGAAGATTGTCACCTCGGGCGCAGGTGCTGCGGCCCTTGCATGCCTAGGTCTGTTGTTAAAACTTGGCGTTCCAAAGCACAATATTTTTGTGACCGACCTGGCAGGCGTGGTTTACCAAGGCCGCACAGAGCTCATGGACGAGGACAAAATTCAATTCGCGCAAGTCACCAACGCCAGAACATTGGCCGAAGTCATTGTGGATGCAGATGTGTTCATGGGCCTGTCAGCAGGCGGTGTGCTTAAAAAGGACATGGTCAAAACCATGGCCAAAAACCCCATTATTTTGGCATTGGCCAACCCCAGTCCAGAAATACTTCCCGAAGACGTCAAGGCCGTTCGCGACGACGCGATCATTGCAACCGGACGAACTGACTATCCCAATCAGGTCAACAACGTCTTGTGTTTTCCATACATCTTCAGGGGTGCATTGGACGCGGGCGCTTCAACCATCACGACAGAGATGGAGATTGCGGCCGTTTATGCCATCGCTGAACTCGCACAAGCCGAACAAAGTGAAGTGGTTGCCGCTGCTTACTCGGGTGAAGACTTGACCTTTGGCCCAGAATATTTAATCCCCAAACCTTTTGATCCCAGACTGATGATCAAAATTGCGCCTGCCGTCGCCCAAGCTGCTGCAGACAGCGGTGTTGCGCTGCGCCCGATTGCAGACATGGATGCCTACAGAGAGAAATTACAAAGCTTTGTTTATGCCTCTGGACAAGCGATGAAACCGATCTATGCCTCGGCCAAAAAAGCGATCAACAAGCGGGTCGCCTATGCAGAGGGCGAAGAGGAGCGGGTCCTCAGGGCCGTGCAAATCGTGGTCGATGAGCGCTTGGCATACCCCACATTGATTGGCCGACCTGCGGTCATTCAAAGGCGCATTGAACAATTTGGTTTGCGTTTGAAAGAAGGCACCGATTACCAAGTCGTCAACGTAGAACACGACCACCGGTACAGAGATTTTTGGCAAACCTACTGGCGAATGACTGCGCGCAAAGGCGTGACAGAACAATTGGCCAAAATCGATATGCGCAGAAGACTCTCTCTCATTGGAACCATGCTTTTGCACAAGGGCGAAGTCGATGGCTTGATTTGTGGCACCTGGAGCACCCCCGAAGTGCATTTGAACTACATTGACCAAGTGATTGGTCACCGCTCCGGGGTGAGCACCTACGCCTGCATGAATGGATTGCTGCTGCCCGATCGACAAATTTTTCTCGTCGATACGCACATCAACTACGACCCCAGCGCCGAGCAGTTGACCGAAATCACCATCATGGCCGCACAAGAAATGGTGCGCTTTGGCATTCGCCCCAAAGCCGCGCTGCTCTCACACTCCAACTTTGGCAGTGCCGATACGCCAACCGCCCAAAAAATGCGCCAGACCTTGGCCCTTGTACAGGCAAAAGCCCCATGGCTTGAAATCGATGGTGAAATGCACGGTGATTTGGCCTTGGACGGCCTTCACCGCGAAAGCATCATGCCTGGCTCAAGCCTTAAGGGCGACGCCAATCTTTTGGTCCTCCCCAATTTAGATGCCGCCAACATTGCCTACAACCTGCTAAAAACAGCCGCAGGCGGCAATATTGCAATTGGGCCCGTTTTACTGGGTGCAGCAAAACCCGTGCACATTTTGACTGCGAGCACCACCGTACGGCGAATTGTGAACATGACAGCCTTGACTGTTGCTGATGCAAACGCGACTAGGCAAGCCCTGTAGTGATAGTGGGCGCTTACTTTTATTTTGGCAAAGACCCTTCTCTCTGCTGAATTACTAAGCAAGCTCTTGCATTCAAACGTCAATTCTGTGACAATCCTTGATTGAGATTTCGGGTTGTCTCATGTTTGCTCAATACAACCAACCCCTTAGTTTTTCAAGGAAGTCTAACGGAGATGGATACGCCACTTCGTACAGTTAAATCTAATATTGTTCAGTCCATTCGGGCATTCACAGTGAATGACTTGCAATTGGCTGCTCAAGAACTTAGTCACCACTTTTTGTACGCCAATCTCGCACAAGCTCTCAGTAAGCAAGATGTCTTGGACACGATTGTTCAACAATTTACTTTCCCTGCACAAACCAGCAAAAGCTTTGATGCCTTGTACGACAGCATGACCGACCCTTTGCATAAATCTGGACCTCAACCAGGTTTTGTGGTGGTTTTGGAGCACATCCCCTCCCACGTCAAGTTCGACAAGGAAGCACGCGAGCAACTGCTCGATATCTTTCGCGAGACTTCTGACTACTGGTCAGACCGAAAAGTGCCCTTTCGCTGCTTTTACTCTTTCTCAGTCGCTCGTGTGCCGTCTGTTTTGGATTTTGAAAGACCTCCTATCACCACGACCGATGTCTCTGGCATTGATATCGTGGAAGAGGTTGAAAAAATGCCGACCGACAAACTGGTCGATATTTCACCCTTGGCACTTCGCATGAGCAGTCCGTTCAATGCAGGCTACTGGTTGACCGCCGCCTGATCAAACACATCAACGCATGAAAAAGCCACAGCTTCGCTGTGGCTTTTTTTGTGCGCAAGAGCAGGCCTCAGATCAACCCCTCCCATGGCCCCAACAGTCAGATCAACCCCTCCCATGGCCCCAACAGTCAGCTCAACCCTTGCGCCACCTCAATGAACTCTTGCACAGACACCTCCTGAGCTCGGCGCTTGAAGTCAAAACTGCCACGGAAGTTTCTAGCCGCTAGCCAAGGCTCAAGCGTATGCCTGAGGATTTTGCGTCTTTGGCTGAATGCCACTTGAACCATTTCTGACAGCAAAGACTCATCCAAGGCGACGGGTTGGGCTCTGGGCACCATGCGAACAACTGCACTCAACACGCGCGGTGGTGGATCAAATGCGTCCATCCCGACATCAAGGACGCGCTCCATTTCATATCGCCACTGAAGCATCACACTGAGACGCCCATAATCTGCTGTGTTGGGTTGTGCAAGGATGCGATCAATCACTTCCTTTTGAAGCATAAAGTGTTGATCTTCTATGAAGCCGACATACTGGAGCAAATGAAACAAAATGGGTGTTGAAATGTTGTAGGGAAGATTGCCCACCACTCTTAATGGCTTCTCGCCCAGATCCACAAACAGGCCCGCAAAATCAACGCTCAGCACATCGGCTTGGATCACGTTCAATTGGGCGTTGTTTTTTAAGATTTGAGCCAAATCTCGGTCCAACTCGATCACACACATTTGCCCCAAAATTGACAACAACGGGCGTGTGATCGCCGATTGACCTGGCCCAATTTCAACAAGGGTTTGACCCAGCTGTGGATTGATCGCAGAGACGATGTGCTCAATGACATTGGCATCGACCAAAAAATGTTGGCCAAATCTCTTTTTTGCAATGTGTTTCAAATCGTAGGGAACCTGTAATCAAGTCGCTCAATTGGACAAGGTTTGTGGCTCATCGCGGTACTCAATAAATGCCCGACCCCTGATTTCTTGAGCCCAGTCTGTAAATGCTTGCTCAAATTTGCTCTCTCTCAAAGCATTCCTAGCCAAATCCCTTTGCTCTTTGATCGTCATTGGATTTTTTCTTCTCTCCAAAACCTCAATGAGATGAACACCGAACCTAGAAACCACTGGATCAGATACCTCACCCAGTTTGAGTCGATTCATTGTTTCTTCAAACTCTGGTACAAACATGCCAGGACTGGCCCAGCCCAGGTCTCCGCCACTTGGCGCGGAACCATCTTGAGAAATCTCTTTGGCAACCGTTGCAAAATCGGCCTGCGCACTGTCTATTTGTTTTTTAACATTGAAGAGTCGAACTCGAACAGCATTCACGCTGTCTTGCCCAGAGGGTCGCAACAAGATGTGCCTGACATGTGTTTGGTTTGAGGTCAACGCTTGGCTGGAGGTCTTTTCCACCAGTTTAAGCAAATGCAAACCCGCTCCAGAGCGCACGGGACCCACCACGTCCCCCACGTTTGCACTCAACAAGGCGCTGCTAAAAAGCTCCGGGTATTTGTTGGCAACGCGCAATCCCATGCGTCCGCCCACCACCTTGTCAGGCGATTGAGAGTACTTTTGCGCAAGGTCAAAAAAATCCATTTTTGAATTGAGTTTTTCTTTCAAACCATTGATGGTGTCAAGTGCCGTTTTTTCTTGTTCTGGCGTGGGAACATCTGGCAGTTGAACCAGTATTTGAGCAATTTCAATTTGGACTTGATCGTCTTTCAAATTCGCTTTTAAATCTTTTAAATAAAGATCAATTTCCGAGTCCGTGATTTTGATTCTAGAGTTGACTTCTTTGTCTCTGAGTTTTTGCAGGATCAATTGATTTTGTAATTCTGCTTTAAATTGTTTCAAGCTGATGCCCGTGCTCTTCAACTTGCCTCTAAACTCTTCAACGTTCATGTTGTTTCTGGATGCCAAACTGGACTCGGCTTGATCGACCTCATTGTCCTGAACCTTGATGCCTTGTTGGCTGGCCCACTGGAGTTGGGATTTTTCACTGATCACCTTCTCCATGAGCTCTTTGAGCAAGACGGAGGAGGGGGGGGCTTGCACCCTTTGATTGGCCATTTGTGCCAACCACTGCTGCATTTGCACCAAAATTTCTTGATTCGTCACAGGCTCACTATCGACCAAGGCAACAATGTAGTCCGACGATTGCCTCTTCATATCTTGCACGACCGCAGGCTGGGTCTTGACAGTGACTTGCTCTGGGTTCGAGACAGCACTGGGTGAGGAGGATCCCAATGAAAAACCAGCACCGGCTCCAGGAGCACGAAGAGATTGCGCCTGAAGGCTTGAAACAGAAATAAGCAATCCCAACCCCATGAAAATGGTGTTCAATGCATCAATTTTTCGCTTTTTAGTCATAATTTCCAAACCGACTGGGGGCATTCATGGTTTCTCTAAGATTTTGATATCGAGGAATGTTGTCTTTTAAGGTCTGCAACGGATTGATGCCCACTTTCGTGAAACCAACAAACTCTAGCTGGAACATGATTCGTTGATTCGACTGATTGGTCGCTACTTGTAAGCGCTCAAAGACCACTCGACCCAGCCAACACCCTGCATCGTACTCCATTCCTACGATGGCATTGACCAGGGCGTGATTTTGAGCATCAAAATTCAGCCTTCCAACACTGAACCATTGATCTTCACCCAGACCTTTTCCAGGACCTAGATCTTTGGCTTTTTTACCCCACAAATCATTGAGTGGCCACTGCCAAGCCAAATCAATCATTTCACTGTTGACATCTCTTTGAAAACTATACGCAGCACTGAGCAGTCGATAGTTAGAGGGATAAAAGCGTCCACCTACTTTGGTTTGCATGGATTCTTTGGTAGAGGGATTGTACTGAAGAGTTGAGTCAACCGTAAAGCTCGTTGCCATATTGACAGAGGCACCCAGCAGCGTATCGCTCAAGCGCTCTTTTGATACATTGACATCCGAAGGCAATGTAACCAAAGGGTCTGCAAATCTAAATCGTTGGGCAATACCAAATCTTGCTCTCTCTTCGCCCGAAGACTGAGAAATCAGTCGCGTGCTGGCACCCATTGTCAGCAATCGATCGTCTGAGACACGGTCATATCCAGAAAAAGCATTTTCTGTGTAAACGGTTGCAAAGTTAAAGTCATTGCGTCCTGTGTCGTAGACGGGTAGAAAATTTTGCTTTCTATATGGCGTATTGACATAAAAGAATCGAGGCTCAAGGGTTTGGGTATAACTTTGTCCACCCCAAGAAAATGGCCGCTCAAAAACCGTTGTGGCATCAAGACTGAATGTTGGCACAACAACACTGGCCTGTGTTTGGCCATTGCTCAACGCCCGGTCAAATTCATACGCTCTGTTGAGTAAACTCAATTTAGGCGTAATGGTTCCAAACCCTAAATTGACGGGATAACTCAACTTACTGATCAACAAAGCCCTTTGACCATTGGGTTGACAGTCTAAACTACCGGCTTGACACGCCAAGGTTCGATCTGCTTGAAATTTGGTGACGTCCGTTTGCATTGAAAACTGCAAATTACCCAAATAAGGGCGATACCGAGTCGTCCATTGTGGAACACGATCAAAAGGCGGGGTGATTGGAGCAGTTAAGTCCTGCAAGGTTTGCCAACGCAGACTTCTTAAATTTGAATTCCAATCCCCAGCCGTCCAGTTGAGGGACACATCTCCTGGCAATAAGCGCTCTGTTAGCGGGTTGGTTGCTCTTGGAAAGTCTCGCCAATAATAATCATCACTGACGCGTTTGATGTTTAAATTCAAACCCAGGTGCTGATCCAAAATCTCTAAACCCCCTTGATGGGTTTGTGAATACCCCCACCGAGATTTATCTCTGAGCAAGTCATGCTGCATGTAATCGAGCCTGATCATGCCTCGCTCGTCAGGGCCTTGATGCTCTAAATATCTGAATTCGCTGCCAAAATTAACCCCTCTTTTGCTCCACGTTGTGGCCTGAAAGGTGGCATCCCTGTTTGGGGCAATGTTCCAGTAGTAAGGCTGCGTGTACTCTAAGCCCCCAATGCTGTCCAAGCCAAGGGTGGGCGGTAAAAAACCTGACTTTCTGTCTGAGCTCAAGGGAAAACTCATGGAAGGGATAGGCAATATTGGAATGCCTTTAAATTGCAAAGAGGCGCCGTTGGCTTGCCCCTCGCTTGTTTCGTTGTTGATGTCGATCGACTGCGCCTTGAGAATCCAATCGGGCAACCAGCTGGGCCCGGGTTTGACTTGGCATGTGGTGAACGTGGTTTGATGCACTTTTGCATGCTGTGCATCCATGAACTCGATGCGCTCGGCTTGTCCATAAGCCCCGTTTCTTAAAAAGCTAAACGATGGGCTGAGGAAGTCCCCTTCAAAGGCCTCAACTTTTAGGTTCAAGGTCGGTCCTTGATAAATATTTCCCGCCTTGTTGATGCGGACATTTCCCTGAGCACTCAACAAGTCCTTGGCTGAGTCGTAATCAATTTCATCGGCTCGAATAACCGTATCGGCCCTTCGCATCGAGACCGAACCCTCAAAATGCGTGTTGATATCCGTTTGCCCAGATAGCCGATCTGACTCAAAAAAAGAGGGGGCTTGGCTTTTGTTGCTGGCATTCACTTTTTCACTCAGCAAAGAGCTGGGCTTGAGCACCAAGCCTTTCTTCGCGACATTCTCTGTCACAGTTTGAGCTAAACTGCAGACATTGGTGAAGGTCAAAAAGACAACGAGCAGTAATTTCAACACAGGCAGTTTGTGAGTTTCAGTTCAAAATAAAACAAGATATCTTTAACAGGCGCATTCCGAGCAAGCAAGATTTGTACAATTTAGATTATCCATGAGTCCAAGGCCCCATTCAAATGCAATTTAATTCGACCCCCATCGTCTGGAGCGACCCCAAAAGACAAACTGCTTTTCAAGAATGGTTCTCTGCCCTGTGCCTTGCCCATCATTTAGACCCCAAGAGCTTAAGACTGGCCTCGTCCGATGCCAGTTTTAGACGCTACTTTAGAGTCAATTTGACACACCATGGCGACAAGTCCTTGATTATCATGGATGCGCCCCCCGATCTAGAGAATTCTCATGTTTTTGTGAAAATTTGTCGCATGATGCGAGATGCGGATCTCTGGGTTCCTGATGTCTTGGCGTGGCAAGAGTCTCTGGGCTTCTTGCTCTTGAGTGACTTGGGTCAGCAAACCATGATGCAAGCTCTTTGCCATCCAACGGGCGATTGGGGAGGGCTTTCCAACGTGCCCAGCGATTTAAGCAATGTGCTCATCCCGAACGAAAAAACCCTGGATCTCTTCAAAAAAGCCATTTCCGAGCTCATCACCTGGCAACTCGCCAGCAAACCCAACGTGTTGCCAAATTATGACCAAGCCTTGCTTCACAAAGAGTTGGACCTTTTTCATACCTGGTATTTGTATCAAAACAAAAAGCTCTCTTCGACAGAAATTGAACAGCAATGGCCCTCCTTGCTCAACAACGTCTATCAGCAAATCATTCGGCACAATCTGAGCACCCCCAGTGTGTTTGTTCACAGGGACTTTATGCCGAGAAATTTAATGATGTCCCTCTCACAAGGCGACCATCGACTTGGAATCCTTGATTTTCAAGATGGGGTCTTTGGTCCCATCACCTACGATATCGCAAGCTTGATGCGAGATGCGTTTGTTTCTTGGCCAGAAGAGTTTGTCCTTGATGTGACCATCCGGTATTGGGAAGAAGCCAAAAACAAGGGCCTTTTGGATCAAAATGGACTTTGGGATGACTTTGGGGCTTTTTATCGTGAAGTGGAATGGATGGGCCTGCAAAGGCATTTAAAGATTCTGGGCGTTTTTTCGCGCCTCTCCATTCGAGATCAAAAACACCACTATGCTCACGATATTCCCAGATTTTTAGCCTATATTCGAAGCACCTGCTTTAGATACCGAGAGTTAGGACCCTTTCTGAAATTCCTGGACCACATTGAAGACATCCATCCTCAAGAGGGATATGCTTTTGGTCGCGTTTAACAACGCACTTTACTTTATCCCGTACAAGCCACATGCCTCGAATTTATTGCCCCCTACCCCTGAGTGAACATGCCGCTGTTGACTTGCCCGAAAGAGCAGTCAAGCATGTTCAAGTTCTCAGATTCCAACCTGGCCACCCATTGATCGTGTTCAATGGACGGGGAGGGGAGTACACCGCAACGATTGAAGAAATGGGGCGACAAAAAGTTAGCATTCAAACGCATGAGCATTCACCCATTGAGCGAGAAAACGCACAACGGGTGCACTTGATTGTTGGCATGCCAGCGAATGAACGCATGGATTGGCTGATCGAAAAAGCAACTGAACTGGGTGTCAACCGAATCACACCATTGATGACTCAACGCTCAGTGCTCAAGCTCCAAGGTGAGCGAGCGACCAAGAAAACTCAGCACTGGCAACTCATCGCGATCGGGGCCTGTGAACAGTCCGGCAGAAACAGCATTCCCATGATTGATGAACCCATCACAATGAACCATTTGCTAGATGAGCCGACAATCGATGCCTACCAAATGGTTTTATCAACCCAGCCCCAGCCCATCAAAGGGACTGCTGCAATACAAGCAGATCGCTTGGTTCAAGTGCTCAGTGGCCCCGAAGGGGGACTTGATCCAAGAGAAGAAGATGCTTTGATTGCAAAAGGCTTTGTTCCATGGTCTTTGGGGTCTCGAATCTTAAGGGCTGAAACGGCTGCGCTCATGGGTTTGATGGCGCTCACACGCCCCACATAATTCTTTGCATCAGGCCATCCAACTGACAGACTCTTTTAGCCAAGACAATCCTCGGGAGGTGCCGTCGATCTGCGCACCCTCAATGGGGCGATATTCCAAGCCCACACAGCCTGACCATTGGCAAGCTTGTGCCAACTCGTCTAAAACTTTAAACACCTCTTGGTAGTTGAGCTCTCCCATATGGAGTTCTTGTCGCAAAGGCACCCCCGCCACTTGAATATGCGCCACGCGGCCAGTGGGGAGATAGTGTTTCATTTTTTCAATCACATCGCCTTCTACAATTTGGCAATGGTATAAATCCATTTGTACTTTCACATTCGGCAGCCCCAGGGATTCGACGATATGATGTGCTTGTGCCTGTCGATTTAAAAAATAATGCGGAATATCGCGTGTATTGATGGGTTCTATCAATACAGTGATCCCTTCTTGAGCGGCCCAGTTCCCGGCCTTGTACAAATTTTCTAAAAAAGTATCCAGCAAAGGACCCTTTGTTTGCGCCAGATCTGAACTGGTCAAAGGAAAATTTGATGCTTTGATGTCTTGTCGAAAGGCCAAAGGGACACAGCCTGCCATCGCATGTATCTGATTGCACTTCATTGCTTTTGCATATTTAAGGGCCAACTTAAATCCAGCCTCAAACTCAATCTCATGCCCGGGAAGACAAGCAACACCCCGCATTCCAGCATCCCACATTTGAGCCACCATGGCCCCATCATGACCTCCAGGCGGTGTATTGATCAAAACTTGTTTGAGATGGTTTTGATTGAGGGCGTCTTGCAACTCTTCGCAACTGTGTGCATAGGGAAATAAACACTCAACAAATTTAAAGCCATCTAGATGTGCGGCTTTAAATCGCTCGACAAAAGGTCGATCTGTATACATCAAAGATAAATTAGCGGCAAAACGTGGCATTAGATTAACTCATTGTTCAGGAATCTGTCGCAGTGATCATCCGTTCACAATCGTGGCAGGATGCTCAGACATCATAACTTCATGAACCCAGTTTTTAAGTTTGCCAATATCGGTTCGCAAGATCTCTTGCTTGACCGTCAATATTTGTGTTGGATGCATCGAAAAACTTCGCAATCCCATGCCCAGCAATAATTTGGTCAAGCTTGGGTCACCTGCCATTTCACCGCAAACACTCACGCCTTTCCCCATGTCGTGGGCGGCTTTGATGGTGTTGGATATCAAGCCCAGCACAGCGGGATGCAAGGGATCGTATAAATGAGCGACCGACTCATCTGCTCGATCAATGGCCAAAGTATATTGAATCAAATCATTGGTGCCAATGGATAAAAAGTCAAAATGCTTTAAAAACAAGGGCAAGCTCAGCGCTGCCGCTGGAATTTCAATCATTGCACCCAATTTGACCGGTCCATGTACCAAAGCCCTCTGATCCAACTCTCGGCGCGCTTGTTCTATCAATTGCAATGTTTGCTTGATCTCTTTGGCATGTGCAAGCATGGGAATGAGCAAATGCACTTGCCCGTGCGCAGCAGCTCGCAAAATTGCTCTTAATTGCGTTAAAAACATTTCTGGATCAGCAAGACTCCAACGTATGGCCCGCAGTCCCAACGCGGGATTAAGATAGTTTTCTTCTTTTGGCCCACGTTCACTGGGTTTGTCCAAGGGCTTATCTGCGCCGATATCAACAGTTCGTATTGTGACAGGCAGTCCCTTCATGCCTTGAACGGCTTTTAGATACGCTTGAAACTGCTGCTCTTCATCTGGGAGTTTTCCATCTCGCCCCATGAACAAAAACTCACTTCGAAAAAGACCAACGCCAACAGCCCCAACCGTGATCGCAGAAACGGTGTCCTCTGGCAACTCAATATTGGCCAGCAATTCGACTTTTTGACCATCCAGACTGACCGCTGGCGTGTGCCTCAATCGAGAGAGCCTCTCTCTTTCTAGAGATGCTTGCCTTTGCTTAAAACCGTATTCGGCCAAAATAAAAGCAGATGGATCAACAATCATGACGCCTTGATCGCCGTCAATGATCACCCAGTCATCTTGCTTGACCCAATGACTCGCGCCTCTTGCACCGACCACAGCCGGGATATCCAAACTCCGAGCAACAATGGCCGTGTGAGAGGTTTTTCCTCCGACATCTGTGACGAAACCAGCAAACACACTTTGCTTAAATTGCAACATATCTGCTGGCGACAAATCATGCGCGACCAAGACCAAAGGGACATCCACACTGTCTTCTAGCAAGAGGTCTTGCTGTCTACTGCTGCCAGGCCTTGGTGAGCGCTCCACGGGCAACGCGTTGGGCAATCCTTTCATATGGCGCAAAATGCGCTCAACAACTTGCTCCAGGTCCGCTTTTCTCTCCCTTAAGTAAGGGTCTAACATTTCATCGAACTGCCTAGCTACAACCTCCAACTGAGAAGTTAGCGCCCACTCCGCGTTGTAGAGTCTCTCGCCAATCCAATGCTTGATGCCATCAGACAATAACTCGTCTTCTAAGAGCATAAGGTGCACATCCAGCATCGCGGCCAGTTCTGCTGGCGCATCTTTTGGCATGTTTTGTTGAATGCCTTGAACCTCTTTTACAACGGCATCTCTAGCAAATGCCAGTCGCTTAATTTCACTTGAAACTTGCTCAGGTTGAATAAAGTAATGCGCAACATCCACGCGACTTGAAGCAACCAAAACGACTCGCCCAATGGCGATACCGCGTGCAACAGCCAGACCATGAATGGAAAAGGTCATTTATTCACCCTCGCCAAATTTATCTGCGATCAATGCGAGCAAAGCCGCCATGGCTTCACTTTCATTTTCACCATCACACTCAATATTGACTTCGCTACCGATACCGGCGGCCAGCATCATGACCCCCATGATACTTTTTGCATTTACGCGCCTGTCGCCTTTGCTCATCCAGACTTCGCAGGGGAAACTGCCTGCCAACTTTGTCAGTTTGGCAGAGGCGCGAGCATGCAGCCCTAATTTATTGCTGATGGTTGTGTTGGTTTGAATCATTGTTTTTTTCTGATTGATATTTTGGAGCGGAACTGGTGAGTTGCATCACCCCTTTCACACCCCCCGTTAATGCACGGTTCACTAAACTGTCCAAGCTTTCATTCAAATAGCAAACCGTGCGAATTAACATGGGCACATTCACACCGACAACCAGTTTTTGATTCGCGGATGTGATCAGTTTTTGCGCTACGTTTGATGGCGTTGCGCCATATATATCCGTCATCACCAATAAGCCATCCTCCCCGTTTTGTGAAATCATGTCTCTGGCTTGTTGAAGTGTCTCTTCTGGATGCTCATGGGGCGGTACATCGATGACCATGATGTTTGTTGCACAATCCGGGTAGACATGCAAAGCACACGCCTTTAATGCCGAAGCCAATGGGGCGTGTGCAATGATCAGCAACTGGTTATTCATGAACGAGACCTTGTATTTGTTGCTTATTATGCCCGCTTCGCTGGACGAAGAATGCATATGCTGTCATGCAACAACAACAAAATACAGCCATTGACGCTTGGTACGACTGCGTTATATCTAGGCCCTTTTGAGACCAAAAATCAATGGATGCACCAAAGCCCCATTGGAAAACAAAAACACCACTGAAGATCACCAAATTAAACGCCGATAAGGCTCGCCCAGCAATTTGGGATGGATAGGAGACGCCTACAGCCGCTTGTGAGAGCGCCACACATGAACAACATAGTGTGAACACAACCCACGTCCAAGCCCCGGTGATTTCAGGCAAAAAAACGAAAATCAACTGAACAAGCAAACTCGTTGGGTAGACCATTTTCATAATTCTCCGCGGGGGCCAACCTAATTGATTCAATTTAGGATTGAAATATCCCCAAGCCCAAAATGCAATCAACATGCCCAAATTGATCGCAAATAAGCCCTGCGCTGCTTCTTCAGGCGTGTATAGATTTATTTTTCTCATCCACGGTCCAGCCCATAGTGTTTGCATGGCCAGCATTCCACCGTAACCAATGAAGCCCAATGGTGCAATGGATAAGAAACTTGGGTGAAGAAACAGTGCCTGATAACTTCTCCAGCCCTTTGCTTTTAATATCTCTTCAATGTCTTTTGTGTATTGTTTGTCATGCGCGTGACTTGCCTTTGAATTTCCACTTTTCCAACTCGGTACAACAATCGCGATGGCAATCATTGCGAACACCAAAAACAATGCAAGGACGACAAAAATAGGGCGCCAGCCAAATCTCGGTATCACCCATTCAACAGGCAACGTTGAGCTCAACATCCCCAGAGAACCGGTCATTAACATCCATGAATTTGCTCTCACTTGAACAGCCACGTCAAGCCACCTTCTATACCCTGTTAGCGGTGCCATCAAACAGGCACTTAAGCCAATGCCTGTCAAAATTCTTGCGGCCCACAATTGGCCAAATGTGTGCGCACTTGCAAAAGCAAAGCACCCAAGAACGGAAAGCCCTAAAAACCCCAACTCCACCTTTTTTGGACCATATTTGTCCAACCAAAATCCCATTGGTAGTTGTGTGAAGGAAAATCCTAAAAAATAGCTTCCCGCCAACGACCCCAAATCACTTGCGCTCAGTTGAAATTCGCTTGTTAGCGTTGGCGAAAGGGTGGCTGTGATTGCACGCAGCAACGTCGATAAAAAATAGCAACTGGCAAAAGTAAGAAATACAAGTCTTGCCTTTTGAATACTTAAATGTTCAGTGCTCAATTTTTTACCTTCTATTGAATCGAGTCAAAAAACATGTTTTTTAAATCTTTATTGAGATCGACTTTGTTTGAGTCTTTAGGCTCATATATACCCAATTGATAGATCCATGTGCCTTGTTTGAACCATCTCCAATATGCTTTTGTACTTTTGTTGGAGTTCATCTCTTGACCCCAAACTTCATTCTTAGATATTTTGAATTGTATTTTGCTGGGGATGGTGTCTGCCATTTTATCTGAGCCGGTCAGCGCAAATAAACTGGCCTTTTGCCACAGCTCAATCATTTGCTCAACATCAACCCCTTTGGGGTTTTGAAGTCGGCTGATCGTAAAGTTCACCGCTCCAACATTGCACGCGACCATAACAAGCAACTCCTTTTGATCTTCAATCATGACCTCCTTGCTCGCTTGTTCGGGCTTGCATGGAATTAAAAATGTTAATTCATCATCACCAAATTTAAACTCTCGCCAATTAAAGCTGGGGGCGCAAGAGGACAAGAAAACCAATATGAAAAAATACTTCTTTAGGCTTTGCGCCTTGTACATTTGCATTTAAATGTCCTATCAAGACAAAACGGGGCACAATTTTGAATTGCACCCCGTCGACTGTTTAAAAACGAGTTTGAATGAAGTTTTTTATGATTTCATCCCTACTCTTTCAATTGCTTATTTATCTTTGAAGTTGTCGTGGCAATTTTTGCAAGCGCCCCCAACCGCAGCAGCGGCTGTTTTCAAGTCTTCAATTTTTCCACTTTTTGCGGCTGCATTTAATTTCAATGATTCCGAAAGTAATTTATCTTGTGCTTCCTTAAATTTGACAGGATCTTTCCATACATCTGCCTTCGTTTTTGTTTCGCCTTTATCTGAACCTTCTGGAAAAGCCGCCCAAGCCAATTTCGCTGTCAATTCAACCACGGCTTCATTTTCAACAACCTGCTTAGCATCGAATGGGACTTTCCCCTGAGCCATTGCACCCAACCTGGAAAAATGAGTTCCCATCACAGTCATGACTGACTTTCTATATTTGATTGCATCCTCTGGCTTAGCAAATTGCGCTGACGCGGAAAATGAAGTCAACAATGCAAGACTCAACAGCAAATAACCCATCAACTTTAGTTTCATTTTTTAACCTTTTTTAAATGTGAACACGGCCTTAAGTGCGCTCGTAACCGTGGCTATTTTCCCTTAAACCCATTGGATATGTTAGCTTAATTCACTAAATTTCGAGTTAGTTTATAAATAACCCCATTAAAATAGAATTTATTCAATTTCTACTCACCACCATGTCCAATCCAGTCAAAATTTGGGATTTAGCCACACGTGTTTTTCATGTTGCATTGATCATCTTGGTCGCTGGTGCCTTTATCACGGTGAATTTAGGGGACGAGTGGATGAGATTGCATGGTCAAATTGGGTTGACCATATTGTCTTTACTGATTTTTCGGGTTTTTTGGGGAATTTTTGGTGGCCATTGGTCAAGATTTAGTTCTTTCTCATTAAAGCCATCCCTCGTCTTCGCCTATCTAAGGAATAGGTCTATCAATACTCAAACTTATCCTGGCCACAACCCCGTAGGCAGTTGGTCTTCACTGACGATGATCGTTTGTCTTTTATTACAGGCTATCACTGGATTATGCAGCGATGATGAAGTGCTGTTTTCAGGCCCTTTGGTCCCTTTACTCAGTGAACAGCAAGTCGAGTGGGCGACTTTTTATCACTCTGAGATTGGTCAGCCTTTAATTATTTTGCTGGTCACAATCCATGTAGTTGCAGTTATTTTCTATAAGTTCATACTTAAAAATGATCTCATCACTCCCATGATTACTGGGTTTAAACAGACTCTTGAAGCTTTTACGTCCTCAAACGATAGCGTCACGATGCGAATCTTTGCGATGATAAGCTTTTGTATTATTTTTAGTCTGATTTGGTTTTACTTAAAGGTATAAGTCATTATTTTCGAGGTTTGTTTTTTTCCTTAAAAATGATTTGAATAGTTATGTGTCTGAAGACTCAGAACCCCAAAAGATATGTGGCTCTGAGTCTTTTTTTTGTTAATGCGTCTTGGATTGCTCAAGCATTGTTTTTGCGTCACTTACGGCAAACTCGCCTGGCCCTTCTATGTTTAGGGTGACGACCTTACCGTCTTTAACAAGCATCGAATAACGATTGCTTCTAAGTCCTAAACCCCTGGCATTTAGGTCAAGGGTCAATCCAACAGCCTTTGCAAACTCAGCGCTGCCATCGGCTATAAATCTAATTTTTCCAGTCGCTTTTTGATCCTTGGACCAAGCGCCCATGACGAATGGATCGTTGACACTCAAACACCAAACTTCATCAACACCATTTGCTTTTAGTGCATCAAAATGCTCCAAATATCCAGGAACATGTTTTGCTGAACAAGTGGGTGTGAAAGCACCCGGTACAGCAAATATTGCTATTTTTTTCCCTGCTGCCGCTTTCTCAACATCAACAGGATTAGGTCCTAAACTACAACCTTCAGTTTCGATTTCAATGAATTCAGCTAAAGTTAATTTGGGCAATGTGTCACCGACTTTGATCATTTCTTTTTTCCTTTAAAATGTTGTGTCCATAAAGATACGCCTACATAATAACAAACGGCCCTCAAAAGGGCCGTTTGTTAATCTATTGATGTACAAGCTGAAGGGTTTTTAAACTGTTTCAGCTTTTTCTACCAAACGGGTCGCAACCCAATTCTTGGTTTTAGAGATAGGTCTGCTCTCTGTAATTTCAATGGTATCACCAATATGATATTCGCCCTTTTCATCGTGTGCGTGATATTTACTGGATTTACCAACAATCTTTCCATAAAGAGCGTGTTTAACGCGTCTTTCAATCAAAACTGTTACAGTCTTTTCTCTTTTGTCGCTCACTACTTTGCCAATTAACGTGCGCTTGAGAGATTTTTTAGCTTCTGTCATGATGCCATCTCCTTATTGTTTTGCTTGCTTTTCAGCAAGAATCGTTTTTGCACGTGCAATACTTCTTCTTGTGAGACGAAGTTGCGAAGTGTTGCTCAAATTTTGAGTAGCTTTTTGCATGCGCATTCCAAAATGCGTCTTTTGCAATTCTTTGACTTCTGCCTCTAAAGCAGTAACGTCTTTTGCACGTAATTCAGTTGTGTTCATTTTGCTCTCCTGATCATTGACCCAGCATGCGGGTCACAAAGGTTGTGCGCAAAGGCAACTTCGCGGCAGCCAGACGAAATGCTTCTCTTGCCAACTCTTCAGGGACTCCAACGATTTCGTAGAGAACCTTACCAGGTTGAATTTCAGCAACGTAATATTCTGGATTACCTTTACCATTACCCATACGAACCTCAGCAGGTTTTTGGGAAATTGGTTTGTCAGGAAAAACACGAATCCAAATTCTACCGCCACGTTTTACGTGACGTGAAATTGCACGACGAGCAGATTCAATTTGACGAGCCGTTAAACGTCCACGATCGGTAGACTTGAGGCCAAAATCACCAAATGCAACTGAGTTTCCTCTGGTTGCAATACCAGTGTTTCTACCTTTTTGTTCTTTACGATACTTACGGCGTGCTGGTTGCAGCATGCTTATTCTCCTTTGCCGTCCGCAGCCGTGCCAGTGGATGCGGGCGCGCTCACCTTACGGACGCGCTTGACGGTGGTTTTAGGGGCATCAGCGGCTTCAGCGGGTTTATCGCTTCCATCAACTGGTGCGGCATTGGTTCCTGCAGGACGACGTACTCCAGTTCTTGCTGGACGGTCCCCACTTGGTTTCGCATCACGACGTGGTCCGCGTGGGCGTCGTTCTTCTTCTGTTTTGGCTTCAATGGCGACTGGAGCATCATTGCGTCCCAATGTGTCACCTTTGTAAACCCATACTTTTACACCAATAACACCATATGTGGTTTTGGCTTCAGAGGTTCCATAATCAATGTCCGCTCTTAAAGTATGAAGTGGAACACGACCTTCACGATACCATTCAGTACGAGCAATTTCAATACCGTTTAAGCGACCAGAAGACATAATTTTAATGCCCTGTGCACCCAAACGCATTGCATTTTGCATCGCACGTTTCATCGCGCGTCTGAACATGATACGTTTTTCAAGCTGCTGCGTAATGCTATCAGCAATGAGCTGTGCATCAATTTCTGGCTTTCTAACTTCTTCAATGTTCACTGCGACAGGAACACCTAAGCGAGCAGCCAATTCTTTTTTCAAGCTTTCAATATCTTCACCCTTTTTCCCGATCACGACGCCTGGTCGTGCTGAAAAAATTGTGATCCTTGCATTTTTTGCAGGACGCTCGATGAGTACTCTAGAGACGGCAGCATTTTTAAGCTTGGCTTTCAAATACTCACGTACTTTAATATCTTCAGCAAGCATGCCAGCAAAATCACGATTGCTTGCATACCAACGACTTGCCCAATTACGACTTACCGACAAGCGGAAACCGGTTGGATGGATTTTTTGTCCCATTTCTTAGGCCTTTCAGTTGCCGACCGTCACGTACACGTGGCACGTGGGTTTACTAATACGATTTCCACGACCCTTAGCTCGGGCGGTAAAACGCTTAAGCGTTGCACCTTGCTCGACATAGATGGTTTTGACCTTGAGTTCATCAATGTCTGCTCCATCATTGTGTTCAGCATTAGCAATTGCAGATTCCAGTACTTTTTTAACGATACCGGCTGCCTTTTTTTGCGTAAAAGTCAAAATGTTGAGGGCTTGATCCACTTTTTTTCCACGGATCAAATCAGCAACCAAGCGCCCCTTGTCGACTGATAAGCGAACGCCGCGGAGGACTGCACGTGTTTCCATAGGTCTCTCCTTATTTCTTTTGGACTTTCTTGTCCGCTGGGTGACCTTTGAATGTTCGAGTCAAAGCAAACTCGCCGAGTTTATGACCGACCATCTGGTCTGTAATGTAAACGGGAACATGTTGTTTGCCATTGTGAACAGCAATTGTCAATCCAATGAATTCAGGAAGAATCATCGAACGACGTGACCATGTTTTAATTGGTTTTTTATCTTTAATTGCGACGGCTTTGTCAACCTTAACCATCAAATGGTGGTCTACAAAGGGGCCTTTTTTAAGTGAGCGTGTCATTGGTTACCCCTTACTTTTTACGACGTGACACAATCATCACTTGCGTACGTTTGTTATTACGGGTGCGATAACCTTTGGTCATATTACCCCAAGGATCAACTGGCACACGGCCTTCACCTGTACGACCCTCACCACCACCGTGGGGGTGATCAATAGGATTCATTGCAACACCACGCACAGTGGGCCTGATACCCATCCAACGCTTAACACCAGCTTTGCCCAGTTGACGTAGGCTGTGTTCTTCATTTGCAACTTCACCAATTGTGGCTCTGCACTCAATGTGAATTTTTCTTACCTCTCCAGATCGCAAGCGAACTTGAGCGTATGTACCTTCTCTAGCAAGCAGTGTTGCTGAAGTACCGGCAGATCTAGCCATCTGTGCACCTTTACCAATTTGCAACTCAATACAGTGAATAGTTGAACCCACTGGGATGTTTCTAATTGGCAATGTGTTTCCAGCGCGGATTGGGGCTTCAGCTCCACTCATGAGTGTCGCGCCAACCTCAAGGCCTCTTGGTGCAATGATATAGCGTCTCTCTCCATCGGCATAACACAACAAAGCAATGTGTGCTGTACGATTTGGATCGTATTCAATACGCTCAACTTTTGCTGGAATTGCATCTTTGTTGCGACGGAAATCAACAACACGGTAATGATGCTTATGACCACCACCTTTGTGACGGGTCGTGATATGTCCGTTGTTATTGCGTCCAGCTTTTTGGAACTGAGGCTCTAACAAAGGAGCGTATCCTTCGCCTTTGTGCAAATGATCTCTTGTTACTTTCACCACGGCACGCTGGCCAGGTGAAGTTGGTTTCATTTTAATTACGGCCATGATTAAGCAGCCTCCCCAGAAAGATTGAGCTCTTGTCCCGGCATGAGTGTTACGTAAGCTTTTCTTACATTGTCTCTGCGACCAATTGAGCGGCCAAATCGTTTTGTTTTGCCTTTTGTATTGACCACAGAAATGCCCTTAACAGTTACTTTGAACATCAATTCAACTGCGGCTTTGATCTCTGGCTTTGTCGCATCTTGCAAAACTTTAAAGGTCACTGCGTTATTTTTTTCTGCAACCATTGTTGCTTTTTCAGAAATAATAGGAGCGACCAATACTTGCATCAATCGACCTTCATCAAATTTTTGTGCGCTCATGCGAACATCTCCTTGAGTTGATCTATTGCTGCTTTTGTTACCAAAACTTTCTTGTAATGCACCAATGAAAGTGGATCCGCATATCTAGGCTCCACAACCAATACATTGGGTAAGTTACGTGAAGCCAAGTACAAGTTATCATCAACCTGATCAGAAATTACAAGCACTGAATTCAAGTTCATTGCCTTGAATTTAGCTGCCAATAATTTTGTCTTTGGCGCTTCAACTGTTAGTGTATCAACCACTGCCAAACGTCCCTCTCTTGCCAATTGTGACAAGATGGAAGCCATTCCAGCACGGTACATCTTTTTATTGATTTTTTGTGTGAAATTCTCTTCTGGGCTATTTGGAAATGTTCTTCCGCCTCCACGCCAAATTGGTGAAGATGTCATACCCGCCCTTGCGCGACCCGTACCCTTTTGTTTAAAAGGCTTCTTTGTCGAGTGTTTAACTTGCTCTCTGTCTTTTTGAGCACGCGTACCTTGGCGAGCATTGGCTTGGTATGCAACTACAATTTGGTGAACCAAATCTTCGTTGTAGGCTCTGCCGAATACTGTTTCAGGAGCATCATATTTTGATGACGCTTGCCCTTGATCATTTAGGAGTTCGAGCTGCATCAGTTCGCTCCTTTATTGCTTGCTTTAATTGCAGGTCTAACGGTGACAAAACCACCGGCTGACCCTGGAATTGCACCTTTAATCAACAACAGTTGACGTGCTTCGTCGATACGAATCACATCTAAATTCTGAGTTGTTACTGTTTCATCACCCATGTGCCCAGACATGCGTTTCCCTGGGAAAACACGACCTGGATCTTGAGCCATTGAAATTGATCCTGGCACATTGTGCGAACGGCTGTTACCGTGTGAAGCACGCTGTGAGTGAAAATTATGACGCTTGATCGTACCCGCAAAGCCTTTACCAATAGATGTACCTTGCACATCTACCTTTTGACCTACAGCAAATACATCTGTTACTGGCACATTTGAACCGGCAGCATATTTTGCGGCCAAGTCTGCAGTAACGCGAAATTCTTGAATGATTTCTCCGGCGTGCACGCCTGCCTTGGCAAGGTGACCGGCTATGGGTTTGGTGACTCGAGAAGCTTTTCTCTCACCGAATGTAACTTGAAGGGCTACATAACCATCTATATCCTGGGTTTTTACCTGTGACACTCGGTTGTTTGATACGTCTACTACCGTAACAGGCACTGCATCGCCTTCATCGGTAAATAGGCGCATCATGCCTACCTTGCGTCCAAGCAAACCCAAACGGGTGCTTTGACTCATTTTTTTCTCCAAAACCCTCACCACAATCACTGCAATTGGCAACTGTGTTTTTTATGCGAGAGACGGTTAATAAACTTCTAGTATTTACTAGAGCCTGCTATTCTAACTCAAATTCTTCTTTAAATGCAACCAACATGACAGCCTAAATTGAAATTTAGGCTGTCTGTTTTATTATTGCAACTTAATTTCTACGTCAACCCCTGCTGGGAGGTCTAACTTCATCAATGCATCTACTGTTTTATCAGTTGGATCAACAATATCCATCAATCGTTGATGGGTTCTGATTTCCAATTGATCTCTACTAGATTTATTGACGTGTGGTGAACGCAAAATATCAAAGCGCTTCATCCTTGTTGGCAAGGGTACTGGACCCTTAACAATTGCGCCTGTTCTTTTGGCCGTGTCTACAATTTCTGCTGCAGATTGATCAATTAATTTGTAATCAAAAGCTTTAAGACGAATTCTAATTTTTTGTTTAGCGGACATGGTTTTTTACTCCAATACTTTGGCAACAACACCCGCGCCAACGGTCTTACCGCCTTCGCGAATCGCAAAGCGCAATCCCTCTTCCATCGCAATGGGGTGGATCAACTTCACTGTGATCGCCACGTCGTCACCAGG